>DRKI01000083.1 GCA_011051875.1 Desulfobulbus sp. | reverse complement strand
GTCGACCCTGCCGGCTGGATCTGCGCCGATGTCGGCTGCTCCACCGGCGGGTTCACCGATTGCCTGCTCCAGCATGGCGCAGCCAGGGTCTACAGCGTGGACGTGGGGTACGGGGTCCTGGACTGGACACTGCGCAGCGACGAGCGGGTGGTGGTGCGCGAACGGACCAATGCCCGCTACCTGACGGAACAGGAGATCCCCGAGCCCCTGGATCTAGGCGTCATCGACGCGTCGTTCATCTCCCTGCACCTGCTGCTGGAACCCCTGGCCGCATTGTTCGGGCAGGAGGTGCGGATCATCTCCCTGGTCAAACCGCAGTTCGAGCTGCCCCGGGAACAGGTGGCCCGGGGGGGCGTGGTTCGGCGGCGGGAACTGCACGCCCGGGCGGTTGCCATGGTGGAGGAGTATGTCCGCGGTGCAGGACTGCGGTGCCGGGGCGTGGTGGAATCTCCGGTCAGGGGGGCCAAGGGAAACCTGGAGTTCCTGATGTACATCACCAGTTGAGGATGGAGCCGGATGGGGGCGACCGCGCCTGCGGCTGCTCCGCGATTTAATGACATCAGAACAGGATGCATTCCTGTCTGAAGAAGCTATCTGATGCAAGAAGGAGATCGAGATGGGAAAAGACAGACTCATGAATAGTGTGAGAATCGGCGCTGTTGCCATGGCCATGCTCTGCGCGACCGCGGGCCTTGGCCTGGCCGCCGAGTATGTCAGCGTGATCAAGGATGATGTCAACCTCCGCTCGGGACCGGACACCAAGTATGAAGTCCTCTACCAGTTGCCTTCCGGTTATCCGCTCAAGGTCCTGTCCCGGCAGGGCAAGTGGATCAAGGTTGCTGATTTTGAGAACGACAGGGGCTGGATCTATGGCTCGCTGGTCAGCAAGACGCCCTACGTGATCGTCAAGGTCAGGGAGGGAAACGTGCGCAGTGGCCCGGGCAGGAACTACAGCAAGGTCGGCAGTGTGGCCCGTGAGGTTATCCTGAAGAAAGTCGCCACCAAGGGGGACTGGATCAAGATCTCCCATCCCCGGATCAGTGGCTGGATCCATAAGTCCCTGGTATGGCCCTGACAGGAGATCCGGTCCCGGCCGGTGGTTTGCCGCCGGTCCGCCCCGGGAATGGTTTCAGGGCCTGTTGAGCCTTTTTCCCTGCCTGCCTCCCGGGAAGGGGAGGCAGGCAGGTGGTTCATGTCCACCAGATGGAGCGTTTGGGCGGGTTGCCGTGCCTGTCAAAGACATCACCTGATTCCCGCAGTACCTCTGCCAGCTCCTCCACCGTAAAGTGATAGCCGTCCGTGGCGGCCAGGGCGACAAACTCCTCCATGGTGGCAGGCGCGTCATATTTTGCCCGTACGTGCTTGTCTTCTCCTCCTGCGACGAGCAGGCTCTCAACATCTTTCTTGGCCATATTCACTCCTTCTCCGCTGGCGGGAATCCGGGCCGCTGTCCGCGCTGCGGCGCTGCCGCGGCATCCTGCCTTCTTGTTTTTCCTGTTGTGCTTACGTTGCCCCGGTCCGGCCCTGCCGGTCAGCCGCGATCGCCGAGAAACTCCAGGTGCAGGGTTTCGTCATCAGCCTGGGAGAGCAGGAAGTCCTCGCCGTCGGCAAAGGTCATGGCGTACAGCCGTGCTGTCTCCTTGAGCAGGTTGATCGCCCGTTCCAGGACGGACTGTTCGCCTTCATGGTTCCTGTGGATCCGCATCGTGTCCTCCCTGTCTGTAAACTGCAGGATAAGCCCGGTGTGGTTGAGAAAGACCAGGTCGTCCCAGACATGGCCGATGTCCATGCCCACCGCTTCGACGATGGTCTTCACCACGCCCAGTTTTCTCAATGCCATGATGCTCCTCCCCGCGCCTCATACGGTGGCGGTTCCGCCCGGTGGCGCACCCTGCGCCTCCGCGTTTTCCAGTATGTTCCGCAAGTGCCTGGCCAGGTCCAGCATGGCCGGGATCTCGTCCATGGATGGCGGCCGGATATGAAAGGTATCCAGGGCGCAGATCTCCTGGTACCGGTCCAGGGCCAGCAGATCTTCCCGGAATTCCGCGATGAGGTCGGGAAACAGGGCCTCCATCGCCTCGACGAGATCGGCCATGGTGTGGTTGCAGGGCAGGGAACCCTGCCGCATCAGGGCAGCCATGACAAATTTCTCGATGGCCATGGCGATCAGGTTGTAGAGGATCTCCGGCGTGAAGATCTTCCTCCGCCCGGCATAGCCCCTGGTTGCCGTTTTCAAATATCCCTCGCCCTGTTCGAGGAATTCCTCCCAGCCGGAAATCTCCGGCATGGGCCTGATATCTGTCTGTATCATGTTCAAGATTTCTCCTTGAGGGTTCACGTCCTGCGCGCCCGGTAAGCGGGTCGTTCAGGATCCGGTTTCTCTCCTGCGCAGGCAGATGAGCCTGGTGGACCGCCAGCCGGTCCGCAGGTAGAATGCAATGCCGCCGTCATTGTTGCGGTCGGCCAGGATCTGCATCCTGGCCGCACCCTGGCCGGCGCTCCAGGCGGCAAGGGCGTCGAGAAGCATCCTGCCGGCTCCGCGGCCGCGCATTCCGGGAAGCACGACTACGTCCTCGACCAGGACCGCCGGCCCTCCCTCGGCCGTGGAGATGACCACCTGGCCCGTGCACATACCGATGACCAGGCCGTCCTGTTCTGCAACGAGCACCGCGGCCCGGTCCGCTTCCAGCAGCAGGAGCAATCCCTGCCGGGCCTTTGCCGCGTCAAAGACAAAATCCTCCTCGATCGTAAACAGGATCTGCAGCAGGCCGACCATGGCGCCCAGGTCGGCGGGTTCGGCATGGCGGACCCGGATATCTCCCGGTTGGATCGTCTCCATCATTCCACCACCCGTATCAGCCCGGCAGCAGGTAGTCTTCGGCCGGGGCGCCATCTTCCAGGCCGTCGAGGATGGCGTCGATGGCATCTTCGGAGTCCACGCCGCCAAACCACCAGTTCTCCGGCTGGATGACCATCACCGGTCCCTTTTCACACTGCTTGAGGCAGGTGGTGGCGCTGACCAGGCAGTCGAGTCCGCGGTCGAGCACCTCTTCCTCGATGTACTGCAGAAAACCGTCGGTCTGCCTGTGGCAGAGCCCCTTCTTGTCTCCGGCAACCCGGAAACTCTGGCAGAGAATGATCTGCCGCTCTGGTATGGCCATTGTTCTCTCCTTGTCGGTATGAATATCCTTTGAGATTACCTGTGATGTTTTCTGCCGCCGCCAAAGAGCACGTCCACCGCGCCCTCGATATTGTCACTGCAGGCAATGACCCGGACCCCGAACCGGCGCAGGGCCTTTTTCGGCGCCTCGCCGGCATCGGCTGCCAGAACGGCGAAACAGTCGTGCAGGCATTCCCTGGCCAGGTTCTGCCAGCGAGGTACGCCGGCCGGCGCCGGGGTGACCTGTCGCGGTTCGAGCAGGCAGGCGAGGCCGTCCTCCCTGGGGCCGTAGATCAGCAGCCTGTCTGCCTGGCCCAGGTGGAGGTCGATGTCCATGCCGTTGGAGCTCGCCACGGCCACATGCGGCCGTTCCGGGGTTGGCCCGGGCAGCCCCTGGTCCCGCAGCGGCACCAGGCTGGCCCGGGATTCCGTTTTCTCCGGTTCTTCCCCGGCCAGCGGCAGGTGGGCGGCCGCCTGGCCACGGGCCCGGGCAAGGGTGGTGCTGTCGCAGGGCGGGAGCCGGTCGTGGCCGGCCGGTGCAGGCGGCGCGTCGGCAAAGGGGAACACCGCGATGGACGCGGCACCGGACAGGGCCATCCTGGCTGCCACCTCGCCCAGGTGATGGTCGTTTATTCCCGGGTAGACCGTGCTCATCACCCGGACCCTGATCCCGGCCCTGACCAGCTCTTCTGTTCCCCTGTCCTGTTCCCGCACCAGTTGACTGGCCGCCTCGGCCAGGGGGATCGTCCTGCGGCCCGGCCTGATCCAGGCATAGAGCCTCTGCACGATCCCGCTGTCCACCGCATTCACCTCCATGACCACCTCCCTGATGCCGGCCCCGGCAAGACGCACCGCCATCTGCGCTGCTCCCAGGCCGATGGTGGTAATGCGTATGGCCAGGCCGGGCCATTTTTCGCGGATCAATTCCACGGTCCGGAGCAGGTGCTCCGGATCGGCCAGGGCATCGCCCGGCCCGCGGATATCGATGCCACGGATCCTCCCCTGGTCGAGAAGCCCGGTTATCCACTGCATGGCCTGCGCAGGATCCATGGGGTGGCCGGGCGATGCCTCGCAACGGATCCGGCTGTTGGCCCGCGGGGCCAGGGGCAGGGACTGCCAGGCCCTTGGCCGGGGTTGTCGGCATCGGCGGTCGGGGAAGGGGACAAGAGGCATGATGGACACCCGTTACATGTTATGGAAGATCTTGCACTGTCTGCTGCCGGTGCTGGTGACGGACGGGGCTCCGGGGCCCCGTCACAGGGCGGTCCGGGTCAGAGTACCAGTTCAAATGTCTTTTCTTCGTCATCCCGGTCCTTGCGGTCGAGCAGCGCGGTCAGGATCTTCTCCAGCAGCCTGATGCCGCCCTTGTAGCCCACGGTCGGGAAATATTGGTGGCCCTGGCGGTCGAGAATCGGGAATCCCCAGCGGACCAGGGGAATGTCCTCGTCCCGGGCGATATACTTGCCATAGGTGTTGGAGATCAGCAGGTCGACGGGCTCGTTCTTGATCCACTGGTGGAGCAGGAAGAAATCGCCCTTGGCCTTGACGTTGACCTCCACCCCCATGCCGGCGGTGATCTCACGGATCCGTTTCTCGAACTTCTTGCCCGGCGTACCGGTGACGATGTGCACGGGCAGCATGTCGATGGAGACCAGGAATTCCGTCATGCTGATGAGCTGGTCGGGATCGCCGGCCAGGGCCACCTTCTTGTGATAGAGGTACTGGTGCATGTCGCTGATCATGTCCACCAGCTGGCCGCGTTCGACCGTAATCTGGTCGGGAACCGGGACCCCGGCAATGGTGCGCAGGGCATCGACGAACCGGTCCGTTGCCGCCAGTCCGAACGGCATGTCGAGGATCGAGGCCGGAACCCTGGACTTCTTGTCCAGCTCACGGGCCGCGTCCGCGGAACACCATTCTCCCAGGGCCAGGGTGCCGATGGCGTCGCCGGTGGCCTTCAGGTCGTCCATGGTGACGCCTCCCTCGGGGAACATCTTGTATTCACCGGTGAGCGGTGCGTTGAGCACGCCCGAGGTATCCGGGAAGACAATGGCGTTCACTCCCAGGAGGGCGCTCATCCGCTTGATCTCCTCCATGTCGCAGGGCTCGACCCAGCCGGGAATGATATTGACCCGGCCGTTCTTTTCTCCAGTGGACTCGGAAAATTCGGTCATCGCCTTGACCATGCTGGAGAATCCCGTGACATGGGAGCCCACGTAGCTCGGGGTGGAGGCGCAGAGCACGTATTTGCCTTCCGGGATCTTGCCCTCCTTGATCGCCTTTTTCCTGATCTGGGGCAGGTCGTCGCCGATGGTCTCGGACAGGCAGGTGGTGTGCACGGCGATGACATCGGGGTTGTAGACCGAGAAGATGTTGTTGAAGGCCTGCATCAGGTTGGCCTGGCCGCCGAAGACCGAGGCGCCTTCGGTAAACGAGCTGGTGGCAGCCGGGATCGGCTCCTTGTAGTGCCGGGTGAGTGTTGATCGGTGGTAGGCGCAGCAGCCCTGGGAACCATGGCTGTGGGGGAGACAGCCATGGATGCCCAGGGCGGCATACATGGCGCCGATGGGCTGGCAGGTCTTGGCCGGGTTGATGGTGACCGCACTGCGCTCGCTGATCTCTTTCGGGGTATGCCTGAGTAACATTGTCAAACCTCTGTGGTCAAAGGCCCGGCCGCGGCCGGGCTGATATTGTATTTATTTATCCGGAAACAGTCGCCCCCGGATCAGGGGGAGGCGATATTTTCATGGTTGGCCGCGGCCGGACGATATACCGGGGTCCGTCCGGCCTGCCGGTTTTTTCGGCCTCGTGACACCGCCACGTACCGTGGCGCCACTTCCGTTGCCGTGCCACCTCCAGCGGCGTCAGGTTGCCGGCTATTCCCAGACGTAGGCCGCCGGGAGCTGCGGGTTCTCCTGCCAGGGAGCCTTCATGTAGCCCCAGACCCTGGAGTTGACCAGCCGGTCGATCTCCTGGTAGAAGTTGACCGCTCCCTTGAAGCCGGCATAGGGACCTCCCGAGTCGTAGCTGTGGAGCTGCTTCATGGGCACGCCGAGCTTCTGGATGGAGAACTTCTCCTTGATGCCGGCGCAGAAGATGTCCGGTTTCATCAGTTCCACCAGCTTTTCCGCCTCGTACTGGTTGAGATCGTCGATGACCAGGGTGCCGTTCTCCATCTCGGGAATCAACCCCTGGTATTCCTTGAACCTGACACCCCTGGCCTCCAGCTCCCTGAGTTCTTCTTCGCTCTTGCGCGGCCGGTAGCGTTTTTCGTCCGGCTCGACCTCGATCTCCTCGATGTTGCGGCTGTCGGCATCCACCTTGAGGGTGGGCAGCACGTGCCTGCCTTCGTAGTCGTCGCGATGGGCGAACTCGTAGCCGGCCGAGATGGTCTTCATGCCCAGCTCCCTGAAGAGCTCCTGGTAGTGATGGGCCCGGGAACCGCCGACAAAGAGCATGGCGGTCTTGCCCTCGGTGCGGGGCTTCACGTCGGCCAGGGCCGTCTCCACCTCCGGCATCTCTTCGGCTATCACCTCTTCCACCCGGTCGATGAGCTCCTGGTCCTCGAAGTAGGCAGCGATCTTGCGCAGCGACTTGGCCGTGGCATGGGCGCCGATGAAGTTCACCTTGATCCAGGGAATACCGAACTTGGTCTCCAGCATGTCGGCCACGTAGTTGATGGAGCGATGACACATGACCGCGTTCAGATCGGCCTGGTGGGCGGTGGCGAACTGGTCATAGGTGGAGTTGCCGGAAAAGGTGGCCAGGCAGGTGATGCCGCACTTTTTGAAGATCCGGTCGATCTCGAAACCGTCGCCGCCGATGTTGTACTCGCCCAGCAGGTTGATCCGGTACCTGCCCTCCCTGGGCTCGTCGTTCTCGCCGATCAGGTGGCGGAAGATCTGGTTGTTGGCGATGTGGTGGCCCGCCGACTGGCTGACACCCTTGTATCCCTCGCAGCTGAAGGCAAAGACATTGCAGTCGCCCAGCTTCTCCTTCATGTTCTTGGCCACGGTGTGGATATCGTCGCCGATCAACCCCACCGGGCAGGTGGCGAACACGGTGATCGACTTGGGATGCATCAGGTCGTAGATCTCCTGGATCGCCTTGGCCAGTTTCTTTTCGCCACCGAAGATGATGTCCGAGTCCTGCATGTCGGTGGAAAAACAGTAGTTCATGTAGTTCTCGCCATCCTCGCCCGCATCGGTCTGGTTGCGCCGGGTGAGCCAGGCGTAGAAACTGCAGCCGATGGGACCGTGGACCAGGTTGACGATGTCCCGGGTCGGCCCCATGATCACGCCCTTGCAGCCGGCATAGGTGCAGCCGCGCATGGTGATGATGCCGGGAATGGTGCGCACGTTGGCGGTGATCTCCGGCGTCCCGTTTTCCAGGGCCTCGTTGATCAGTATCTGTTTGGCGCGTTTGCGGGCCACCTTGGGCGGGTACTTCTTGAGCAGCTCCGCCTTGACGTCGGTGGCACTACGCGCCATTGTGTTCTCTGCTGTTGCCATGTTGTTTTCTCCGTGACCTTGAAGTCTTCAAAGTTTTCCTGCCTGTCCGCCACCGGCCTCAGGCGATGGCGGCCTCACCGGTCTCGCCGGTCCGGACACGGACCGCATCCCTGATCGGCAGGACAAAGATCTTGCCGTCTCCGGGCATGCCGGTCTGGTTGGTCCTGATCAGGGCCTGGACCACGGCATCGACCCGGGAGTCCTCGACGACCACGGTGATGATCCGCTTGGGGTAGAGCTTGCCCTTCTCGCCCAGGATGGAGGCCGCTTCCTCGTACCCCTTTTCCGCGCCCTCCAGGACCATGGGATTGACAAAACCCTTGCCGCGTCCCTGGGCCTCGCGGGCGAAGTAGGCGTCGATGCCGGCATCATCCAGGGCCTTTTTGGTCTGGTTCATCATGTTGATCCGGACGACCGCAATGACTTCCTTCATGCCGCAACCTCCTCGTCCGGAGTGGAAACTTCCTTGAGACCGGAACTGATGGTGTAGACCTCCTCCACTTCGCTGACAAAGATCTTGCCGTCACCAAAGGCCCCCTTTTCATCGGTACGGGCCGTATCCATGATGGTCTGGATGACGAAGTCCTTGTCCTCGTCTCCGACCACGGACATGAGCATGGTCTTGGGTATCTCGTCATAGGTGATGTCGCCGATCTTGATGCCCCGTTGCTTGCCGCGGCCGGCGACGGAAAATTTTGTGACCGCCGGAAAACCCGCGTCCATCAGTGCGGCAAGGATGGCGTCGGTCTTTTCCGGTCTGACAATGGCTCTGATCATAAGCATGGTTGTGTTCTCCATAGATGTTTTGGGTTACAGGGATAGCTGGCCGGGAGACCGAAGAATGCGATGCCTCCGCCGGTCCGGTTCAGTTCATCAGGCCGAAGTCCATGAGCAGCTTTTCCAGGTCCTCGATCTCGAGCGGGGTGGGGATGACAAAGTTGTCGTTTTCATCAATGGCCTTGGCCAGTCCCCGGTACTCGCCTGCCTGGGGGGCGTCCGGTTTCCACTCGATCACGGTCTGGCGGTTGATCTCGGCCCGCTGCACGTCGTTGTCACGGGGCACGAAGTAGATCATCTGCGTACCGAGCCGTTCGGCGAACTTCTCGATCATCTCTTTCTCGTTGTCCACCTTGCGCGAGTTGCAGATCAGGCCGCCGAGGCGGACATCGCCGGACTGGGCAAACTTGGTGATACCCTTGCTGATGTTGTTGGCCGCGTACATGGCCATCATCTCGCCGGAGCAGACGATGTAGATCTCCTGGGCCTTGCCGTCGCGGATCGGCATGGCGAATCCACCGCAGACCACGTCGCCGAGCACGTCATAGAAGGCATAGTCCAGCTCCTCGTTCTCATCATAGGCGCCAAGGGACTCCAGCATGTTGATGGAGGTGATGATACCGCGGCCGGCGCAGCCGACCCCGGGCTCGGGACCGCCCGACTCGACGCACCAGGTGCCGCCGTATCCCTTTTTCCGGATATCCTCCAGTTCCACGTCCTCGCCTTCCTCGCGCAGGGTGTCGAGTACCGATTTCTGGGCCAGGCCGCCGAGCAGCAGCCGGGTGGAGTCGGCCTTGGGGTCGCAGCCGACCACCATCACCTTTCTGCCCATCTCCACCAGCCCGGCCACCGTGTTCTGGGTGGTGGTGGACTTGCCGATGCCGCCCTTGCCGTAGATTGCCACTTTTCTCATTGTTCTTCCTCCTGTGTGCAATGGATTGATGCTCCGGGATACCCCGGTCGTTTTCGTTCAAGGGATGTTTTCCTGTTGCTTCTGTAATGGCAAGGGATGTGCCATGTGGCCTGGAAATGGAAATGTATTGTTTTTTCCAATGGTTGGTTTTGCTCCGGACATTTTTGTCGGCCCCTGCTCCGGGCAGGCGGCCGCCCTGGAATGTGGACAAGGGAACAAAAAGGTAGAAGGGTGACATTTGTGTCGTGCCGTGTTGGCGGGAAAAACAGCAGGTCAGGATGATACTTTCCTGGTCCACCAGGGACCACGGCGGGATGGGCCGAGGGAAGGGATGCGAGTCGTGCTGTTTTCCAGGGAGGTATGCAGGGGGCCGGGATGCACGGGAACCCGGCAGAGCCGGACCATCTTTTCAGGCCAGCAGCAACAACCAGTGATAATAGCCGCAGGCGACACGACTGCGCGGGCGATTTTCGGATACACGTCTCCATTCGCCGTGTCTTTG
>DRKI01000082.1 GCA_011051875.1 Desulfobulbus sp. | reverse complement strand
GTGGCGGACAGCCTGATCGTCGAGGAGGACAGGTAATGAACTGCAACAGCGACAAGGTCATCTACATGGACAACAACGCCACCACCCGGATCGCCCCCGAGGTGGTGGACGCCATGATGCCGTTTCTCACCGACTGCTACGGCAATCCCTCCTCCATGCATACTTTCGGTGGCCAGGTGGGCAAGGCCATCGAGGAGGCCAGGGGCCAGATCGCAGCACTGCTCGGCGCCGAGCCCGAGGAGATCGTCTTCACCTCCTGCGGCACGGAGAGCGATTCCACGGCCATTCTCTCGGCCCTCCAGACATGGCCGGAAAAACGGCACGTGGTCACCACCCGGGTCGAGCATCCGGCAGTGAAGAACCTGTGCGAGAACCTCGCCCAGCTCACCGGCCACAAGCACCGCATAACCCGGCTCAAGGTGGAACGGGACGGCACCCTGGACCTGGAGGAATACCGGCAGGCGCTCACCGAGGATACCGCCATCGTTTCGGTGATGTGGGCCAACAACGAGACCGGGGTCATCTTCCCGGTGGAGGAGATGGCGGCCATAGCCAGGGAACGGGATATTCTCTTCCATACCGACGCGGTCCAGGCCGTGGGCAAGATTCCCATCAACATGAAGGACAACGCCATCGACTTTCTCTCCCTCTCCGGCCACAAGCTGCACGCTCCCAAGGGCGTCGGCGTGCTCTATATCCGTAAAGGAACACCATTTGTCCCGTTCATAAACGGTGGACACCAGGAAAAGGGCCGCCGGGGCGGCACCGAGAACGTGGCCTCTATCATCGGCCTGGGCCGGGCCTGCACCCTGGCCGGAGAGAAGATGGAGGAGGAGAACACCCGGGTCCGGGCCCTGCGCGACAAGCTGGAAAAGGGGCTGCTCTCCTCGATCCCCAAGTCCATGCTCAACGGCCACCCGGAAAAACGGCTGCCCAACACCACCAATATCAGTTTCGAGTTCGTGGAGGGCGAGGCCATCCTGCTCCACATGAACGAGTACAACATCTGCGCATCCTCGGGTTCGGCCTGCACCTCGGGCTCGCTCGAGCCGTCGCACGTGCTGCGAGCCATGGGAGTGCCCTTCACCGCGGCCCATGGCTCGATCCGGTTCAGTCTCTCCATCTACAACACCGAAGAGGAGGTGGACTTCGTACTCGACAAGATGCCGGGCATCATCGCCGGCCTGCGCGAGATGTCCCCCTTCTGGAACCCGGACGAGTAGCTGTCCGTGCCGGAGCCGCCGGCATCCAGGGGTTCCGGACACATCCATACAGCGGCAGGGCCATGAACAGGGGACGGCCGAAAATCGTCTCCGGCACCCTGCCCGCCCAAAACCTGCCGGAGGCCGGCCATGAAAATCATCCCGCCCAGTTTCACGGTCCTGGACCAGCTTGATCAGGAAAGCCTGCCGGTCCGCATTGAGTACTGCGGCCGTGTCTGTTACAAGAGCGAGGACCGGATCGACCGCGAATCCGCCATTCCCTTCGTGGCCAGGATGGCCGAGCACGGCCACAACTCGGTCCTGGAAATGGGCGTGCTCACCCTGGAGGTGGAATGCCCCGGGCAGGAGCCCGTCGACGAGCTGTTCCGCTGCCAGCCGAAATACCTCTTCATTGACATTCCGGAAGAGAACCGGCTGCTCGTCACCGGCTCGGTGCGGGCCTTTCGCGAGATGCTGCTCTTCCATCCCGATTCGGCCCTGGTCCAGGCCATGAGCGACTTCCTCCTTCGGCGGCACGACTGGTTCTTCACCGGTATCCGGCCGCAGTCCGGCCCGGCCCCGGTTCCGACCATCCGGGTGGACAAGATCGCCCTGGAAGAGGTGGACCGCTTTCCCGCCCCGCTCCTGGAAAGACACCGCCACATCGCGGTCAAGTTCGTTGTCAACCGCGCCGTCACCCACGAGATCGTCCGCCACCGCCCCTGCTCCTTTCTCCAGGAAAGCCAGCGCTATTGCCGCTACAGCGACGACAAGTTCGGCAGCGAGGTAACCTTCATCAGGCCCCTGTTCTTTGCCGAGGGCAGCGTGGAGTACAATATCTGGCAGCAGGCCATGCGGGAGACCGAGAAGATGTACCTGCAGCTGCTCGAGACCTGCACCCCCCAGGCTGCCCGCACCGTCCTGCCCAACTCCTGCAAGACCGAACTGATTGTTTACTGCAACCTCGCTGAATGGAAGCATATCTTCCGACTGCGCACCAGCAAGGCGGCCGAGCCCTCCATGCGCGAGGTCATGATCCCCCTGCAGGAGGATTTCCGAGAGCGGTTCCCCGGGGTTTTCCAATAATCCGGCTGCACCTTCTCTGCCAGCCGATCCGTCCATTCCCGCCATCCGGTATTGACATCAAATCGTAATCCTGCTATTTTAGCCGGTTACATGGTTTTTACGCAGGGAACCCCTGCGTTCTGGCCGCATACCGTCCGGCCTGGCCGCAGTCCGGCCCGCAGCCGCAACCAACACCGGAACCTCCGGCCTATCCTGCCAGGGCCGGCGCTTTCGAAGAAATCAAACATCAAGGAGGAGGACCCTATGGTTTTGGATCCCACCAAGCACGCTGACTGGGAGATCGCCGAGGAAGCGGAAAGCCGCATGAAGACCGTGTACGAACTCGGCGAGATGCTCGGCCTGGAAAAGGAAGAGCTGCTTCCCCATGGCCACTACCTGGCCAAACTGGACTACCGTAAGATTCTCGACCGGTTGAAAGACAGGCCGGACGGAAAATACGTCGATGTCACCGCCATCACCCCCACCCCGCTTGGAGAGGGAAAATCCACCTGCGCCATGGGGCTCGTCCAGGGACTCGGCAAACGGGGCAAGTCGGTGGTCGGTGCCATCCGCCAGCCCTCCGGCGGCCCGACCATGAACATCAAGGGATCCGCAGCCGGTGGCGGCCTGGCCCAGTGCATCCCGCTCACCCCCTTCTCACTGGGCATGACCGGCGACATCAACGCCATCATGAACGCCCACAACCTGGGCATGGTGGCGCTCACCTCCCGCATGCAGCACGAGTGCAACTATACCGACGAGCAGCTCGCCAAGCGAAACCTCAAGCGGCTCGACATCCATCCCAAGAAGGTGGAGTTCGGCTGGATCATCGACTTCTGCGCCCAGGCCCTGCGCAACATCACCATCGGGCTGGGCGGCAAGATGGACGGCATGACCATGCAGTCCAAGTTCGCCATCGCGGTCTCCTCCGAAATCATGGCCATCCTCTCCATTGCCACCGATCTCAAGGACATGCGAGAGCGGATCGGCAGGATCGTGGTTGCCTACGACAAGCAGGACCGGCCCATCACCACCGCCGACCTGGAGGTGGACGGCGCCATGACCGCCTGGATGGTGGATGCCATCAACCCCAACCTGATGCAGACCCTGGAGGGCCAGCCGGTCATCGTCCATGCCGGTCCCTTTGCCAACATCGCCATCGGCCAGTCCTCGGTCATCGCCGACCGTGTCGCGCTCAAGCTGGCCGACTACAACATCACCGAGTCGGGATTCGGCGCTGATATCGGCTTTGAAAAATTCTGGAACCTCAAGTGCCGCTACTCCGGCCTCAAGCCCAACTGCGCCGTGGTTGTTGCCACCATCCGTGCCCTCAAGTGCCATGGCGGCGCGCCGATCCCGGTTCCGGGCAAGCCCATGCCCGAGGAGTACAACTCCGAGAACGTGGCCTGGGTCGAGGAAGGATGCAAGAACCTGATCCATCACATCGAGACGGTCAAGAAGGCCGGTATCAATCCGGTTGTCTGCATCAACGCCTTCTACACCGACACCGACGACGAGATCAAGGCCGTGCGCAGGCTGGCCGAGAGTGCCGGTGCCCGGGTCGCCCTGTCCAGGCACTGGGAGCACGGCGG
>DRKI01000081.1 GCA_011051875.1 Desulfobulbus sp. | reverse complement strand
TTCATACGTCTCCCTCCTCTGTTGCTGGCGATCCGGCGAGGATCTCATTCTCCGCCGTAATTACCAATGTATTCCACTATCCGCTAACCCTAACCGGCCACGGGACACCCAACCAGATTCCCACTGCAATTACGGAGAGATAATAACCTTTGTCTGGCTGGGCGCGACCTGTGCCCCTGCCGGCATGTTGGCATTGCTGCCGTTGTGGCCGGTCATGGAGGTGAGGTGGATGCATTTCTTCCCCTGGGCCTTGACCTTGGAGCTTCCCTGCTTGAAGACCACCTTGCCCATGTTGGTGCCGGACATGACCCCCTTGTTGGTACCGGCTTCGTCCCCCATGGAACGGGAGATTTCCGACTGCACGGTGACAGCCTCCTTGCCGGAAAACTTGACCTTGGTCGCTGTCTTCTTGGCCTGGTTCACCATACCGGTGTTCGGGTAGGGAATTGGCACCGGCGGGGCCGGAGGGGCCGGGGTCAGGCAGACATCGGGCATGGCGAAGCAGGTGCCGCCGCCCTTGGTCGATGCGGGAAATATGGCTGGCATGATCGATCCTCCTAACCGGTACCGTTGCAATTCCGGGGCTGTGAAAACAACACGGTAGCACCCCTGTGATGAGGTACCCTAACCGAGGTGGATTCTGTCGGCCTTGACCTTGAAATCCTCTTCTGATTTCAGAACCGTGGCTCTGCTCTTCAGGTGCCAGGTCGAGCGGATCAGCGTCTTCAGCCTGCCGGTCTTGAGCTGGGTCAGGTTCTCGACCGACTGGAAGATATTTTTGGCCTTGCTGACAATCGATTGCGCCCGTGCCTCCAGTCTGTCGGCCCTGATCGTGGCCTGGACGATGTTGCCGAGAATCTTTCTCCCCGTGATCTTCAGCTCGTCAACAAGAAGACCGGCCCTGCCGGTGGTGCACTGGAGATCACTGGTGTGCACGGATGCCCTGTGTTCTGCCAGGGACAAGGAAGAGGCGGTGCGGCCGGCCCGGTCCTGCACGCTGGCGTCAAGGCGTTGTCCGGCCTGCAGGGAGATGGTCTCGCCTCTGAAGCTCAGTGCCTCTGCAGCCTGGAAGGCCATGCTGCCCCCCGGTGCCGAGACCTCGATGTCGCCGGCCCCGGCATGGATCCTTGTCTGTGCCGCTTCCGCGTCATGCTCCACCAGCAGCTCGCCCTCTTTGGAATAGATCTGGAAAAACGTCCCTTTCTCCGAGTCGTCAAGCACAACATAGGAACCGTCGCGGGCCCGCAAGGTCGGCGGTGATTGCACCGACAGCACGCCGATGATATAGATACTGTCGATGTCCTCCCCGGCCACCAGCACCCTGTCGTCAGGGGCCAGCTCAACGGCAGGGACAAGCGCCAGGACCGCGCGGATCTCCTGGATGCCGGACAGGCTGTCGAGATAGATCCGGGCGGTCCGCTGTTCAGGGTCAACACTCAGTATCCTGGCCTGGCCCCAGATGTTCTTTTTCTCTTCCGTATCATAGAGGGTGGCAAGATTTGTCATGATCGCTCTCCCTTGGCATGCCGGGGACGCGGAGGCTTCCAGCTTTCCGCCGCCGCCAGGTCATGGTCTGTTGTTTCGACAAGCGTTTTCGATGCCCCACGCCAGTTGGTTCCGCTCTCGTCGATGCAGTGGAGGACGGCCTGCCGGAGGTTGGCTCCGCCCATGTCCGCTCCCCGCAGGCAGGCGTGCGACAGGTCACTGTATACCATCTGCGCGCCGATAAACCGGGCCCCGCTGCAGTCCGCCCGGGTGAATTCGGCCCGCTCCAGGTTGCATCCTGAAAAATCGGCCTGCCGCGCCCGGGCCTCGAGGAAACAGGCGCAGCGGAGGTCCGCCCGCCGCCAATCGGCCTGGTCAAGTTGCGCCCGGGTACAGTCAACGGTCCGCACGCTTGCGCCCTGGAGGTTGCTTTGCCGCAGGTCGGCCTGCAGGAAGTTGACCTGGTCCAGCGTGGCACCGGCCAGGCGAACGTTCCGCAACCGGGCCCTTGTGCAGTCCGCATCCGTGAAATCACAGCCCGAGAGGTCCATGTTGCTGAAATCGCAGCCAGCCAGGTTGCAGAGCACAAAGCGTGTCTTTTCAATGCGCGTGGCAGTGAAGTCCACCTCCCGGAAATCCGTTGCCTCGATGTCTGCGCCGCGCAGGTCGACCTGTTCGAGCCGGCTGCCGTTCATATCGCAGTACCGTATGGTCGCTGCCCTGAAGCTCGTCCCGGCAAGATCGCTCTCCGCAAGATCGGTATTGTCGAGAACGGCCCGGCTGAAATCCGCCCCCCTGAGGTCGGCCCGGCTGAGATCGGCATCGGTCAGGTCGCAGCCGCAAAACCGCGCCCCCTGCAGGTCGGCGCCGGAAAAATCCGTTTCCCGCAGGTCCAGGTTGCTGAAATCAAGCGCCCTTGCCGATGATCCGTGCAGGGAAGCGCCATGAAGTCGGCAATCGTTCAACTTCGCACGCTCCAGCCTGGACTCGAGAAACACCGCCTCGTGGAAGTTCAGGCCGGAGAGATCCTGGCCCTCCAGGTCACAGTGGCTGAAGACACAGCCTGTGAGGTCGGCAGGAAGGAGTTGCCGGCAGGCGCCGAAAACAACCTCGTGAAATTCCGTCTTCTCCAGGACCGCCCCTGTGCAGTCGGCGCCGGCGAGATGCACCCGGGAAAAGACGCACTCCCCGAGATCGGCCCCTGCAAAGAGCGCGTCGCGCAGGTCGCAGCCGGCAAAAAGCGCCCCTTTCAGCACGGCTCCCGGAAAACGCGCCCCGGCCAGGAGGCATTTCTCGAACCTGGCGCCATCAAGGCGTGCGGCTTCAAAGAGGGCCCCGGACACCTCTGCCTCCATGAACATGGCGCCACCCAGGTCGGCCCGGGAAAAGTCGGCGTGGTCAAGTTTCATCTCCCCCCTGGAGAAACCAAGGATCCCCTGTTGCTGCAGGCTGCGCTGCACGGACTCGTCCAGGTCGAGATCCTGGAACTGGACCGTAACCTTTTCCTGCTCCTTTTCCGGCAGGACATCGACGAGAAAAATGGCGCTCGAAAGGTCTGCCCCTGCAAACCCGGTCCCACGGCAGTCCGAATTGACAAAGACCGCATCCGCCAGGCGGGCGCCGGTGAAATCAGCGTTCCCCAGGACGACCCTGTTGAACACGACATTGGTAAAAACAGCGCCCTGGAAATCCGTACCCGCGAAACGGACCTCGTTGAAGGTGACGGTATCGAAGACCGCGTTGCGCAGCCGGCAGCCACCGAGGTCAACTGCATGGACGAATGCCCGCTCTACTGCCGTTCCCCTGGCAACTGCCGCCGTGATCTCTTCAGCGCTCAGAAACGATGCCATCGGCTCTCCCCTCTTTTCCGGCCAGCTTGGTCATCTTCAGGTTTGCCCCGTGCAGTACGGTGGACTGCAGCCTGGCCTGGAGAAACTCCGCACCATAGAGATTGGAACCGCTGCAGTCCGTGCCGGTCAGGTCCGCCTTTTCAAAACAGGCCTCAAACAGGTTCGCGGTTCTGCAGACAGCGGATGCCAGGTTGGCCCCGGTGAACCTGGCCTGTTTCAGGTCGGCGGCCAGAAAATTCGCCCGTTCCAGCCTGGCCGAGGAGAAATCAGCGCCCATCATGTCGGCGGCGGAAAAATCGGCGCCGGTCAGGACCGCATCTTCCCACGTGGACTGCTCGCCCCTGGCCTGCCTGAAGTCACCGCCCACAAACGAGCAGCCTTCCGAGGCCCGCAGTTCGGTCAGGTCACAGTCCATCATGCTGAGGTTGCTGCCGCGGGCGCCCTCCACCGAGGCCTCCCTGAGACTGGCACCGGCAAAATCCGCACCGTCAAGCAGGGCGCAAGAGAAATCGGCGCCGTCAAAACAACCGTTCTTCAGGCGTGCCCCGGACAGGTCGGCCCGGGCAAAGAAGCTGCCTGCGGCGCGGGCGTTTTCAAGATTGGCCCTGTCCAGTGCAGCGTGTTCGAAAATCGCATGCTCGAGAAGGCTCTCCCGGAGGTCCGCGCGGCTGAGGCGCGCACCGGAAAAATCCGCATCCGTGGCATCGACCTGCCGCAGCGATGCCCTGGACAGGTCGGTGTTCTCAAAATGGGCTTCCTTGAGGTTGGCCTCGTCAAGCAGGGCATCCTTCAGGTTCACATCCTGAAAAAAGACCCCCTGGAAATCTCCTCCGCGCAGGTCCAGGCCGGAAAGATCAAGGCCTGCGAACACCTCCTCGGCAAACGACTCCCCCGCAGCCACTTTCCGGACAACCGTGTCGCGGGTGAGCGGTTTTTCGGAGAGCATCTCCTCAAGCCCGTATTCCGCCAGGATGCGGGCCTCTGCTTCCCTGTCTTCCCGGCTTGGTTCCGGAAGCTCGTCAACCGGTTCGATCCCTGCCGCCTCCAACTCCCTGTTCAGCATCTCCTGCGCCTTCTGCACCTCCTCTTCAACCTGCAGCAGTTCCTCTTCAATGCCGCCTTTACTGCCAGTTTCTTCCGGGGATTCATCGGCAAAGACAGCCTCTTCGGCGGCAAGGGCTGCCTGGAAATCGTCGTACCACTCTGCCGCCGGGCGCGGCGTATCGGAGAGATCTTCGGAGACGATGAACAGGTGCTCGACCTCCTGGTATTTTTCGTCCTCGATATCGGTGAGGCCCCGCCAGACAAGGATAAGCTTCTCCGCATCCATGTCCACCCAGAGGGTATCCAGGTGCATCGTCACTTCATCGAACCGGAGCTCCCCCGAGCCGCCCGGCCCGTAGCGGTGGAGAAAACAGCGGACCCGCAGTCCGGGCAGGCGGCTTCGATACCTTGCGATTTCCGGATGCAGGTTCTCAAAAAAAAGCGGCTCGTCTCCTCTCAGATAGCCGCCAAGCTGCATGGCGCGGGGCGCCGCGTTACAGTACTCCCAGTTGAAATCGGCCGGAAACCATGGCCAGCGCTGCTCCTGCCAGTTGTGATCATAGGTGCCGAGCCTGGCGACGCGCTGCTGCCACATCCTGTGCAGGGGCGCAAAACCCGCCGGCTCGGGACGACTGTCGGGCGAGGTGATGAGCCGGCCGGGATGTTCGATGTTGGGCAGGGGCACGGCAACGGTGCCGTCAGGGAGCCGGGTCCCGGCAATCCCTTTGCCGAGAGGATTTTTTTCATATCCCGGACCGCCGAAGCTGTTCTCGTAGCGCAGTTCCATGGCCGTAAAGGGTTCCGGGGACGAGATGGTCCCGGTCATCCTGTGCCAGTAGCGGTTGCCGAACACGGCCAGTGTCGATTGCGCATCGCCTGCCTGGAAGGTGACCCTGCAGGCAGGCTGGGGCCTGTTCCCCGGGGTATGGCAAGTGCCGACAAGCAGCAGGTCCGCGTGGGGCTTGTAGCAGGCAAAATCGGACTCGTAGCGGACGGTCCGCTGCTCTTCGTCGTCGGGATAGGGCTCGTCGCCGGTGGGATAGATCTGCTGGCCGGCAAGAACGGCACGATCGCTAGGGACGAGATCAAAGGTTCCCTTGACAATACAGGTCAATGAAAACGCAGGGAAGTGAACCCGGCCGACAAGGGGGGCAATTTGCAACGATGTCTGATTTAAAACTTCCATTGACCGATAAAAAGACAGAATGTTAATGATCACCTAATGGAGCCATCCATGCCCGCAGAGCGGGCACAACCAACGTGACACCGCAGAGCGGTGTCACGAGGTTGAGGTGACGCCCGGAGTTCAGGGAGAGAGCCTGGAGGGTGGTTGCTCTTGTTGCACCGCTCTGCGGTGCAACACCTCACCAGGCGCTCTGCGCCATGTACGTAATGCTCCCGTTGTCAGTTTTCAGTAGTCAAGAACTGAAAACTGCACACTAATAACTGAAAACTCAGACCGTCTTGTGTCCAATTACCGTGTAATATCTTGATATATCTACACGTTACAAAGAGTTTGTCATGCTATTTAACGAGGTCTGCAAAATGAGGACATATATTGA
>DRKI01000080.1 GCA_011051875.1 Desulfobulbus sp. | reverse complement strand
GAGCGACTGCCAGAGGTCTTCCTCACTGTGGGGTTCCAGGGTGATCAGCGGCTGGTGATCCCGGCGGCGGAGAAAGTCGAACAGTCCCTGGAAGTCAAAGACACCGCGGCCGATGGCCAGGTGGGCGTCGCTGCTGCCGTCGTTGTCGTGCAGGTGGAGCTGCCCGAGCCACGGTTCCAGTTCGTCGAGCCACGGCCGCCAGCCGGTACCGGCAAAGGCGAGCAGGTGGCCCACATCGAGGCAGAATCCCGCACTCCCGGTGTCAAGGGCCTCCAGGAGGCGCCTGTGTCCGTGCGGCCCCTGTTCATAGGTGTTTTCAAACAGCACGCGGGTACCGGTTTGTTCGGCAATGGGGACCAGTTCGCTCCAGGTGGCCACGGAGTTCTGCAGCCACTCGTCGAAACGGTCTGCATGCCGGTGGGGCTCATAGCCGAGATGGCAGACAATGGATCGTGGCCGGAAAACCGGGATCAGGGCAAAGGCCCGGCGCAACTTGTCACGGCTGACTTCGACAATCCGTGCTTCCCGGCCGCCGGGTGCGAGATCGGTGAAAGGGGCGTGCAGGGTACAGGCAAGCCCTTCATCCCGGAGACGGACGGCGATCTCTGCAAAGTCTGCATCGTCGCACTGCCAGAGGCAGTCACCGTCCAGGCCGATTTCCGGCTGCAGCCGGTTGGCAAGGAAGATGGCCAGCAGATCCTGGCGGAGCCGTTCAAAAGGGGCGTTGACAAAACAGTGGATCGTGCTTTTCGGGCCGGAGGTGGTGTCCTGTTTCATGGTCCGTAGCCTGTCGGCCCGGGCGGCGATCCTGCCGGTGCGCCAGGCCATTTCCGTTGGTAGGATGGCATTCATTTTGTATAGTGGCCTTGAGGCAGCCGGTTCCGGCAAACCCGCCGTGAAGCATCGCCGCAGGAGGAGACGGAATGATTCACGGTCAGGCCCACGGCACTGTCAAGATGTTGCATGTGCCGGAAAATAATAACAGATTCCTGATCCGCAGGTGCTCGATTAGATGAAAATCAAACGCAAGCTGGCAAACTACATCCTGGCAGCATTCTTTCTCAACATCTTCGCCATTATCAGCGTGGGCGGGGTCTGTATCATCCTGGTGCGGGACATGGCCCGGGACAATGACAAGATGAAGACCGAGACCGACTATGTCGTACGTATCTATGACATGAATAACAAGATTCAGGAAGCGGTTTTTCTGGTACAGAACTCGGTTATCAAGCTGGACAGGGAACGGCTGCGTTACGCGCTCTCCGTGGTCGGGGATGTGGCCGGAGAGGTGGCTCTCTCAAAGGAGGAGGAAACGGACAAGGGCAGGTACGGCCTCAAGATGTTCCTGCTTTTCCAGCAGATGGAAGAGAATATCCGCGGGATAAAGAATCTCCTGCACAGGATCGACTCCCGGTTCGACGACTCCCGGCCCGTGGATGAACAAACCCTGAAGGACCTGGAGACCCACGGTTACAGGATCCAGAAACTGGTGGAAAGCATCAACCGCGAGCACTTCAGGACCATTGAGAACCTGGTCGATGAGTCCGACGGCAAGATGTACTATATCCTCTTCCTCTATCTCACCTCCTGCGCGGTGGGTATCGTCGCCTCCTGCATTGGCTATATCGCCCTGACCCGCTACACCATTATTCCCATCATGCACCTGGCCGAGGCCACCGAGCGGGTGACCTTCGGTGATCTCTCGGTGCGGGTGCAGACCGATTCCAAGACCGAGCTCGGCCAGCTCTACTCCACCTTCAATCTCATGACCCAGAACCTGCAGGAGCACGAACGGCAGCAGGAGGAATTCAACCGCGAGCTCGAACGGCTGGTGGAGGAACGGACGGCCGAACTGCGGGCCTCGGAGGCGTCGCTGCGCAAGACCCAGAAGGATCTGCTGCGGATGGAAAAGATCGCCACCCTGGGCCAGATCGCCTCCACGGTCAACCACGAGATCAAGACGCCTCTGAACGTCCTCTACATGAATCTTCAGCTCCTGAACAAGCAGATCAGGAAGGCCCGGGTCGAGGAGGCGGCAGAGAAGGAAAAGATGCTCAAGATCACCTCGCTCATCAACAACGAGATCGTCCGCATCAACGGCATCATAGAGGAGTTTGTCAAGTATGCCCGTTTTCCGGCTCCGCAGTTCAGCAGGAACGATCTCAACACGATCGTCGACCAGATCGCGGAGATCGTCCACCAGAGTGCCGCCGATGCGGGTGTCGCCGTGGAGGTGGAAAAGGACGAAACCCTGGAGCCCATCATGCTCGACGACAAGAAGATCACCCAGGCCCTGCTCAACCTGTGCATGAATGCCATCCAGGCCATGCCCGAGGGCGGGACCCTGAAACTGTCGACACAGCGGGACGATGATCATATCCTGCTCAGGGTCGCCGATACGGGGAAGGGCATCGAGCCCGCAGACCTGGAAAAGATCTTCGAGCCCTTCTTTACGAAGAAAGTCAAGGGAATGGGGTTTGGCCTGGCCATTGTCCAGCGGATCGTCGAGGACCACGGCGGCCAGATATCGTGCGAGAGTGAACCGGGAAAGTATACCGTGTTCACAATTCGGCTTCCCATCGACTCCGGATCGCAGTATTTGTAGGAAGAAACAGGATCCTGATCCGCCCGATTCAGGTGACAATGAACATGGCCCGGCAACCTGGCAGGTGATTCGGCGGCTGACGCCGGATCAGGGGTTCCGCGATCCAATCACACGTGTTGACATGGAAAAGAACAAGATACTCATTGTCGATGACGACAACATGACCCTGCAGACCCTCTCCATGGCCCTGGAGGACGACTACGAGACCTTCACCGCAACCAACGGCCTGAACGCACTCAAGATCCTGGGCAGGGAGGACGTTGATGTCGTTCTTTCCGACATGGATATGCCGGGACTCAACGGCATCGAGCTGCTTGCCCGGATCAACGAGATGGAAGAGCCGGTGCCGGTGATCGTCATCACCGGGCAGGGAACCATAGAGACCGCTGTCGAGGCCATGAAGCTCGGCGCCTGTGACTATGTCACCAAGCCGGTCAACCTGGACCGGCTGGCCCTGCTCATCGAGAAGACCCTGGAGAACAAGCGGCTCAAGGAGGAGAACCGTCTGCTCAGGCAGCAGATCCGCGAGCACGGCCCGGATCTGAACATCATCGGTCACTCCCCGGCCCTGGAAAAATGCAAGGAACTCGCCCTCCAGGTTGCGTCCACCAAGGCCACGGTCCTCATCGAGGGCGAGTCGGGAACCGGCAAGGAGTTGATCACCAATATCATCCACTACAACTCACCGGTGGCGCACGGACCGCTGGTAAAAGTCAACTGTTCGGCCTTTTCCGAAGGAGTGCTGGAGTCCGAGCTGTTCGGCCACGAAAAGGGCGCATTCACCGGCGCCGTGGCAACCAAGAAGGGGCGGTTTGAACTGGCCAACGGCGGCACGCTCTTTCTGGACGAGGTGGGGGAGATGCCGCTCTCCATCCAGGTTAAGCTGCTCCGTTTCCTGCAGGAGAGAACCTTTGAACGGGTCGGCGGCACCAGGACCATGAAGGTGGATGTGCGCATTATTTCGGCCACCAACAAGAACCTGGCCGAGCTGGTCAAGGAGGGCAAGTTTCGCGACGATCTCTTCTACCGGCTGCGGGTTGTCAAGATCGAGATCCCGCCCCTGCGCGAGCGCAAGGAGGATCTCGATGACCTGGTGGCGGGCTTTGTCGACAAGTTTTCCAGGCTGCACGGCAAGCCCATCAGTGGCATCGATGACCATGCCATGGAGCTGATCCGGGCCTACAACTGGCCCGGCAACGTGCGCGAGCTGATGAACTGTATCGAGAGCGCCGTGGTCATGGCCCGCAGTGATGTCATCACTGTCGAGGAGATCCCGGAATATCTCACCTACAAGGCGCCCGGCGTTGAACTGAACTCCAAGGAAGGCCTCCTGCACGAGCTGGAACGGAAGGCGATCATCGATACCCTGAACGCGACCCGGGGGGAGAAGGTCAAGGCGGCCAAGATCCTCGGCATCGGCCTGCGCACCCTCTATCGCAAGATCGAGAAGTATGAGCTTGAGGTATGAACCGGGCAGGCCGGTGAGGGGGAAAAGGCAGGAACGGATTTGTCAAAATGACAATTCAACATGCCATAATGGCAGGCCGGGCGCGGGCCGGGATCTGCTCTGTCCTGATTTGGCGGCCCTTTTTCCGTTGGCATGGATCTGGCAAAACAGTGGTGTACAGTATCAGCGACTTGATGAACGCCGGGAATCAGCCTGGAGGTGGATGGCATGAAGAGTGCGGCAAGGGAAAAGGTCAAGACAAAGGCCGGGGCAAAGGTATCGGGCAATGAACTCGTGCAGGCCGAGATCTCCCGCGGGGCGATCGGGGCTCTTGCCATCACCGGCGGTCTCGTGGCCCTGTGGGTGGCGGCCTGTATCATTGGCGGCATGGTTGTCAGTGGCGGACCCATTGCCCTGGTCAAGGGATGGGTTGCCGCCGTGAGCGGCATGTGACCAAAGACCGGCGGCCACTGTCCGGCATCCGGAAAGGGACGGACGGCCATGGCTGGAATCTGGGGTACTGTTGACGATAAGTGTTGAATAAAACGTTGCATATGTAACTTGCAACAGGTTCGATGATGGTTTAGATACATAGAGAAGGATATTCGGACAGGTGCCGGCCCGGTCCGGCCGACAGGGCGCCTTCCCGTCATGCTTTCTCAACCAGGTACCTGGGTACGCCGTGCTGTGCCCGGGTACTGTTGTGTTGTTCGCGGTACATCCTTTCCGCCGGAATCCGTTTCCGGAAGGTCGGCGCTGACCGCCATCGTCAATTCCAATCCATGTAGCCATCATCGTGATTATTTTCGTTCGTACCGTTTTTGCTCTCGTCATCACCTCCATCCTGGCCGGCGGGGTCTATCTCGCCGTCTCCACGGAGGAGCGGGTACCGGAGATCAGTTATAACGATTTTCTGGAACGCCTCAACAACAAAGAGATAACAGAGGTCCACATCAAGGGCCACCAGGTGACCCTGCACGACACCTTCGATCGGACGGCCGTCGCCTATGTGCCGGACGTGGAGGCGGTCCTGCCCCGCCTGCTGAACGATGGGGTCAGGATCACCGGCCGGTCCGATCGGCCATCGCCCCTGTGGAACCTGCTGTATATCACCCTGCCCGTTCTCTTCATCCTGCTCGCCTGGTACTCGATGCTGAAAAAACAGACCGAGGAGGACAAGGAAGGAGATTTTGCCAAGGACAAGGTGGTCAAGCTGAAGAAGGGCGGCCAGACCGTGACCTTCAGGGATGTGGCCGGTATTCCCGAGGTCAAGGAGGATCTGCTCGAAATTATCGATTTTCTGCAGAAACCCAAGAAGTACAGCCGCCTGGGCGCCATCACGCCCAAGGGTATTCTTTTCCAGGGCCCGCCAGGCACGGGCAAGACCCTGCTGGCCCGCGCCATTGCCGGCGAGGCAGGTGTTCCCTTCTACTCGATCAGCGGCTCCGACTTTGTCGAGATGTTTGTCGGCGTCGGCGCATCAAGGGTGCGGGAACTCTTTGCCGAGGCGAAGAAGAATGCGCCCTGTATCGTCTTTATCGACGAGATCGACGCCGTGGGCGGCCACAGGGCGGCCGGAGGAAACACTGCCGGCCAGGACGAACGGGGCCAGACCCTCAATGCCCTGCTGGTGGAGATGGACGGTTTCGCCTCCGACGAGACGGTCATCGTCCTGGCGGCGACCAACCGTCCCGACATTCTGGATCCGGCCCTGCTGCGACCCGGCCGGTTTGACAGGCAGATCAACATCCTGCCGCCGGATATCAAGGGCAGGCTGGAGATCCTCAAGGTCTATGCCCGGCGGGTGCCCCTGGCCGATGACGTGGATCTGGATGCCATTGCCCGTTCAACGCCCGGTTTCACCGGCGCCGAACTGGCCTCCCTGGTGAATGAGGCCGCCATCCATGCCGGACGGGAGGGAAAGAAACAGGTCGACGACGAGGATTTCGAGTTTGCCAAGGACCGGATCATGATGGGGGTGGAGCGCAAGAGCATGGTGATCAACCCCGAGGACAAGAAGATCATCGCCTATCACGAGGCGGGTCATGCCATCCTTGCCAAGATGCTGCCCGAGTCCGACCCGGTCCACAAGATCAGCATCATTCCCCGCGGCCGGGCCCTTGGCCATACCCAGCAGTTGCCCATGGATGACCGGCACGCCTATACCAAGGGCTATCTCTACAGCAAGATCACGGTGCTGCTCGGCGGCCGGGCTGCCGAGGATCTCGAGCTTGGCGAGCAGACAACATTTGCCGAGGATGATTTCGAGCAGGCGGTGAGGATCGCGACCCAGATGGTATGCCGCTGGGGCATGAACACCGCCCTGGGTCATGTCTCCTATACCAGGAATGACGGTGGTTTTCTCGGGGAACAGATGCAGTACAACACCTTCAGTGACGAGACGGCCCGGGACATCGACCGGGAGGTGAAGAAGATCATCGAGAATGCCTATGCGCGGGCGCTCAACACCCTGAAAAAGGAAAAAGAATTTCTTGCCAACCTGGCCGAGGCGCTCCTGGTCAACGAGACCCTGGACAGCGAGGAGATGGATATCGTCTACCGGTGCAGCCTGAGCAAGAGGCGGGAGGAACTGAAAATGGTTGGAGAATCCGTCGGCGGGCCCTGCATCCTCCCCGAGTCCGCCCGGCAGGAGGAAGAGGCATGATCCCGGCAGAAGATGAGAACCGCCAACGGTACGGCGCCGCTGTATCCTCCGGGGGCATGAACCTTGTCAAAGAAGTGGAAAGAGAGGCCTGATGTCTTCCCTGAACATCTATAAAAGGATTATCAACCTTGTTTCCCGGAGCAAGGTCTCGGTCATCGGCGCGCTTCTTGTCAGCATCCTTCTGCCCGTGCTCCTGATCTCCATCGGCTTTGATTCCCTTGGCCTGATCGAGAACCCCTATTTCGGTTTCCTCCTCTACGTGGTGATGGCACCGCTGCTTGTCCTGGGAACCATCCTGCTTATCTTCGGGGTCCTTTTCTCCCGGGGCGGCGAGGAGATCGGCACCTACACCGTCGAGTACCTCAAGGAGCAGTTCACCCGTCCCGGTCGCTACAGCCGTATCCGGCGCCTGCTTTATTTCACCGTGGTCATCACCCTGTTGCTGGTCTTTGTGGTCGGACTGGCCTCCTATTCCAGCTTCAGGTATACGAGTTCGTCACAGTTCTGCGGGCAGTTCTGTCACAATGTCATGCAGCCCCAGTATACCGCCTATCGCAACTCGCCCCACTCACGGGTCTCCTGCGTGAAATGCCACCTGGGCAAGGATGCGGACTGGGCGGAACGCTCGCGGTTCACCGGCCTCAAGCAGCTCTGGGCCGTGGCCACGGATTCCTATCCCAGGCCCATCCTCCCCCCCATAACAGCCCTGCGGCCGGGCCGGAAGACCTGCGAGCAGTGCCACCTGCCGGAGAAATTTCACGGTTCCCGGCTCTACACCAGGGAAAGGTTTCTGCCTGATGAAACGAACACCAGGGTCCGGACCGTTATCCTGATGAAGGTGGGATCCGGTGATATCGAGGGAAAAGTGGCGCACGGTATCCACTGGCACGTCTCCGAGTCCCAGCAGGTCTTCTATCGGGCCGCTGACCACGAACGCGAGATCATCACCGAGGTCCGCCAGGTGGAAAAGGGCAAGAAGGATATCATCTATACCGCCATGGCCGGGGGAGATACGGATGCCGGGGACTCCGGTGGCGTCGGTGAGCTGCGCAAGATGGACTGCGTGGACTGTCACAACCGGCCAACCCATATCTTTCTTTCCGCGGACGAGGCCCTGGACCGCAAACTGGCCGCCAATATCATTTCTCCCTATCTTCCCTTTATCAAGAGACAGGCCCTGGCGGTCATCACAAAGGAGTACCCTTCCCGGGAGGTTGCCCGGGTCGAGATTTCCAGGGGGTTGCAGAACTGGTACCGGGAGAACTATCCGGAGCTCATCGAAAACAACCCGAACCTGTTCGAACGGGCCGTCCAGGGGGTCGTGGATGCCTACATGGACAATGTCTTTCCCTCCATGCGGGTCACCTGGGGGACCTATCGCAACAACCTTGGTCACAGCAAAGGGTCGGGCTGTTTCCGGTGTCACGGCAAACTGCGGCGGGTTGGCAGTGACCGTGTCATCAGCAATGACTGCAATCTCTGTCACGTCATCCTGGCGGAGAACGAGAAACAGCCCGAAATATTAAAATCATTAAAAGGAGTAATCGAGTAAAAGGAGAGAGGAATGGCAACAGAAAACAACAGCAACGAAAATCAGCAGCACCCCCGGAAGGACAGGAGCGCTTGGGGGCACATCATCCGGGGGATCTGGCGTACGCCGCTGGGGGTTTTCGCCATCGTCATGACCACGGTGAGCATCACCCTGATGCTCATCGGTATGGCTGCCGAGGTTTTGGGATTCTTCAAGAATCCCTACGTGGGCATCTTTGTCTACATGATCCTGCCCGGCTGCATGGTGGTCGGCCTGCTGCTCATCCCGGTGGCCGCCTACCTGCGCCGGCGTGAATGGCGCCGCACCGGCGTTCAGAAGGACCACCTGCAGCTCAACCTCAGTCATCCGAAACACCGGATGTTCCTGATCGGGTTCGTTGTTCTGACGGTCATCAACATGGTTATCCTCGGCGTGGTCGGATACGAGGGCTATCACTTCACGGACTCACCCTACTTCTGCGGTATGGTCTGCCACGGCGTCATGGCGCCCGAGTATACCGCCTACAAGCGTTCGCCGCACGGCAAGGTCGCCTGCGTGGAGTGCCACATCGGCCCGGGCGCCGAGTGGTTCGTGCGCGCCAAGCTCTCTGGTCTGCGGCAGGTGTACGCCGTGATCACCAACAGTTATTCCCGGCCCATTCCCACGCCGGTGGAGGCGTTACGTCCTGCCCGGGATACCTGCGAGGAGTGTCACTGGCCTGAGAAGTTTTACGGCAAGAAGGTCAAGACCTTTATCCGCTTCAGCAACGAGGACCAGGAGAATCCGGAGCGTACCGACATCGCGCTGCATATCGGCGGCCACAATCCGGTCACCGGCAGCTTTGAGGGTATCCACTGGCACGTCAGCAAGGATGTCGAGGTCAAGTACCTGGCTGCCAATGAAAAGCGGACCAGTATCGCCCGGGTCAAGGTCAGGCGGCCCGACGGCTCTGAGGATGAATTCGTCAAGTCCGACGTGGAGGTGGAAGAGGGCTATGAGCCCAAGTGGCGGATCATGGACTGTATCGACTGTCACAACCGGCCCACCCATATCCTGGACATGCCCGAGGACGTGGTCGACTTCGGCCTGTTGAGCAGGAAGATGAACCCTGAGATCAAGGGGATCCGGGAAGATGGCCTCACGGTCATCACCATGGAGTACGAGTCCCAGGATGACGCCAGGAAGAAGCTGGTCAACAACCTCCTGGAGCTGCAGAAGAAGAGAGATCCGGCGCAGTTCGCCAAGTACGAGGAGGAGATCAGGAAGGCAGGCGAATACCTGCTGGACAAGTTCCTGGGCAACGTCTGGCCCCGGCAGAAGGTCCTCTGGGGTACCTACAAGGTACACCTGGGACACCAGTTCGCCGACGAGGGATATGGCTGCTGGCGTTGCCATGACGACGAACACGAGAACAGCAAGGGCGAGACCATCAGCCAGGACTGTTCCCTCTGTCATGACGAGCCCGAGTAAACCGGCGACCCGGTCCGGGGCATCCTGACAAAATCATGGCCGACCCCGGTTTCCGGACCCGGGTCGGTGTCATCATGGAGACGGAAAAAGGCGGGGATATTCCCCGCCTTTTTCCGTTCATGGCCCCGCACTGCACCGCAGGCCGTGTTCAGGCCTGCCGGTTCGCCGGCAGGGTCGAAGG
Source organism: Desulfobulbus sp. (assembly GCA_011051875.1). Classification (GTDB taxonomy): domain Bacteria; phylum Desulfobacterota; class Desulfobulbia; order Desulfobulbales; family Desulfobulbaceae; genus DRKI01. The sequence goes on along the minus strand of DRKI01000080.1, from coordinate 9,009 downwards.
GGGTTATTCTTCCTCGCTCTCTTCGGCCAGGCCCCGGACGGCGATGGCGCCGGCCAGACCGAGCAGGCCGGCTGTCTTGACTTGGCGCACGGCCGGCTGCATCATGGAGGCCAGCATCCTGCGCCGGCTGGCCGCCTCGGGCATCTCCTGCGGCGTGCTGGTTCTGGCAAGCAGCTCCAGGTCCCGGGGCTTGCCAAAGTAGTAGACATTGGGCCCGATCTTGACGTTGGCCGACTCCAGGCGCCTGGCGCCTTTCCTGACATAGGCCGCCACCTCGGACTTGGGATCGTCCAGGACACCGAAGATACGGGCGTCGGTGATGCAGGTCTGCACGCAGGCGGGAGCAAGGCCCTTTTCCACCCGGGGCATGCAGAAGGTACACTTGTCGGCGATACCCTCGCCGCCGATATCCTCGTTGGCCACCTCGGTGTTGACGTAGCGGGCACCGTAGGGACAGGCGTCCCGGCAGGCACCGCAGCCCAGGCAGCGGCTCTGGTCGATCTGCACCGTGCCGTTGAAAGGATCCTTCCAGGTGGCGGCCACCTCCATGGTCTTGGTCTTGCCGGTTGCCGCATCCTTGAAGGTCACCTCGACCGGGTCGGCCGGACAGACCGGCACGCAGGCCGGAGAGTCACAGTGGTTGCAGAGTCCGGGATAGAAGGTGAACGCCATCCCGTGGGAGGTGTTGGCCGGCCCCAGGCGGTGTACCCAGTTTCGCCGGTATCCCTCCCGGGTCGGCACCTGCCACTCGGCCCGGCAGGCAACGGCGCAGGCATGACAGCCGACGCAGCGGTCAAGATTGATGATCATGGCATATTGCTTCATTGTTGCTCTCCTCTCTATGCGCTCTTGATGGTGTAGCGGGGAATCTCATCGGGAACCGGACAGAGATCCGGCATGGCGAGCGGCTTGCCGCCGCGGATGATGCGGACAAAGTTGGTCCGTTTGCTGGTGGCGCCCATGAAAGGATCTTCCACGTTCTTCGTCATCATGAAGCCGTCGGCCGCGCCCTTGCCGTGGGCCCGGCTGAGCAGCGGCGATTTGCTGCCAAAGCCGTGCGCCATGTAGACGGTGTCGGGCCTGATTCCCGGGGTGACCAGGACCTTGACCGGGTTGGAGCGTTTGCCGTCCTGGTTTTCCAGTACCACCTCTTCATTGTCCCTGATACCGAGCATCTTGGCCACCTTGTCGTTGAGCCAGAGCTTGTTCTCCGGGATCTCGTTGTGCAGCCAGAGATTGTTCATGGTCCGGCTGAAGGTGTGCACGGGCGAGCGGCCGTAGATGAGGCGGGTGTAGCCCTTGGGTGGCGCCGGGGTGGCCTCGTATTTCGGGATCGGGTCCAGGTCCTCGTCATCAAAGGCCTCGACCCACAGGTTGACCTTGCCGGACTCGGTGTCCAGCTTGAGCTCGCCCGGTTTGCGGTAGGGATTTGCGGGCAGGGTTATGAGCCCGCCTTCCTTGTTCAGCGTTTTGAGCGAATAGCCGACCCCTTCCAGCTCCTTTTCAATGAAGGCCTGTTCGTTGGGGCAGGTGAAACCTGGAATGTCCAGCCGTTTGGCCAGGTTCTTGGCGATCCAGTAGGGAGACCTGGCCTCGAACAGGGGGTCCACCACCGGTTGGCGCACCGTGACATAGGGGGTCAGGCCGTCGTAGGCATAGACACCGTCGTAGCGCTCCAGGTAGACCGCGTCGGGCAGGATGATGTCAGACCAGATCGCGGTTTCGCCGGCCATGATCTCCTCGCAGAAGATGAAGTCGAGCTTCTTGAGCGCCTTCATGGTCTCGTAGGGATCGGGAATCGTCTGGATCACGTTGACGCCGTTGATTCCCAGCAACCGGATGGGATAGGGCTTGCCGGTGATGATGGCCTTTATGATATCAGCGGTCACCGTGCCGAAGTTGCTTGAAAACGGATAGGCCGAGTCTTCCTTCAGCGAGATCTCGGGCTCGATGGGCGCCACGTGCTCGGACTTTTCCGCCACGCACTCGACGTGTCCCAGCGGGACAGGGCTGGGGAAATAGATGCCGCCCGGCACTCCCACGGCGCCGAACAGGGCGGTGAGGATGGCGTAGGACTGGTGCCGCCCCACATCACCCTTGCCGTACCAGGTGGAGTGTCGGCCCGGATGGATGTTGACCTGGGGGCTGGCCTTGGCGAGCAGCTCGATGGCCGCCTTCATGTCCTCGATCCTGAGATCGCAGATCTTTGCGGCCCATTCCATGGAATAGCCGCTGACCTCTTTCCTGAGGGCATCGAACCCCTCGCAGTGGTTGGCGACAAATTTTTTGTCATAGAGGTTGTTGCTGATCACGTAGTTGATCCAGGCGAGCATCAGGGCCGTGTCCGTGCCCGGCCTGATGGCGAGGTGGATGTCGGCCTTGCCGGCGGCCGTGGAAAAGCGCGGATCCACCACCACCAGCCTGGCGCCGTTCTGCAGGCCGGCGATGAACTCGCGCACGTGGGAGACGTGAACGTTTTCACCGATGTGGGACCCTACCAGCAACATGGCCTTGGCATGGGCCATGTCGTTGTACTGGCGGGTGCCGGTGGTGATGTAGCCCACGGTTTCCAGGTAGGCCAGGGCGGCCGGACCGACGCACTGGAAAAAGGCGGGTTCACTGGTGTAGTTTTCCGTGCCCATGTTGATGAAGATCTTACGCAGGTGCTCGGCCGAGGCACCGTGATCGAAGAAGGCCAGGGCATGGGGGCCATACTCCTTCTTGACCTTGTCCATGTTGTGGGCGATCTCGTCCAGGGCCTCGTCCCAGGTGATCCTGGCCCATTTGCCTTCACCCCGGGCGCCGACCCGTTTCATGGGATACTTGATCCGGTCCGGATCGTAGAGGAGCTGGACCCCGGAGTTGCCCCGGGCGCAGACCCGGCGGCCGTTGACCGGACTCTTGCTGTTGCCCTCGATCTTGATCAGCTTGCCGTCCCTGACCTTGCCGATGATGGGGCAGCGCCAGAAGCACATTTCGCAGACCGACGTGGTCTCGCTGGCCCCCATGCTTCCGCTCGGAGCAATGGGCAGGGTTCCGGCCCTGGCTGCCCGGAAGAGGCCCTTTCCTCCCGGCAGACCGGCCGTGGATGCTGCCATTGCCACGGCCGTGGCTGTTGACATCTTGAGAAAATGTCGTCTGTTCATGAAGTTACCTCCTTCTCGGTATGGTGAAGGCACAGGTGGGTGACCTGGCCAAGTAGACGGTAGAACGGACAGGGATCGGCCTCTTGCAGCCGCTGGTGGAAGAGCGGATACCAGCGCAGCAGGTGATCGGCCAGGAAACGGCCGAGCAGGGCAGGGCGCTTTTCGTCGAGCAGGATACCCACAAAGGCGAGCTCCTGGACCAGGTGATCAGCGTATTCGCTCGCGCCTGCGGGTTCGATCCCGGCCTGACGGTAGAAGGCCAGGGCCTGGTCGTGGCCCTCCTGCATGAGGACGTTGGAGCCGCCCAGGTAAACGGATGCCCAGGGCGGGGCGGGAACCCCACCGGGAGCATTGTCGAAGAGGCGGACGTATTCGGCCTCCAGGTCGGTGAGAGAGGGCGGTGCAAGGGCGGAGGCCGGCGGCGCATTCAGGTCCAGGTCCGTTGCCAGGGCGGCGAGCGCTGTCACGGCGGACGGCAGGCTGTCCCCGAACCGGGGATAGGAAAATGCAGCGGAGAGAAAGTGAAAGGGGTGGTCCTGGCTCATGGGAACTCCGTACTCTGCAGGGGAAACAGGGGGATAGGTTCTTCCCGGCCCATGCCGGGCCGGGAGTGTTCGGCTGCGGCAACGGCTTCCGGCCGCTGAATGGGCATTCATTTTTTTTGCAGTATCCTACAGTGCTGTTCGTTCGCTGTCAAACCGTAAGTGGTCACAGGCACCCCATCTGCACGCGCTCAAACCTCCCGATATACGGGGTGTATCATTGCGGAGTCCGATCAGCAGCAGCTGTGCCACCCGGCAACCGCTTGCAAGTTTTGTATTAATTCCGGTGCGTTGGATACCCCGTGACCGGTTATGTCAGACCGGAGGGGACATCGCGCATCCCGCCGTCCGCTGTTCTGCAGGCTTGCCAACTGCCGGACCGGGATGGTATGTTGCTGCCATGAAACTTCTTGTCACCCTGATCGGACTTGTCTTCATCCTCGAGGGATTACCCTACGTGGCCTCGCCCGAGGCCATGCAGCGCTGGCTCCGGAAACTCTCCGGGATGCCGCCGGCACAGTTACGCTTCATGGGTGTCATTGCCATGGTCACCGGCTTCCTGCTCTGCTATCTTGGCCAGAGAAGCGGCCTTTTCGGCTGAAGAAAGCTCCCTCGTTTCCTTCCTGCCGGTCTGCCCCGGCCCCCTTGTCGGCGCCTACAGGTTATTGATGGGGATCCTGTTTTACTGTTTGACTTTTGATTGTCTTTTTCGGTATCATTCAAAATTTTTCCTTACAAACCGCAATCCCGCACAATCTGACGGTCCTCTGCGTTTCAAAAGGAAGTCTCATGGAAAAAACACCAAAACGCGAGATGATAGGGCTCGAGGGCAAGGTGCTGCTCGATACCCTGCGTCGTCTCCACCGCAGAGGTGCTGTCGAGAATATCAGGAAACTGATCCGCAAGACGCATCCCGCTGATCTCGCCTGGGTCTTCCGGTCCCTGTCTCCCGGGGAGCGGAAAGACATCTTTCAGGTCATCGCCCAGACCGACCTGGTCGCTCCCTTCCTGAGCGAGCTTGACGAGTCCATCATGGTCGAGCTGGTGGAAGGGCTGTCGGCCAGGTTCCTGGCCAGGGTCGTCACCAACATGGCCTCCGACGACGCAGCCGACCTGCTCGAGGCCCTGCCGCAGGATATCGCCTCCGAGATCCGGTCCCACATGGAGGTCGAGGACCGGCACGAGGTCGAGGAACTCCTCAAGTACGACCCGGAGACGGCCGGTGGCATCATGTCGCCGGATTTCATGTACCTGGACGAGAACCTGACCGTGGAAGAGGCGATCAGGAAGGTCCAGAAGCGCAGCGAAGAGAAAGAGATGGTCTTCTATCTCTACATCACCCACGGTGACGGCCAGCTCGCCGGTGTGCTCTCCCTGCGGGAGCTGCTCCTGCATCCCATGCACCGCAAGCTCAAGAACATCATGAACACCAACGTCATCTCCGTGACCACGGACACGGACCAGGAGGAGGTGGCGCACGTGGTGTCCCAGTACAATCTGCTGGCCGTGCCGGTTGTGGATGCCACCTTCAAGATCGTCGGTATCGTCACCGTGGATGATGTCATTGATGTCATCCGCGAGGAGGCCACCGAGGACTTCCTGCAGATGGCGGGCGCGGGCAAGGACCAGGAGATCCTGCTCAAGCCGCTCCATCAGAAAATCCTGCTCCGGGCGCCATGGCTCTTCGCCTCCTGGCTGGGCGGCGTGGCGGCCATGTACATCATCACCTCGTTCCAGGGCGAGCTGCAGAAGGTGCTGGCACTGGCCTCGTTCATTCCCATCATCTCGGGCATGGGCGGCAATATCGCCACCCAGTCCTCCAGCATCACGGTCCGCGGCCTGGCCACGGGCCGCGTCAACATGCAGCACTTTTTTTCCCTGGTGGGCAAGGAGATGGTCCTGGGTGTCATGCTCGGTACCCTGTTCGGTGTCCTGCTCGGGCTACTGGCCCACTTCAGCTATGCCTCGCCTGCCTACCTGGGGTTCGTGGTCGGTATTTCGGTGTTCATGGTCATGACCATGTCCGCCACCGTGGGCACCCTGGTCCCCATGCTGCTCAAGCGGTTCCGTATTGATCCGGCCGTGGCCACGGGGCCGTTCATCTCGACCTCCATTGATATCCTTGGTGTCACATTGTTCTTCAGCGTGGCAAAGATACTGCTCAAACTGTAGGGTTCTTCATTGCATCGCACACCTCTTCGTCCACGATCCGGCCGTGCCAACGGACTGATCCTGCTGGCACTGCTGGCGCTTGTCCTCTGGCTCGCCTACCAGAGCTTTCAGCCGTCCCTCCTGCAGCCTGATGCCAAACCCAGGCCGGTCACCGCCCGCGGCGACCTGGCCGCGGACGAGAAAAACACCATCGAGGTGTTTCGCAGCGCAGCGCCGTCCGTGGTCTTCATCACCAGCATCGCCGTCCGCCGCAACATGTTTAATCTCAATGTCTACGAGATACCCAAGGGCACGGGATCCGGGTTCATCTGGGACAGGGACGGCCGGGTGGTCACCAACTACCACGTGATCTCCGATGCCAACCGGATCGAGGTCACCTTGGCCGATCACACCACCTGGAAGGGTGTGCTGGTGGGTGCGGCGCCGGACCGGGATCTGGCGGTCCTGCAGATCTCGGCCCCGGCAGACAGGCTGCAGCCGATCATGATCGGGGAGTCAGGAAACCTGCTGGTGGGACAGAAGGTCTTTGCCATCGGCAATCCCTTCGGTCTGGACCAGACCCTGACCACCGGTGTGGTCAGCGCCCTGGGCCGGGAGATCACCTCGGTGACCGGACGTACGATCCACGACGTGATCCAGACCGATGCAGCCATCAACCCGGGGAATTCGGGCGGACCGCTCCTTGACAGCGCCGGCCGGCTGATCGGTGTCAATACGGCCATTTACAGTCCGTCCGGTGCCAGCTCGGGCATCGGGTTCGCCGTGCCGGTGGACGAGGTGAACAGGGTGGTGCCGCAGGTGATCCGGCACGGGAAGGTGATCCGGCCGGGCCTGGGAGTGGTGTTGGCCAACCAGAGGCTGATCCGCGATCTCGATCTGCCCGGGGTGCTGGTTCTGAAGGTCCAGCCCGGCAGTACCGCGGCCCGGGCCGGCATCCGGGGGACCCGCCAGGTGCCTGGCGGACTGGTGCTGGGAGATATCATCCTTGCCGTCAACGGTGAGCCGGTCACGGATTACAACAGCCTGCGTGACCAGATTGAACGGTACAAGGTGGGCGAGACCGTCACTCTGACCATTCTGCGGGACGGTAAAAAGATCAAGGTGCCGCTGTCCCTGGAGGCCATGGAGTAGGAGGGCGCGGCGGGTCTTGCCGCTACAGGAGGGAAGACCGTCTCTTTCTGGAGCGGCCGCTGATCAGGCCGATGAGCCAGCCCAGCAGAAGGACACCGCTTCCGGAAAGGAACCACATCAGGCGGCTGTTCTTTTTCAGGGTTCTGTTTTCGGCCTGCACCGTCGACAGCCTGGATTCCAGGCTCTTGACCTGCTGCAGGGCATCGGCCAGCCTTTTCTTGGTCCGGACCACATCGGCGGTATCCTTGCGGAGGGCCTGGTAGTCGGCCCTGGTCCTGTCCCGTTCGATCATGCAGGCGGTGAGTTCCTTTTCGGTCTGGGCGTTGGCGTCGGTGAGTTCCTGGAGCTGCCGCTGCGTCTTCTCGCACCGCTGGACCAGGGCCTCTTTTTCCCGGCGGAGTGCGGCGAGCTGCTCCTGCAGCGGTGGTTCACCGCTGAGGTACCGTTTCAGGATCCAGCCCTCCCTGCCGCTTTCCAGGCGGACCCTGGCCCAGGGATCATCTGTCTTGAGCAGCTCCACCGGCGTCCCGTCCTGGAGCACGGCAACGATCTTGTAGTCCTTGCCTTGACCTCTTCTGAGCGGCACCTCGGCGCTCGGCTTCACAAACAAGGTTTTCGCGACCGCCCCCCCGGTCGCAAGCAGGAAAAAGAGGACGGTGGCCAGGAACAGGCGGCTCCCGGCGGCAGGCGGCAATATGGATCTCTTCATGGAACTCTACCCGGTGTTCCTCACGGTTGTGGTTATTCTCCTGTCTTGAATCGCGTAAAACCCGAACCAGGTCAACCTACCATCTTTAGCCGCTCTTTGCCACGATCAGTTACGGGCCGTCTTTTTTCTCTTCCGCTCTCCGCATGGTTTTCCTCCGGATTCTCGCCAGTTCACGCATGTCACGGGTGGTGTCGGACTCGTCAACGATCTCCCTGCCCATGATCTCCTCGATGATATCTTCCATGCTGATGACCCCGGTGACACTGCCATATTCATCAACAGCCACGAACAGATGCTGCCTGCGCTCGAAGAAATCGATGAAGACCCGGTTGAGAGGCGCGGTCTCGGGCACGAAGTGGACCGGGGCCATGATATCGCAGAGCCTGGTGTCGTATCGGTTTTCCGCCGCGGCCATGAACATCTCCCGGCTCAGGACCATCCCCACCACGTTGTCCTTGTCTCCGTCATAGACCGGGACCCTGCTGTGCATCCGCCACTTGTCCGCCAGGGCAATGGCCTCGCGGATGGTCAGGTTCATATCCAGGGAAAAGGTGACCGTCCGTGGTGTCATGACGTCACGGACCGATTTGTGGTTGAGCTGCAGGATATTGGTGATCACCTGTTCCTGCTCGGCGCCGATCTCCCCGGAGCGCCGGGAGAGCATGGCAATGGTCTGCAGCTCCTCGGCAGAGACCTGGTTGGCGTCGTCGCTGTCGGGGACCAGGCGCGTGACGGCCTGGCAGAGCCAGATAACCGGGGCAAGGATCCTCACCATCCAGTCCAGGGGCAGGGTGACCAGGGGGGCGAGCTGCCGGCTGTAGATCACGCCGATCTTCTTGGGCAGGATCTCGGAGAACATGAGGATGGCCAGGGTGAAGAGCAGGGAAAACCAGGCCAGGCTCGACTGGCCGAAAACGGCCACGGCCGAGGCACCGGCCACCGCGGCGCCGATGGTGTTGGCAATGGTGTTGAGGGTGAGGATGGCGGTGATGGGCCGGTCGATATTTTCCTTGAGCCGCTTCATGATCGCGGCCCGGGCGGGATATCGCTTTGCCATCAGTTCCACGTTGCTTATTGGCAGCGAGTAGAGTACGGCCTCGAAAACACTGCACATGGCGGAGATGACAATGGCGCACCCCACGGCCAGGATGAGTTGAATAACCAAGATTCTGCTCCTTGGGTGAGAGATGGCCTCCCTGCACGGGCAGGCCGCAACGGATTGCTGGCAGGTCACGTTCCGGAACAGGATAGCCCAGCCGGCCCGTGAGGTCAAACAGAGTGCTTCGGCCAGGCAGGAAAAAATCTTGCT
>DRKI01000079.1 GCA_011051875.1 Desulfobulbus sp. | reverse complement strand
TACGCCACCCTCAACTCCTTTACCCGCTTTGTTCTCCGGGAAACCCTGCAAGGGGAGGTGATCACATGGCCGGCACGGATCGGGGAACGACCCCTGACTTGAGGCTCGACCTCAAGCTGTCCCTGCTCAAGGAGGGACACTCATACTCCTTTTACCAGGTTCTGCGCCTGCTGCGCTGCTGTCTCGATCGGGCCGGGGAGGAGGGAGCGGGCAGCGATGGCGATCCCCTGGACCGGGTCCTGGTCCGACCCGGGCTTTCCCTCGCCTTTCCGCCCGCGGACGTGGAAGGGGTGGAGGAGATCGTGCACGGCGAGGAGAGCCGTTTCCGGGTCACGGCCACATTTTTCGGCCTCTACGGTGTCTCGTCGCCCCTGCCCACTTTCTATACCGAGGAACTCATGGACGAGGCATCCGACGACGAGTCGGTGAGCAGGGAGTTCCTGGACATCATCCACCACCGTCTCTACCGGCTCCTGTTCCAGGCCTGGCTCAAGTACCGGCAGGCGCCGCAGGTGCTGGAGGAACGGAACCAGGATCATGTCGAGCGGCTCTTCTGCCTGCTCGGCCTGGGCGAGCCCGAGTTTCGGGAAGGGATCAGGGACAGCCCGCGGCTGCTGCGGTACACCGGGCTGTTCGCCCAGTCGTGCCGGTCCGCCCTGGGGCTCGAGACCCTGCTCCGCGATGGCCTGGGGCTGCCGGTGCAGGTGGAACCCTGCGTGCGGCGGAAGGCCCGGATTCCCGATGACCAGCGGATTCGCCTGGGGGCCATGACTGTGCCCCTGGGCAGGGACAGTTTCCTGGGCCAGGAGATGGATGACCGGATGGGCAAGTTCCGCATCCGGGTGGGGCCGCTGGCCGAAGAAGACTACCGGGCCTTTTTTCCCGGCAGCCCGATGCTGGAGCGGCTGGTCGAGCTGACCGGTCTCTACCTGCTCGAGCCCCTGGAATACGACATCGACGTCACCATGGCCGCCAGGGAGGGGCGGACCACCTGCCTGGGCGGACCGCAATGGGCGAGCCTTGGCCTGGACACCTGGCTGTTTTCCGACGGGGAGATGGAGCAGGCCACCAGCCGTTTCTACCCGTATCAGGCGAAAGGTGATCGATGATCCGGTTGATTTAAGGTATTTTCGCCCGATTTCTGACAAGGAGCCTGATCATGCTGAGCGTAGACATCAAACCACTGCTGGGCCGCCTCAATCCCTTCTGTACCCGCAGCCTGGAGGCGGCGGCCGGACTCTGCGTCTCGCGCACCCACTACGAGGTGACCCTGGAACACATGCTGGCCAAGCTGCTGGAGGAACCGCAGGCTGACATTTCCCTGATCCTGCATCATTTCGGGGTGGATGCCGGGCGGTTCGCCGCGGCGCTGGACCAGGCCCTGGAGGAGTTCCGCACCGGCAACGCGGCCAAGCCGGTCTTCTCGCCCCTTCTCATGGAATGGTTCCAGGAGGCCTGGCTGATCGGTTCGGTGGATTTCGGGGACTCCAGCATCCGTTCCGGGATGCTGCTCCTGGCCCTGCTGAGCAATCCGGGCCGGTACGCCACGGGCGCCTTTCTCGACCTCCTGGCTCCCATAGGCCGCGATACCCTGAAAGCGGATTTCCATGCCATTGTCGGGGAATCGACGGAAGAGCCCGCGCCGGGCGAACGCGCCGCCGGCGGGGAGCTGCCGCCGGGCGAGGCCACGGCCCTGGCCCGCTTCTGTGTCGATTTCACCCGGAAGGCCCGGGACGGTGAAATCGATCCGGTCTTCGGCCGGGACCGGGAGATCCGGCAGATGATAGATATCCTGGCCCGGCGCCGCAAGAACAACCCCATCGTGGTCGGCGAGGCCGGTGTGGGCAAGACCGCGGTGGTGGAGGGGCTGGCCCTGCGCATCGTGGAGGAGGACGTGCCCGAACTGCTGGCCGACGTCACCCTGCTCAGCCTGGATATGGGACTGCTCCAGGCCGGGTCCGGTGTGAAGGGCGAGTTCGAGAACCGGCTCAAGTCGGTGATCAACGAGATCAAGGCCTCGCCCAAACCGATCATCCTCTTCATCGACGAGGCCCACACCCTGATCGGCGCCGGCGGCACGGCCGGCGGCAGCGACGCCGCCAACCTGCTCAAGCCGGCCCTTGCCCGCGGCGAGTTGCGCACCGTGGCCGCCACCACCTGGTCCGAATACAAAAAATACTTCGAAAAGGACGCGGCCCTGGCCCGGCGCTTCCAGCTGGTCAAGCTGGACGAGCCGTCGCGGGACACGGCCACCCTGATCCTGCGCGGTCTCAAGAGCAAGTACGAAGAGGCGCACGGGGTGGTGGTCCGCGACGACGCCATCCAGGCCGCGGCCGAGCTGTCCAGCCGCTACATCTCGGGCCGCCAGCTTCCCGACAAGGCGGTGGACCTGCTCGATACCAGCGCTGCCCGGGTCAAGATCCTGCTCACGGCCAAGCCGGACGTGATCGAGGACCGGGAACGGTCCATGCAGGCCCTGGAACGGGAGAAAAAGGCCCTGGAGCGGGACCGGATGCACGGTATTGCCGTTGACGGGGAACGGTTGCAGGAGATCGCCGCCGGGCTGACCACCCTGGAGAACGAGCTGGAAGAACTGCGGGGCCGCTGGCGCAGGGAACAGGAACTGGCCCGTTCCCTGGTGGAGAAGCGGCGGCAGCTCTATGCCCTGCTGGAGGAGGACGATGCGGCCGACGGGGAGAAAGAGCGGCTGCAGCGGGCCATGGCCGACACCGCGGCCGAACTGGCTGCGCTGCAGGGCGAGTCCCCCCTGGTGCGCATCGAGGTCGATCCGGACGTGGTCTCCAAGGTGGTCTCCGACTGGACCGGCATTCCGCTTGGCCGGGTGATGCGGGACCAGGCCGCCGATATTCTCAACCTGGAACAGGAGCTGGCCAGGCGAATCCGCGGCCAGGACCGGGCCCTGCAGACCATCGCCGAGGTGATCAAGGCGGCCAAGGCCGGCCTCAAGGATCCTGGCCAGCCCCTGGGCATCTTCCTGCTGGTGGGGCCCAGCGGCGTGGGCAAGACCGAGACCGCCCTGGCGC
>DRKI01000078.1 GCA_011051875.1 Desulfobulbus sp. | reverse complement strand
CCACGGGGATGCCGCGGCCGTTGTCCTCGACAGTGACCGAGTTGTCCTCGTGGATCGTGACCCGGATCCGGTCGCAGTAGCCGGCCAGGGCCTCGTCGATGGAGTTGTCCACCACCTCGTAGATCAGGTGGTGCAGGCCCTCTTCGGCCGTGTTGCCGATGTACATGGACGGCCGTTTGCGCACCGCCTCCAGGCCGTCCAGGACCTTGATCTGTTCAGCTCCGTAGTTTTCGTTCTGTTCGCTCATGCTCTTTGTATCTATTGGCCTGTCTGTTTATATAATAAAATTATATAATATTAAGTAGTTAAAAGATATATTATGCGTTAGGCCACACCCCATCTCCCCGGATGGGACATGCCGCGCTTCTCTCCTGGATCACACCTGAAGGGAAACCGGGAGGGTGTATTTGCAGAGGTGAAACGCTCAGGTCAGGTTACAGTTTCATGGGCATGATGATACTCAGGAATCCCTCGTCCTCTTCCGATGTGAGCAGGCAGGGGCTTTCGTTGGAATTGATGCTGGCCTCCACCGCATCTCCCTCCATGACCTGCAGGGCATCGATGAAGTAGCGGCAGTTGAAGCCCAGGGAGAGGGGCTGGCCGGAGTAGGAGACCTCGAATTCATCCCTGGCCGAGCCGAAATCGGCGTTCTGGGAGGTCAGGACCAGCCTGTTGTCCTCGATGTCTATCCTGATGGCGTGGAACAGGTCCTCGGTGAAGAGATTGATCCGTTTCAGACCCTCGAGGAAACGCAGCCGGTTGATGGTGATGATATTGTCCCTGGGTACACTGTCGATGATCCTCTGGTAATCGGGAAACTCGCCTTCCATGAGCCGGATTATCAGCAGGGAGTCATCGCTTTTCAAGACCGCCTGCTTGGGCTCAATGCCAAGGTGAACCGTGTCCCGTTCCTCGCAGAACCTGCGGATCTCCTGGATGCCGCGGCGGGGAACGAGGGTGACCGGGTTGAGTCGGAGGTTGTCTATTCGTCCGTCCACCTCCCGGTTCATGATGGTCAGCCGGTGGCCGTCCGAGGAGACCATCTTCAGGGAGCGCTGTTCGCCGTCCTCGAATTTCTGGAGCAGGGCGGCGGTGAGCGAATACATGTTTTCCTTGTCCTGGGCTATGGAGAAAATAGTCTTGTCAACCAGCTCGCCGATGATCGCCGCATCGATCTCGACCATGACCTCTTCATCATATTCCGGAAAAGAGGGGAATTCGTCACCGGGCATGCCGGCCAGTCTGTAGAGACTCGATCCGGCCGATATCTCCACCCAGTTGTTCTCCTGCTCCTGGAACGAGATAACCTCGGAAGCCGATTCGCGGGCGATCTCGAAGAGTTTCTTGGCCGGCAGGGTCAGCACCCCCTCTTCAAAGACCTCGGCCGGCACGATTTGACGCAGTCCGATCTCCAGGTCGGTGCCGGTGAAGGTAATGGCATCGGGATGCACCTCCATGAGAACGTTGGAGAGAATCGCCATGGTTCCCTTTTTGCCCGTTATGTTCTGCTGGGCGCTGATGGCCCGGAGGAGATCGTCGCGCGTGATATTGAAATGGAAGGCCATAATAATATCCTTGTTTTCTAAAAGAATTGTTGTTGTGTTTAGGGGTGTCAGTTTGTTAATTATCAATATAATGTATTGATATATTTATTCTTTTCGTTTTGATATTTTTGTAGACTTCCTGTTTGCCGGCTGGGGAGCGCCGGGACGGCCGAACTTTTCAACACGGTTTCAACCCCGGTGTGCACATACTTTTCAGCAGTTTTTCAACACTCTGTGCCGAATATCTCAATATACTTGAAAACGAATGAAATTTCAAATAAATAAAAGTAAATCAACGTATGAAAAATTCATTGGTACAACAATTGGATAGTGCGCTGGAAAAACTGTGTCTGCAGGGGGTGTCTGAGGGGGTCTTTCCAGGGGTGGCGGCCGGCATTGCCTGGAGGGAAAAATCAGGGCGCTGGCAGAGGGTCGTCCGGACGGCAGGAAGAACACGAACAGAAGGCGGCAAAGGCCCGCCGGTGACACGCGACACCCTCTTTGACCTGGCCTCCCTTACCAAGCCGCTGGCAACAGCATTGATCATTGTTGCCCTGGCCGACGAGGGCAGGCTGTCCACAGATGACCGGCTGGCCCTGTTTTTCGGTCTTGAGGACGAATCCTGGCACAATATAGACCTGGACATGCTGCTGACCCACAGTTCCGGCCTGGCGCCGTACAACCATTATTACAGGGAATTCAGCCCCGGGATTGATCCGGCTGCCGGTGAGGCGATCGTGCGTCGCATACTGACCGGTCCGCTGCTGTACGAACCCGGAACAGAGTGCCGTTACAGCGATCTCGGATTCATCCTCCTGGGCCGGGTGATCGAGCAGGTGACCGGGATGGACCTGAATGAGTGCTTCCGGAAATATGTCTCGGCAAGGACCGGACTTGAAGATGAGATATTCTACCTGCCCCTCGGCGTGCCAGGGCAACAGGCCCGGGGCAGGAACATGGCAGCCACGGAGAACTGCCCCTGGCGGGGCAGAGTCCTGCAAGGCGAGGTCCATGATGAACACTGCTGGCTCATGGGCGGGGTATCGGGACATGCCGGCCTGTTCGGGACCGTCGATGCGGTGCTGACCCTGTGCGCCCACATTCTGGACAGGTGGCAGGGCAGGGGAGAGCAGCCGGCAGGAGATACACTGCAACTGGCCCTGCGGAAGAAATACGGGGATCGCACCTGGTGCCGCGGTTTTGACACTCCCTCGCCGGAAGGTTCCAGCGGCGGCAGCCTGTTGTCAGCAGACAGCGTGGGACACCTGGGCTATACCGGGACATCCTTCTGGATCGACCCGGAAAAGGAGGTGATCATTGTTCTGCTCAGCAACAGGGTGCACCCGACCCGGGAAAATATCCTCATACGGCGGTTCAGGCCGCGCTTTCACGATGTTCTGTTGCAGACCCTGGGCGGGTCCATGGGAAAATGAACATCGCTCGATCCGGGACGGAATAAAAAAACCCTTGCCGGGGAAGCAAGGGTTTGCGGTCGGACTGTCGTGTGATACGTCTACCACCAGCAGATGGTCTGATCCGCTTCCCAGACCATTTCAACGAGCTTGTCGTAGTCCGGAGATTCAACATTCAGGTCAAACGACTCGGTCTCACGCCCTTCCGATACGATTTCGACCAGCTTCTGGACGTCGTCATTGGGCTCGGAACGGTATACATGCAGGATTTTCATTTCACTCACTCCTTTGCATTATGGCCACCCTGGAAAAACCGCCGGTCCGGCCGAAGCTGAACCGGTATCCCGGTCTTCAGGGTCTCCTCGGTTCGTTGGGGACTGCTCTCAGGTCTTGTCCGATCTCATTATGCCGTAAGGAATAATGACATCCATCTCACGGAGCTTCTGTCCCAGTTCCTCAAGAGTGATTTTCGGCAGGCCGTGTTTCTCCACATTGGCCTCGTTCATGGTGTAGACTTCACCCTCCATATCCCGCATCCATTCGATGTTTTCCTTGTCATAGTCGCTGAGCTCGCCAAGCTCGTTGTACATGACCACACCGTATGAGTACATGTTCTCCACGGACAGGCCCAGGGCGGACCTGATGCCGTCGAGGATATAGTTCTCGCTGGGATACATAAAGCAGACTTTATGAGACATTCCTTCCTCCTTCCTACATGGTCATGTAGCAGTCGTAGTCTTCGATGATGGCACCATGCTGGGCCTGGGTGGCCATCTTCTTCTCGTCGAGTCCCTTGGGGATGTCGGTGACGTCGTATCCCACCTTCTTGTAACTGTCGGCGCAGATGGAGACATCCACGTTGTCCAGTTCACAGAGTTCAATGAATCTCGGGCACTTGGTGAGATGGGTTGATGTCCAGGTGAAGAAGACCTTGACCTTGGCGCCCTTGGCGACAGCGGCCTTGGTGATTCCCAAAACATGTCTCATGTTCTGCGGGGATGTTACAAAAATCCCGATACTTTTTGCCATGCTTTCCTCCAGTGTGAAAAAGAGTGGTGGGTAGCTCAGCAGGCATTCGACCTGCGGCCAGGTTCCGGCTCCACGTCAGCGAATCAGCCTTTCTTGATGTAGAAGCTGATGTAGCCGGACTCTTCTTTTTCACCGAGGTACTCGTGACCGGCGCGCTCACACCAGCCGGGGATATCGTTACGGGAACCGGGATCGGTGCCGTCGACCTTGAGAATCTCGCCGGAATTCAGCTTGCCGATCTCTTTCTTGGTACGCAGCAGCGGCATGGGGCAGCTCAGACCCTTAGCATCAAGATATGCGTTTTCCTGGATTCCGTCGGGTGCCTTCTTGTAGTCGCTCATGTTATCCTCCCTACCTTGAAATAAAGATAATAGAAATGTTCATGAAAACACAGCCTTGCCTTCATGAACCGCCACCACTTTCCAGTTTCTTCCTGAAATTCGAGTGATGCAAAACTTCCTATACCGAATAGCATCTGGTCTGTCAAGGGTAAAATGAATGGTAATTCAAGGGGTTTTAATGATATAACATTTTGGATTCACAAATAAAAAAAATTAAAAACTGTCACTGTAATCATCGTTTCGGTCAACAATCCTTGACAAAAAAAGAGGGTAACGGTAAAGAATATCGTGAAAAGAGGCGTATTCTTTACCGCCTCACGATGATCCGGCCAGGAATCGGCGGCAGGCGGTCACAGGGCACCTCATCCGCACGGTCCAGCCGGCCCGCATAGAGGGCCTGCAGCGAACCGGCCCGCCTGCACAGACCGGGGAAGCAGTGCCGACTTGCAGTGTTGAGGATGCGCGGGCAGGGTACGGTCCTGTAACGAAGCGGCGGCCCGTTATTACGGATCATCAGGCTGAAAGCTCTTACCGATATCTCCGTTCGTGGAGACACGATCCAGTCATCCAGTTTTTCATTGATTGATGGTGTCTTTTTCGCCGGACATCGTGGTGTCTGCCGCAAAGGCCGGATCAGTAGAGGTGCCGATGGGAGCTTAATTTCTGCCGGGGGAAAAATGACTCTGCCGGGAAGTGCCGAGGATCACTGCCTATGAGTCGTTGAACATCAACAGAAATACGGAACTACGGAGGGGGAATGTATGAGTGATGAAGGCTTTGGAGGCAAGTTCAAAAGACTGTACAAGAATTTCTGCCAGTCTGAGTGGGATGCCACTACAACCGGAATAGTGGTTGCGATTTTCAGTATCCTGATCATGGCCTGGTGGCGGCCGTGGGGTGCTGTCGGCGCAATCAGGAACTGGGGTGACTGGATCCTCTACCTGGTCGGCTGGTACAATGATCCGGATATGCAGGAGGTTGTCGGCTTCATTGATGACGAAGGGACCAGGGTCCTGACCAAGTCGATCTGGTACAACACCGGCTCGGTCATCGGCCTGGGATTTGTCGGAGGCGCCTTTCTTTCCGCCTGTCTCGGCGGCCAGTTCGCACTGCGGTTTCCGCCCCTGCGCGAATATGTCAAGGCGGTGATCGCCGGTATTCTCATGGGCATCGGCGCCGCCCTGGCCGGCGGCTGCAACATCGGTGGCATGTACAACGCCCTGGGCAACCTGGCCGCCAACGGTTTTGCCATGTGGATCGGCCTGGTCCTGGGCGCAGTTGTCGGCCTGTGGCTGCTCTACAAGGAGATGGAATATATTAGCTGGGGTTCCGGTGGTGCGAAGACCATAGAGTTTCCTCCGGTTGTCCAGGGAATACTGGGCATCATCGCCATTGCGGTCATGATCTGGGGGGCCTATACCTACGCCAGTTTCGATGGCGACGATTACACCGACTACATCAATTCTCTTCCCGGTATCCTGCTCATCTCCGCCGCCCTTGGCTATGCCATGCAGCGGGGTCGCTGGTGCATGATCCAGGGATTCCGTGAACCGCACATGACCGGCGACTGCACCATGGCCAAGTCCGTGGCCCTGTCCATCGCCATCCTGGCCGTGGGAGCCGCGGTGCTCAAATATGGCGTGGCTGTTCGCGCCGACGGCGACCCGGTATTGGCGCCCATGAATTATGTCCGCGGCACCTTTGGCTGGGGCGGCGTGGTCGGCGGCTTTGTCTTCGGTGTCGGTGCCCTGTTCGCCGGCGGTTGCGGATCCGGCAGCCTGTGGCGTGTTGGTGAGGGTCAGATCAAGCTGTGGCTGGTTGTTCTCTTCTTCGGTCTTTCCAACTCGGTGGTGGTCGCCTGGTTCAGGGACCAGGATTTCGAGGCAGACGGAGTACTTGGCAAGTATGTCTATCTCCCCGACGTGATGGGATACGGTCCCACCCTGGTGTTGATCCTCGCTTTTCTGGCCCTGTGGTATGTGATCGTTACCTGGAACGAGGAGAGCAACAAGCTGCTCGTGCCCATGTGATCCATCCCGACCGGATGCGTATGCAAGAAGGCGGTACCCTTTGTCCGGGTACCGCCTTTTTTTGCGGCAAATAGCAAGCGGAAAAGTATATTGGAGAAAAGATGGCGCAGGGGAGGCGGAAACCGGACAGATACGGACAGACTGCCGGAGAACGATTGACCGGGATGGAGCGAATGGGCCGCAGCGAGCTGAGGCAGACGATTCTCGCCCGCAGGGACCGGCTGCCGCCCGCCGAACAGGCGGGAAAAAGCCGTGAAATCGTGGCGAAACTGTTTGATATGGAAGAGATAGGGGCGGCGGGGCATCTGTTTGTCTATGCCGGTTTCCGCAGCGAGGTACAGACCGGCGATTTCATTGATCAGTGCCTGGCGGCAGGAAAGACGGTTTCCGTACCCGTCACCCTGGTGGAGTCCTCCTCCCTGCTGGCGGTAAGAATAACCGATCCGAAGGCTCAACTCCGGCCCGGGTACTGCGGTATCCCGGAACCTCCGCCTTCCCTGGCCGAGAGAAACAGGGTCGATCCGGCAACCATTGACGTGGTCATCGTTCCCGGTTCGGTCTTTGACAGCCGGGGAGGCCGGCTGGGCTATGGCGGCGGCTACTACGACCGTTTCCTGTCCGGCCAGGCGCCAGGCGCCCTTCGGATAGCCCTGGCCTATGATCTCCAGGTCGTGGACCGGGTTCCCATGGAACCCCACGACCAGAGAATGGACAGGGTCGTAACGGAAAAAACCATCTACAGGTGCAGGAGATAAGTGACTATGCGCAGGACAGCGGTATACCGGAACGAGCTGTTTCTTCAACACCGGCCGGGGTATGATCACCCCGAATCACCCGATCGGCTGCAGGTGATCTACCGGGAACTGGACAGGGAAGACACGGGCTCCTGCTTCGTCTATCCCGGATTTGAACCGGCCTCCACGGAGATCATCGGCCTCAACCATTCCCGGGCCCTTATCGAAAAGGTGGCGGCGACAGCTGGCCATGCCCACGATTTTCTCGATGCCGACACCAGGACATCCGAGGAGTCCTATGCCGCGGCCTGCCTGGCTGCAGGCGCCCTGGTCGACGCGGTCAATCGGCTGGACCGGGGTGAAATCGACAACGCCTTCTGCCTGGTGCGGCCACCGGGCCACCATGCCGAGCGCGACCGCTCCATGGGATTCTGCCTGTTCAACAACGTGGCCATCGCAGCGCACTGGGCGGTTGAAGAGCTCGGCTGCAGGCGGGTCATGATCATGGACTGGGATCTCCACCA
The DNA here is from genome assembly GCA_011051875.1 of Desulfobulbus sp. Classification (GTDB taxonomy): domain Bacteria; phylum Desulfobacterota; class Desulfobulbia; order Desulfobulbales; family Desulfobulbaceae; genus DRKI01. The sequence goes on along the minus strand of DRKI01000078.1, from coordinate 7,277 downwards.
CGGCAACGGTACCCAGCACAGTTTTTACGATTCCGACAAGGTGCTCTACTGCTCGACCCATCAGTATCCCTACTATCCCGGCACCGGGGCCGTTATAGAGATCGGCACCGGCGCGGGCAGGGGCTACACCGTCAACGTGCCGCTGGCAGGAGGGCAGGGGGACATGGAATACGCTGCCATCTTCAACGAGCTGATCCTGCCCGTGGCCAGGAGATTTGAGCCGGAACTGGTCCTTGTATCCTGCGGTTTTGATATCTATGACGGCGATCCGCTGGGAGCGATGAAGGTCACCCCGGCCGGGTTCGCCTACATGACCAGGGTCCTGCTGGAGCTGGCCGGGGAGGTCTGTGGCGGGCGGCTGGCGGTCACCCTGGAGGGAGGGTACAACCTGCAGGGAATGAAGGAAGGCGCCCTGGCGGTGCTGACCGAACTCTGCGGGGAGGAACTGAGCGGGAGCTACCCGGAATATCTCGGCGGGGAATATGCAGATAAATTAGAAAAATCAAGACGATCATCTGTTCGTCTTCCCCAGCTGGACCAGGTGGTGGAGGTGGTGGGGAATTTCTGGGACATCTGAATATGCCCGGGCGGGAAACTGAACAGCGGCCGGGGCCGGTCCGGCCGCTGTGCGACGGGAGTTTTGCAGATGCGGCAATTTTTATTTTGCAATAATTCCCGGTTGTGTGAGAGACTATACCTAGAGTCGGCCACCGGGCATCCTGGTCAGGGAACCTTCCTGTATCGAAGGATAATTGGTGATACCGGTTAGTTACTGTTCTTTCGCCAAGTTTCAAGAGATGGGTTCAAAAATCCTCATAGCGGATGATGACGATCTGGTGCGCACCGCGGTACAGAAGATCCTCACCATGTTCAATTACGACGTCGTCGCGGTGGAGTCCGGACGGGAGGTCATCGAGCGGGTCAATGATGATTTCGATGTCATTGTCCTCGATATCAACATGCCCGACATGGACGGCTTCGAGACCCTGGCGCACCTGAACAACACGGCCCTGGATATCCCGGTCCTCTTTCTCACCGGTGCCGGTTCCATGGACTACGCGGTCAAGGCCATCAACCTCGGGGCCTATGATTTCATGACCAAGCCCATCGAGGACATCGATCTCTTCCGGGTCAAGGTCGAGCGGGCCATTGAAAAGCGGACCTTCATCCGCCAGGAACGGCTCTACAAGGCCAACCTGGAGGAAGAGGTCCTGGACAAGACCAGGGAACTGGCGGAAAAGAACCTGCTGCTCGAGCGCTACAGCGACTACCTGGAAAAGGCCACGGTCCAGATCATGTCCAGTCTCCAGACCGCCATGGAAGAGAAGGACGAGTATACCGCCGGTCATACCCGCCGTGTGACCGAGTACGCCATGCTGCTCGGCGAGGCCATCGACCTCTCCGAAGAGGAGCAGGTGGTGCTCAGGCGGGCCTCCCAGTTCCACGACATCGGCAAGCTGGTCATTGATCTGTCCTGCATCCAGAAACCGGGCAAGCTCAGTCCCGAGGAGTGGGAGCTGATCAAGAAACATCCCGAGGTGGGCGCTTCCATCATCGAACCGCTCACCTTCATGGAACGGGAACGGAGCATCATCCGCCATCACCATGAAAAACTGGACGGAACCGGTTATCCCGACGGCATCGGTGGTTCCGACCTCGACACCCTCACCCGCATCATCACCGTGGCCGACAGTTTCGACGCCATGACCTCCCGCCGTAACTACCGGCGCAATCTTTCCACGGCCGAGGCAGTGGGCGAACTCCGCCGCTGTGCCGGCAGCCAGTTTGATCCGGAACTGGTTGAAGTGTTCGCCGGGGTTGTTCTTTCTGCCAGTTCACTGTATAAACCTGCCTGAACCGGAAATCACCCGCTCCACCTGTGCCAGCGTACAGGTTGATGATACGTTTACAGGTGGATGACACGTTTGCGCTGTGACGCGGCAGGCGTGGTGTTTTCGGGCCTTGCAGCAGATCGCATGTGAAATATGCGGGATAGGTACAAGAGGTTTGGGAAAAATGAAGATAACACGGGAAGAAGTGGAACATGTGGCCAGGCTGGCCCGGCTCGAGCTGGCGCCGGACGAGGTGGAGCGGATGACCGGCCAGCTCGATACCATCCTCAACTACGTGGCCAAGCTGGACGAGGTCGATACCAGCGGCATCGAAGAGACGACCCATACCCAGCGGGTGACCAACGCCTTTCGCGAGGACGAGGTCCGGCCGTCCCTGGCCAGGGAAAAGGTCCTGGCCAATGCGCCGGCGGACAATGGCGAGGCCTTTGTTGTCCCGAAGATCATCAGTTGAGGAATTGCAATGGAGCTATACAGTTTGACCCTGACCCAGGCAAGGGAGAAGCTGGCCCGGGGCGAGATCACATCCGTGGAGCTGACCGAGGCGGTGCTGGATCGTATCGGCCGGGTGGAGGACAGGGTCCGGGCCTACCTGTACCTGGACCGGGACGGGGCCCTGGCCCGGGCCGAGGAGGCCGACCTGCTGCGGAGAGAGGGCAGGGCAGGGGAGCTGCTCGGCATCCCCCTCTCGGTAAAGGACGTGCTTTGTACCTCGACCATGCCCACCACCTGCGGCTCGAGGATGCTGGAGAACTTCATCCCGCCCTATGACGCCACCGTGATCAGCCGGCTCAACGATGCCGGAGCCGTGATCCTGGGCAAGGTGGCCATGGACGAGTTCGCCATGGGGTCCACCAGCGAGAACTGCGCCTTCCAGGTCCCTGTCAATCCATGGAAACAGGGGTATGTCTCTGGTGGTTCCAGCGGCGGTTCGGCCGCTGCCGTTGCCGCGGACGAGTGTTTTGCCTCGCTCGGCTCCGATACCGGCGGTTCCATCCGCCAGCCCGCCTCCCTGTGCGGGATCGTGGGGATGAAACCCACCTATGGCCGCGTCTCACGCTACGGCCTGGTGGCCTTTGCCTCCTCCCTGGACCAGGTCGGCCCCCTGACCAGGGACGTGGCCGACTGCGCCCTGATGATGAACGTCATTGCCGGCCATGACCACCGTGACTCCACCTCCATCAACCGCGGGGTTCCCGATTATACCGACGCCCTGCAGGATGGCCTGCAGGGAATCCGGGTGGGGGTGCCGGCCGAGTACTTCGGGGAGGGGCTCGATCCTGATGTGGAAAAGGCCGTGCGCCGTGGCATCGACATGCTGCGCGAGGCAGGGGCCGAGATCGTCGAGGTGTCACTGCCCCATACCAGTTACTGCGTGGCGGTCTACTATATCATCGCCCCGGCCGAGGCCTCCTCCAACCTGGCCCGCTACGACGGTGTCCGTTACGGCTTCCGGGACCACGACGCCGACACCCTCATCGACATGTACCGCGCCACTCGCTCCAGGGGGTTCGGCGACGAGGTGAAACGGCGGATCCTGATCGGCACCTATGCCCTGTCGGCCGGCTACTACGACGCCTATTACAAAAAGGCCTCCCGGGTCCGCACCCTGATCACCGGGGATTTCAGCGATGCCTTTGCAAAATGCGACCTGCTGGCCTCCCCGGTCTGCCCGACCCCGGCCTGGAAGATCGGGGAGAAGAGCGACGATCCCCTGGCCCTCTATCTCTCCGACATTCTGACCATCTCTGCCAACCTGGCCGGAATTCCGGCCATCTCGGTTCCCTGCGGCTTCAGCTCCGACGGCCTGCCCATCGGCATGCAGATGCAGGCCGCCCATTTCAACGAAGAGGTGCTGCTGCGCGCGGCCCACAACCTGGAGCAGCGGGCCGGAGTGGTGGGCCGGAAACCCGATCTTTCCTGAGACTTCAGAGCATACTTCCATGAAACTCGATATTCCGGAAAACATCGCAGAGATAGTCCCCTATCCGCCCGGCAAACCGCTGGAGGAGCTGGAGAGGGAATACGGCATCACCGATTCCATCAAGCTGGCCTCCAACGAGAACGCCTGGGGTCCGTCCCCGGCCGCGGTGGAGGCCATAGCCAACGTGCTCACCGGCCTGCACCGCTACCCGGACGGCTCCAGCCATTACCTCACCCGCGCCCTGGCCGACTGGCTGGACGTGGACATGGCCGAGATCGTGCTCGGCAACGGATCCAACGAGGTGATCGAGTTCCTGGTCAAGGCCTTTGTCCGGGCCGGCGACGAGGTGATCACCAGCCATCCCTCCTTTCTCATGTACCAGAAGTTCGTCCAGGTACGCGGCGGCGAAAATGTTGTTATTCCACTGCGGGAGATGCGCCACGACCTGGCGGCCATCGCCGGGGCGGTGAACGAAAAAACCCGGCTGATCTTTCTCGACAACCCAAACAACCCCTGCGGAACCCTGATCTCGCGGCAGGAATTCGGCCGCTTCCTCGCCTCCCTGCCCGAGACCGTGATCGTGGTGCTCGACGAGGCCTATGTCGATTTCGTGGACCCGGAAGAGCGGATTGACGTCAAGGCATACATCCGCAACCCGGACGGGATCCCGGCCGTGGTCGCCCTGCGCACCTTTTCCAAGGCCTTCGGCCTGGCCGGCCTGCGGGTGGGGTTCGGTATCATGCACCGGCAGATCGCAGACCTCCTGCACCGGGTCCGCCAGCCCTTCAATATCAACCTGCCCGGCCAGGTGGGGGCCCTGGCTGCCATCCGTGACCCGGGCCATTACGAGCAAACCCTGGAGCGGACCGCCCGGGGACGGCAGTGGCTGAGCAGGGAGGTGGAGCGGCTGGGCTGTATCGCCTATCCCTCGCACACCAATTTCTTTCTCATCGACGTGCGCGGTGATGCCACCAGGCTCTACGAGGCCATGCTCCACAAGGGCGTGATCGTCCGTTCCATGAAGGCCTACGGCTATCCCGACTTCATCCGCATCACCGTGGGAACGGAGGCGGAAAACAGCCGCTTTGTCGCCGCCCTGGCCGACTGCCTGGCAGAATCCGGGTATACGGCCGGAAACTGAGCAGGACCGAAGTCATGTCCCGGGAAAACGAGCAGATCGTCACCATCGACGGACCTTCAGGGGTGGGCAAGTCCACGGTTTCCAGGGCCGTGGCCGCCCGCCTGGGGTACACCTACCTGGACACCGGCGCCATGTACCGGGCCGTGGCCTGGAAATGCCTGCAGGATGGTGTTCCGCCCGACGACGAGGATGCAGTGGCACGCCTGCTGGAGGATATCAACATCCGGCTGCTGCCGCCGGAAAAGGATGGCGACGATGTCCGGGTCCTGGTCAACGGCCGCGACGTGAGCCGCGAGATCCGCAGCCCGGAAATGGCCATGGCCGCCTCCAGGGTCTCGGCCCTCGGGACGGTGCGGGAAAAATTGACCCGCATGCAGCAGGAGATGGGAGCGGCCGGCCGGATCGTCGCCGAAGGCAGGGATACCGGTACCGTGGTCTTTCCGCGGGCGGCCTGGAAGTTCTTTCTCGACGCCGCTCCCGGGGAACGGGCCCGCCGCCGGGCCGAACAGCTCCGGTTGCGTGGCCAGGAGGTCGATGAAAAAAAGATCCTCGCCCAGATCATCCAGCGCGACCGCGACGACCGCGAGCGCACCATCGCCCCCCTTCGGGCCGCACCGGACGCGATCCACATCGACACCACCAACCTCGACCTGGACCAGGTCGTGGATCGTATTCTCTCCCATATCCGGACCTGAAATTCCGTAAGCGGTTGCAGGGCATCCCGTCTGCACGCGCTCGAACCTTCCAATATACGGGGTGTATTCTCTCCACCCTGAAAAAAAGTGACGGCCGACCACAGGGGCCGGCCGTCGGTACGAAGGAGAAAGCGTGGCCTTGGCTGCGGCTGGCAAGACCGCAGTCAATACCACTTATTGGCCGAGCAGAGCACTGGCGGCCCAGCCAATCATGGTGCCGGGGAGCAGACCGAGTCCGACAACCCCCAGCAGTGCTAACCCGAGTACGGCTGAAATACCCGGAGAATAGCTGAAGTCGAGCTCACCTTCCGGTTCGCTCATGTACATGTAGCGCACCACCCGCAGGTAAAAATAGGCGGATATGGCGCTGAAGATGACGGCCCCGATGACCGTTCCGGTATAGCCCGCGCCCAGCGCGGCCCGGAGCAGGTAGAATTTGCCGATGAACCCGGCCGTCGGCGGGATCCCGGTAAGCGAAAACATGAAGATCAGCATCAGGAGCGCGGCCAGGGGATGTTTTCTGGCCAGGCCCCGGTAGTCATCCAGGGATTCATGATGGGCGCCCCGGGAGGAGAGCAATACCAGGATTGCAAAGGCGCCCATGTTCATGAAGCCGTAGATGAACAGGTAGCTCATGGTGGCGGACAGCCCGTCCGCGGTGCCTGAAAGTACGCCGAGCAGGGAATAACCGGCATGGGCGATGGCGGAGTAGGCCAGCATCCGCTTGATGGAGGTCTGGACCAGGGCCGTGATGTTGCCCACGGCCATGGTCAGCAGGGCGAGCGTGGCCAGCAGGCTGCCCCAGTGCGGCTGCAGCTCGGGGAAGCCGGAGATCAGCACCCGGCCGAAGACCGCGAAACCTGCCGCCTTGGGTCCCACGGACATGAAGGCGGTGACCACGGTGGGCGCTCCGTCATAGACGTCCGGGGTCCAGAAGTGGAAGGGCGCCACCGCGACCTTGAAACAGAAGGCGGCGATCATCAGGCCCAGGGCCGCGGCAAGGGCCGGATTCTCGGTCAGACCGGTCCGGGCGGTGTAGCGGGCGATTTCCAGGATATCCGTGGAGCCGGTGAGGCCGTAGACCAGGGACATGCCAAAGAGGAGGATGGCCGAGGCAAAGACGCCCATGAGAAAGTACTTGATGGCCGCCTCGGCGCTCTTTTCCTCCCGCTTGTTCATCCCCACCAGGCAGTAGACCGAGAGCGCCATCAGTTCCAGCCCCAGGTAGAGGACCATCAGGTCGCCGGCCGAGGCCATCACCAGCATGCCGGTGGCGGCAAAGACCATGAGGGCATAGTACTCACCGTGGCGCAGGCCGTGCACCCGCCGGTAGTGTTCGCCCATCAGCGTGGCCATGATCACTGAAAGCAGGCAGATGACCTTGAAGAAGACCGCGTAGGAGTCGGTGATGAACATGCCGCCGAAGGCGGAGACATTGCGCTCGCCGATCACCATACCCAGGACCGTGACCGAGCCCAGCACGGTCAGCCACGGCAGGAGTTCCCGTGTTTTTTCCGCAAATAGGTCCAGGCCGATCAGGACCAGGCCGGTACAGACCAGCAGCATCTCCGGCAGCAGCGGTTCAAAGGTTGCCCAGTTGATAGTATTCATGGTTTCCATTCCCGTTGAAAAAACATCATCTCGAGTATCTTCGTCCCCAGGTTTTG
>DRKI01000077.1 GCA_011051875.1 Desulfobulbus sp. | reverse complement strand
AGGTGGTCATGCAGGATTTTCTCGAAAAATGGCGCGCAAACGGCCCGGTCATCCCGGCCCGCCTCTCGGAACTGGCCGCCATGCTCGCCGAGGAGATCGGTGACGAGGAACTGGCGTCCGAGTTCAGGAGCCGGATCCAGGATATTATCTGACGGTCTTGTCCCCACCGTTGCGGCCGTCCCTGCCTGTCAACAGAAGGAGGACCCATGTTGTACCGGAAATCTCTCTTTTTCCCCTTTCTTTTCCTTTCCTGTCTCCTGCTCTTCCCGGGTGCGGCCTTTTCCTGGACCGAGATTACGCAGCAGCATGCCGGCGGCGGCGCCAAGGAGGTGCCGGTGAACCGGGATATCTCCAGGGTCCAGATCATCTGCCGCGATGCGCCGGTGATCATCAACACGGTCGTGATGCGCGAAGGCGGCAGGAAGACACCGTTTACCCTGAGCAAAAGGTTTGCGGTCAACGAGGCCTTTGTCCTGTCGCTTGGCGGCAGGCATCACGTCACCGGCCTGCGCATCAGCGACGATCTTAAGGGCAACTACCTGGTGCGGGTGGAGTAGTCTGCTCATGACCGGGCCTGCCGGCAGGAAGATCCTGGCGCTCATCCCGGCCCGGGGCGGTTCCAAGGGCATACCGGGCAAGAATGTCAGGCCCCTGGCCGGCCGGCCGCTCATCTGCTGGACCATAGAGACCGCCCTGAAGACGGTCTGCCTGGACCGGGTGATCGTCTCCACCGATGACCCGGCAATCGCTGCCATCGCCCGCCGGGCCGGGGCAGAGACACCATTCCTGCGGCCGGCCGAGCTTGCCGGCGACGCGACCACGGATATGCCGGTGTACCAGCATGCCCTGCAGTGGCTCTCTGACAACCAGGAATACCGGCCGGATGTGGTGGTCTGGCTCCGTCCCACGGCTCCCCTCCGAAGTGTCGGCGACATCGAGGGGGCGGTGGAGCAACTGGTCCGTACCAGGGCGGACTGGGTGCGGTCGGTGTGCCCGGTGGGCCATCATCCCTACTGGATGTTCTGCCTGGAAGATGACCGGATGCAGCCGGTGCTGCCCGGTCTCGATATCGGGAAGTATCCCAGGCGGCAGCTCCTGCCGCCCGTCTTTCGGCTCAATGGCGCGGTTGACGTGGCCTGGCGCGAGACCCTGATGGAGAAACAGCTCTTGTACAGCGGTGACGTGCGGGCCTATGTCATGCCACGGGAGAGGAGCGTGGATATCGACACCATGGTCGATTTTCTCCTGGCCGAGGCCCTGCTGGCCGGGAGGACGGCATGATCAGGCCGGTCCGGATAGGGACGCGCGCGGTGGGGCCGGGCCAGGCCTGCCTGGTGGTGGCCGAGGCCGGGGTCAACCATAATGGTGATCCGGCCACGGCGCTGCGCCTCGTTGATGCCGCCGTGGCCGCGGGCGCCGACGCGGTTAAGTTCCAGAGCTTTGTTGCCGCGGATCTCGTCACGGCCACGGCCCGCAAGGCCTCCTACCAGGAGGAGACCACCGGGGCCGGGGGCAGCCAACTGGCCATGCTCAGGGCCCTGGAACTGGAACCGGAAGCGCAGGCCAGGATCAAGGCCCACTGTGACGCCGCCGGCATCCTCTACCTCTGCACCCCCTATGATCATCGCAGCATTGACCGGCTCGACGCCCTCGATGTCGCTGCCTTCAAGGTCGCCTCCACGGACACCACCAATGTGCCACTGCTTAGGTACCTGGCCGGCAAGGGGCGGCCGGTGATCCTTTCCACCGGCATGTGCAGCCTGGCCGACGTGGAGCTGGCAGTGGATACCCTGCGCCGGGGCGGCCTGGAGAACCATATCGTGCTCCTGCAGTGTACGGCCGAATACCCGGCGCCCCTGGACGAGATCAACCTGCGGGCCATGCGCACCCTGGAGCAGGCCTTTCTCTGCCCGGCCGGATTTTCCGATCATACCAGGGGCATCGAGGCCGCCTCGTGGGCCGTGGCCCTTGGCGCCTGCATGGTGGAAAAACATTTCACCCTCAGCCGCCGCATGGAGGGGCCTGATCATCGCGCCTCCCTGGAGCCCGCCGAGATGGCGCGGCTGGTACAGACGGTGCGCCGGGTCGAGGCCGCCCTGGGCAGTGGCCGCAAGGAAGTGACGCCCAGCGAGGCCGCCAACCGGGACAGGATGCGCAAGAGCCTGGTTGTCACCCGGCCCGTCAGGGCAGGCGAGAGGATATCGGCCCGGGACCTGGCCTGCAAGCGTCCGGGCAATGGTCTGCCACCGTCATGGCTTGACCGCGTCTCCGGCCGCAGGGCGGCAAGGGACCTGGAGGCGGATACCCTGTTGACCATGGACGCGGTGGACTGGGAGGCATGAGGTGAGCGGACAGGCCAGGCGGCAGGCTCTCGAGTACACCGGGGTAACGCCCTCCCGGACCGGCGAACTGGCCCGGTTCTTCGCCGCCCTGGTGGACAATGGTGACGAGGTCTTTTTCCATCCCCACCCCCTGACCCATGAGCAGGCGGTGCAGCAGGGGCAGTACCAGGGCCGTGATTTCTATTGCCTCCAGTTGTTCCGGGACAGGATCAGCGGCTACGGCATGCTGCGGGGGTGGGACGAGGGGTTTGCGGTCCCGAGCCTGGGCCTGGCCATCCATCCCCGGCAGAGGGGCAGGGGCCTGGGCCGTGATCTGCTCCTCTTTCTGCTGGCCGCGGCACGCCGGCGGGGGGCGGAGACGGTCCGCCTCACGGTGCACAGGGAAAATCACGGGGCGGTCCGGCTCTACAGGAGCATGGGCTTTCTTCTGCAGGAGAAGACACCGGGAGTGCTGGAGGGGTTTCTTGTCCTGCAGGATGGGCCGGGAATGCCGTACCGGAAAAACGGCGCCAGGGTGTGACGTGATCTATGTCTCCTCGACCTGTTCCTGCAAGAGGCGGATCTCGGAGGCGGTGGCCGAACTGGCAGAAGGCGGCTTCCGCAATATCGAGCTTTCCGGCGGCACGGTCTATTACAAGGGGTTTGAGGAGGATCTCCTGCGCCTGCGCGACCGGTATGCCCTCCACTACCTGGCCCACAATTACTTTCCTCCGCCAGAGAGCGATTTTGTCGTCAACCTGGCCTCGGCCGATTCCCTGGTCCGGCAGCGGAGCCTGGAGCATCTTGCCGGGGCCATTGATTTCTGCCGGCGCCTGGAGATCGGCCGTTTCGGCTTTCATGCCGGTTTTTTTGTCGATCCCGACGTTACCATGCTCGGCCGAACCATGACCTGTGACGCCATCGGCGACAGGGACGCGTGCCGGGCGAGGTTCTGCGAGGGAGTGCGGGAACTGCGCAGCCATGCCGGCAGGGACGTGGTCCTGTACGTTGAAAACAATGTCTGTTCCCGGGACAACCATGACCGTTTCGCGGGCCATCCCCCCTTCATGGGCCTGCGTTTCCGCGAGCTGCGTGAAATCGCCGACGCCACCGGCTGCCGGATCCTTTTTGACGTGGCCCACCTCTATGTCACCTCTGTCTCCATGGGCCTTGATTTTGCAGAGGAGATGCGGATGTTTATGCGCAGTGACTACCTGCATGTCAGTGACAACGACGGCCTGCGCGATCTCAACAGGGAGCTTGACAAGGACGGGAAGATCTTTTCCCAGTTGCGGCGCTACCCCCTCCGGGGCAGGACGATCACGCTGGAGATCTCTTCCTCCCCCGCCGGCCTGCGCAGGTCCCTGGAGCTGCTTGCCGCCCTGGACTAGGGTGATGGGTTGGTACGGCTGCACTATGGAGAGCCCGTGAAAGAGAACATCAGGAAGATCTGCATTACCGCCGGCGGCACGCTGCGCCAGGCCCTGGAGGTCATCGACCGCGGCACCCTGGGCGCGGCCCTGGTGGTCGAGCCGGGATCGGGCCGGTTCCGTGCCGTGCTCACTGACGGTGATGTCCGGCGGGCGCTGTTGCGGGGCTGCACGTTCAACGACCCGCTGGAGCGGGCGATTCCCCCCGGCGGGTCGGTTACTGCCCGTACCGACACGCCGTTCAACGAGGTCCTCGAGCTCTTTTCCCCTTCCATCCGCATTGTCCCCATCCTCGATGCCGGGGACCAGGTCGTTGATATCGCCCTGTTCGACAAGCGGCGCTTTTTCCCGGTGGCCGAACCCGACGTGGGCGAGAAGGAGTGGCAGTACGTGAGCGAGTGTGTCCTTTCCGGCTGGATCTCGTCGACCGGCTCCTTTGTGCCGCGGTTCGAAAGGGCCTTTGCCGATTTCTGCGGCGTCGAGCACGCCATCGCCACCTCCAGCGGCACAACGGCCCTGCATCTCGCCCTGCTGGCCTGCGGCGCCGGCCCCGGTGACGAGGTGATCGTGCCCACGCTCTCCTTTATCGCCACGGCCAATGCAGTTGCCTATACCGGCGCTACCCCGGTCTTTGCCGACAGCGATCCCGTGACCTGGAATATCGACCCGGCCGGGATTGAGGCCCTGGTCACCCCGAGGACCAAGGCGATCATCGCGGTCCATCTCTATGGTCATCCGGCGGACATGGAGGCGATTCTCGCCATTGCCTCCCGCCATGGTCTCCTGGTGATCGAGGATGCTGCCGAGGCCCATGGGGCCCTGTGCCGGGGACAGAGGGTGGGCTCCATGGGTGATTTGGGAATATTCAGTTTCTTTGGCAACAAGATTGTCACCACCGGCGAGGGCGGCATGGTGGTGACCGGCAACCGGCGGTTTGCCGACAGGGTGCGGCTGCTCCGTGATCACGGCATGGACCCTGACAGGCGGTACTGGCACACCACCCTGGGCTACAACTACCGCCTGACCAACATGCAGGCGGCCGTGGGGTTGGCCCAGATGGAAAAGATCGACGCGATTCTCCTTCGCAAGCGACAGAACGCCAGGGCCTATGCCCAGGTACTGCGGGAGGTGTCGGGGATTACCCTGCCGCCGGAGGAGGACTGGGCAGAGAATGTCTACTGGCTCTATTCGATCCTGGTCGACGAGCAGGAGTTCGGCATGTCGCGGGACATGTTGATGGAACGGCTGCGCGGGCAGGGCATTGAGACCAGGCCCTTTTTCCACCCCATCCACCGGCAACCGGTCTACGACCGTCCCGGCCGGCTCGAGGTCGCCCAGCGGCTTGCGGCATGCGGCCTGAGCCTGCCTTCCTCCACGCGGCTCTCCTCCGGCGAGATCCGGGATATTGCCCACTGTATCAAGGAGCTGCAGGGCTGAGAGGGGCACGGCAGAAAGAGAGAGCCATGGCAACAGGAAAAAACATGATCAGGAGGCTGTTGATCGAGCTGGGCCTCTGCGATGCGTCTTCCATTCGTCCCTTCTATCCGCGGGTCAGGGACCGGGACGATGTCTCCGTCTTCCGGTGCACGAAGTCAGGGATTATCTTTCTCTCCGGTACCGACCACCTGGCTGCCTCCCGTTACGAGGGGCAGGAGGGGTTCAGCTACTGGTCCGTGCATGACAGGCAGCAGGCGATCAACATCGGCCTGGAGGATACGGCCAGGAGAAAGAAGATCCTGCAGCACATGGTGGTGAACAAAAAATGGCTGGATATCGGTGCCGGCGCCGGCGGGATCCTGGATGCGGTCTCTCCCCTGGCCTCGACGGTGGTGGCGGTGGAGCCGCAGAAGGCGGCCCGCGCCAGCCTGGAGAGAGCAGGCTACCCGGTCTACCCGGGCATCGAAGACGTGGAAGAGGATGACTTTGACGTGATAACGCTGTTTCACGTACTGGAACATATGGTCGATCCGCTTGCCGATCTGCAACGGCTCCATGACAGGCTGGCCGGCCATGGCAGGATTGTCATCGAGGTCCCCCATGCCCGCGACCTGCTGCTCTCTCTCCTTGATCTTGACAGTTTCAAGAAGTTCACCTTCTGGAGCGAACACCTGATTCTGCACACGCGGCAGAGCCTTGCCCGTTTCCTGGAGGAGGCCGGTTTCCGGGAGATCGTGATCGAGGGCTGCCAGCGCTATCCCCTGGCCAATCATCTCCACTGGCTGGCCAGGAACCGGCCCGGCGGGCATGAAGAGTGGCGTTTCCTGCGGACCGGCGAACTGGATAGTGCCTATTCGCGGATGCTGGCCCGCATTGACCGGACCGATACCCTAGTCGCCACCGCGGTCAAGAAGTGATGAAACCGAACAACAGCCCCCGGAACCCCCATGACCTCTTTTACCATCCTGGCGCAGCTCCGCAATGCCGAGCCCGACGACAGGCCGCGGATCATCTCGGACCTCTACAACCGCAACCGGGAATTTTTTCGAGACCATTACCCGGCGGTTGACAGCTTCATAGAAGAAAACCAATGTCCCTACTCCATCCAGATCACCGACTCCTTTCTCGCCGTGATCGACGGACGGACCGGCCAGGTGGCGCACCCGGAGCCGCTGGACACCTTTGCCGAGATGATGGCGGCGCCGGAGCATGGGGCCTGGGTTGACCTCTTCTCCCTCGAGGTGGCCGCCCCGGAGCAGTATCCCCTGCACGCCCGCCCGGTAACCGCCATGTATGAACGGCTTGCGGCCCGCTTTCCCGAATACCCTGCCCGGTACAGGGCCGGGGTGGTCAACCTCAAGCCCCTGCCCGGTGACGGTCGCCGGTTTTCGCCGCCGGTGATCTTTCTCGGTATCTTCCATGGCCTGCATGTTGCCCATCATCTCCATTCCACGGAGGTCGATTCGGTTCTTCTCGTGGAACCGGAGCCGGAGCGTTTCGAGGTCTCCCTCTATTTCCTGGACTACGAGGCGATCTGGAAAAGGGAGGGACGGCTGTATCTCTTCATCGGGCCACAGCTCGGCAACAATGTCTTTGACGCCTTTTTTTCCACCTTCCGGGTCACCCCCCATCTCTGGTGCCGGGTCCTGCCCGGCTACGTGATGGAGCAGACACCCTATTACATGGAACAGTTCCGGATGCTGCAGCGCTCCAAGCTGCGGCTTGTCTACCCCCTGGATTACATGGTGCGGGACCATGCCCAGGGCCTGGCCAACCTGCGGCAGGGGCTTCCCCTGCTTGCCAGCCGTCCCGATGCGCCCATCCCGGCCGCCATCGCCGTGGTCGCCAGCGGCCCGTCCCTGGATGAGCAGGCCCTTGCCTGGCTCGGGAAGCACCGGGATGAGCTGGTGATCTTTGCCGTCCATACCGCGGTCACGGTGCTGCGGCGGCACGGTATCCGGCCCGATTTCCAGTTCTGTCTCGACACTGTCTTCCACGAGGAGCTGATCAGCAGGATGGATCTCTACCCGGATGTCCCCCTGGTCCTCAGCTACCAGGCCGCAGCGGCCTACACCACGCTGACCGATACCCCTCTCCTGGTGGCGGCCGCCGATGTCTCGCACCCGGTCCATATCATGACCACGCTGCTGGATGCGGTGGCCCCCTCCACCACAACCCTCGCCTTTGCCCTGGCCTGTCACTGTCGTCCGGAGACCATCTTTCTGCTGGGCTGTGATTTCGGCTTCCGCTCACCTGAGCGGCACCATGCCCGGGGAACGCTCTATATCGATGAACAGGGCGACGAGACCCGGCCCTTCCATGATCGCGAGACCGCCACCCTGGTGGTACCGGCGAATTTTCCCGGCTCGGAGCCGGTCCTGTCGACACCGTTTTTCACCCAGGCGAGACTGGGCGTGGAAAAGGCCATCGGTCGCCTGGGCCGGGGAATCCGCGTCATCAACCTCTCCGACGGCGCCCTGGTCCAGGGGGCGCGGCCGGCTTCGACCGCGGACTGCCGGCCCGGCAGGGTGGCGGACCGGCGCATGATGGCACGGCAGATCGCGCGCCTCTTTGCCCCTGCCGAACAGGGACGCCACTGGCGCTACTGCCGGGGAAGCGGCCGGAAACGGTATCGCTGCCTGCAGCGGCGACTGCCGGAACAGCTCGCCGTGGAGCACTTCTCCTGGCCGGAAGCGATGCGGAACATCAATGACGCCATCTCCCTTGTTATGGCCGAGTGCCGTGATAATGGCCACGACAGCAGGCTCGATATCTGGTGGCGCCTGCTCAGTGACCTGTTGAGTCATCTCTGCATCTGCCTGTATTTTTTTGATACCGAGGAAGAGGGGGCAGAGGTGTACGGGGAGGGGGTGAGGATAGTGGCGGAGGTGCTGGCGGAGCTGCCATGGCCGGCGGCCCTGGAAAACTGAGCCGTACGTCGTCACAGGCAGCCCGCCTTTGCACGGTCGCGCCAGGTAAGCATAGGCGGTCTATAGCGAACTGGCGCGCCTGCCGCGGTCCGGCCGCCGGCCGGGGGAGAAGAAAAAGAAACAAAACAGCTTAAGCATGGATGGGGAGGTGCCGAAAAGGTAAGCGAGAGACACAGTTGAGAGATGTTACGTTTGTATCGTGAGCCAGTGGTCGGATCATTGACGACCAGGCGGAACATAGTTTCATGGAGGATGAACCATGGCTTTGACGATCAATACAAACGTAGCATCGCTGAATGCTCAACGGAACCTCGCCCGGACCCAGCGCGACCTTTCCACGTCCATGGAAAGGCTCTCTTCGGGCCTTCGCATCAACTCGGCCAAGGACGACGCGGCCGGGCTCGCCATCTCCGACCGCATGACCGCCCAGATCCGCGGTCTCAACCAGGCGGCCAGAAACGCCAACGACGGAATCTCGCTGGCCCAGACAGCGGAAGGCGCCATGCAGGAATCCACCAATATCCTGCAGCGCATGCGCGAACTCGCTGTCCAGGCCGCCAATGCCACCAACTCGGCCGCCGACCGGGCCGCCCTCCAGTCCGAGGTCAACCAGTTGAAGACCGAGATGAACCGGATTGCCAACTCCACCACCTTCAACGGCCTCAAGATCCTGGACGGGACCTTTGTCTCCCAGCAGTTCCAGGTCGGTCCCAACGCCAATGAGACCATCGGGGTCTCCATCCAGAGCATGGCTGCCGATGATCTCGGCCGCTACACCTTTGACGCCAACAATACCACGGCCAACGAGGGAACCGGCACACCGGCCACGGCCGCGACATCTGCCCCGTCCATCAATACCATCGCCGCCCAGACCCTGACCATCAATGGCAGCAAGGGCGAGGCCACGGTGGCCATCGGTGCCGGTGACACGGCCTGGACCATCGCCTCCAGCATCACCAATGCCGCCGCCCTCACCGGTGTCACCGCCACCGCGCGGACCGAGGCCACCCTGTCCGGGCTGAGCGACTCGGGCCAGGTCAGCCTGACCATCGGCAGCGGCGGCAACACGGCCTCGGTCAACGCCTCGGTGGCCACCGGCGACCTGAGCGAGCTGGCCACAGTCATCAACGCCCAGAGCGGTACAACCGGGGTAACCGCCACGGTCAGCGGCGGCACGCTCACCTTGATTCAGGCCGAGGGCAAGGACATCGTCCTGGAGGACTTTACCCACACCACCTCCGGCGCCACCATCACCGTCACCGGCGCCTCCGGCAATACCACCGATCTGGCCTCGGGCGGCAATGATTCCACGAGGATCTCGGGCTCCATCGAGTTCTCCTCGCCCGAATCCTATACCGTGTCCTCGGATATCGCCAACACGGCGGGCTCCATTCTCGACCAGCCGGCCAACACCACCGAGATCCCGCCCATGGAGGAGGTGACCCAGGTTGATATCAGCACGGTGGAAAACGCCAACGACGCTATCAAGATCATCGATGCGGCCCTGGACAAGATCGATGCCCAGCGCGGCGATCTCGGCGCCCTGCAGAACCGTTTCGAGTCAACCATCGCCAACCTGCAGAACGTGGCCGAGAACCTGACCGCGGCCCGGTCGCGGATCCGCGATGCCGATATCGCCCAGGAGACTTCGAGGATGACCAAATCGAGCATCCTTCAGCAGGCCGGAGTCTCTATCCTCACCCAGGCCAACCAGACTCCGCAACTGGCCCTGCAGCTACTCCAGGGATAACATGGTGAAATATAGAGGAAACAGCCGCCCGGGACACCCGGGCGGCTGTTTTTTTGCGGAAAGAATGCATTTTTCCCTAAAGAATCCCGGCCCCGGGTACGATACAATCTACAAGGGAAAATAATCCAGTTCTTGGTTCGTATGACAAGATTAAATAATCAGGAAAAAACAGCAGAGGAGGTGACAGCCGAAACAAAAAAAACAACCTGAACATTCTGAATACTTTTTTTGTTGTACCGGCAAGGATGCCAACACAGGAAAACCCACTTCATATTCAAGGAGGAATATCATGGGTCTCGTAATCAACACAAACGTAGCGTCTCTCAATGCTCAGCGCAATCTGGGCAAAACCCAGAATGCACTCTCCCGCTCCATGCAGCGGCTCTCATCGGGTCTCCGGATCAACTCTGCCAAGGATGACGCGGCAGGACTGGCCATCTCCGACCGGATGACCTCCCAGATCAGGGGCCTCAACCAGGCCGTCCGGAATGCCAACGACGGTATTTCCCTGGCCCAGACCGCGGAAGGTGCCATGCAGGAGTCCACCAACATTCTGCAGCGTATGCGTGAGCTGTCTGTCCAGGCTGCCAATGCCTCCAACTCTGCCGCCGACCGCTCGGCTCTCCAGGCCGAGGTCAACCAGCTGCAGAGCGAGATGGACCGTATCGCCAATACCACCACCTTCAACGGTCTGAAGATCCTCGACGGTTCCTTTTCCGCCCAGAAGTTCCAGATCGGCGCCAATGCCAACGAGACCATCAGCGTCTCCATCGACTCCATGGCCGCAAGCGACCTGGGCCGGGCGGCAACCACCGCCACCAACACAACCGCCAACCAGGGAACCGGTTCCGCCACTGCTGCGGCATCCTCCCTGCCAACCAACAACACCATTGCCGCCCAGACCCTGACCGTTGCCGGTTCCGAGGGAACAGCGACCGTAGGCGTCGCTGCCGGCGATTCCGCCTATACGGTGGCCACCAAGATCAACTCGGTGACCTCGAGCACAGGTGTCGAGGCAACGGCCTATAACGAGGCCTCGATCACCGCGGTAAGCAGTGACGGCACCGTGCAGATGACGCTCGGTTCCGGCGGCACCACGGCGACCATCTCCGCCTCGGTCACCACCGGTGACCTGAGCAACCTGGTCGATGCCATCAACAAGGTCACCGGTACCACCGGCATCTCTGCAGAGCTTGATGATGGCAATGTCAAGCTGATCCAGTCCGAGGGCAAGGATATCGATATCGCCGATTTCACCCACTCGGTATCCGGTGAAACCATGACCGTCACCACGCTTGATTCTGATACGACGGATCTGACCGATGGTAGTACCGATTCCACCACCGTCGCCGGCCGGGTCGAGTTCAGCTCCACCGAGTCCTTTTCGGTCCGTTCCGACGTGGCCAACTCGGCAGGCTCCATCCTGAATGTGGGGGCTGATACCTTTGTCAACTCCGATACCGACTATGTCAGCGGCATCGATATCTCGACCCAGTCGGGTGCGCAGTCGGCCATCGATGTCATCGACAAGGCGCTGGGCAAGATCGACTCCCAGCGCGGCAACCTCGGCGCGATCCAGAACCGCTTCGAGTCCACCATCGCCAACCTGCAGAATATCTCAGAAAACATCTCTGCAGCACGCTCCCGGATCCTTGACGCGGACATCGCCCAGGAGACCTCCAACATGACCAAGCAGAATATCCTGCAGCAGGCCGGCATCTCCATCCTCGCGCAGGCCAACCAGGCCCCGCAGATGGCGCTGTCCCTGCTCCAGTAATCGGTTAACCTCAACTCCTTCCGGGCCGGCTCACCGGCCCGGAAGGGATCTTGAGCAGACAAGGAGGAACAGGGAATGAATGTCAGTACATTGACCACGGCCGGTGCATCGCCGCCCAGGCCCATGGAGCCTGCTGAGCAGATCTCCAGGCAGCGGCAGGACCAGGCGGAGAATTTCGCCCAGGCCGGCACGACGGAACAGAAGAAGATGCAGCCCGAAGAGCTGCTCAGCCAGATCAAATCCATTACCGAGGACGGAGCGTACAGTGTGCGCTTTGAAAAGGATTCCGATCTCGACGAGCTGATCGTCAAGGTCGTCGACCAGCAGACTAAAGAGGTGATCCGCCAGATCCCGCCCGAGGAGCTTGTCAATCTGAGCAAGCACCTGCAGGAGCTGCGCGGCAATATCGTCAACACGGTCAGCTAGAACAACCAGGAGATCACGGGGCACCAGTCATGACTATTTCATTTGGCGGCCTGGCAACCGGGCTCGACACCAATGGCATCATCGATGCCATCATGGGTGTCGAGCGGCAGCCGCTGGCCCGCATGGAGACCGACAAGACCTGGCTGAACAACCGGCTCTCCGCCTTCAGCGAGCTGGATAGCAAGCTCAAGGGTTTTCAGGATTCCATCACCGATCTCGGGGATCCCGACGTGTTGCAGAAGCGCAGCGTCGACCTGAGCAACAGTGATTTTTTCACTGCCACGGTCTCCAGCGAGGCCCTGGCCGGCACGCGCTACCAGGTGGAGGTCGTCTCCATCGCCCAGGTCCAGAAATCGGTCTCGGACAGCGGTTTCGCCGACAAGACGAGCAATACCTTCGGTACCGGCACCCTGAGCCTCACAGTGGGCACCACGACCAGCACCATCGAGATCACCTCGGAGAACAACTCCCTGGAAGGGATCATGCAGGCCATCAACGACGCCGATCTCGGGGTCTCGGCCGCCATCATCAATGACGGCACCGCCTCCCCCTACCGGCTGATGCTCACCGGCGAGGATGTCGGCACCTCATTTTCCCTGGACAGCTCCGGCCTTGCCGGCGGTACCGATACCCTCGGCACGTTCACGACCACCCAGCCCGCCACCCAGGCCCATGTCCGTATTGACGGTGTTGATATCTATTCCGAGAGCAACACCATCAGCGAGGCCATCCCCGGTGTCACGCTGGACCTGATCGATGTTTCGGCCGGCGAGACTGTGAATGTGGAGGTGAGCCTGGACAAGACATCCATTCAGGCCAAGGTGGAGGAGTTTGCCAAGGGATACAACGAGGTGATCAGTTTTATCACCGGCCAGTCCACCATGGGCGATACGGCCCCGGGCGTGCTTGCCGGCGATGCCGGGATCAATTCCATCAAGCGTCACCTGCAGAACATGCTCACCGAACCCTATACGAACAGCGGGGTTTTCTCCACCCTTTCCGAACTGGGTTTTGAGACCCAGAAAGACGGCACAGTGGTGGTGAATGATGAAAAGCTGGCCGATGCCATAGACAACAACCTGGATTCCGTGGTCAGTCTCCTGGCCGGGGATGACGGCGAGAGCGGCCTGGCCAGGAATTTTCAGGACTATCTCGATTCCATGACCGATTCCGCGGACGGCATGCTGGCAGGCCGCAGGAAGAGTATCAACGACAATATCAAACAGATCGACGAACAGATCGAACGGACCGAGGCCCGGCTGGCCAAACGCGAGGAAACCCTGCGCGCCCAGTACAATGCCATGGAGCAACTGGTCAGCCAGTGGAGTTCAACAGGGGATTATCTGATGCAGCAGCTGAATTCCATCTCCAACCTTTACAAGACAAAGGGATGATCCATGAACGGCTATACCAATCAATACCTGGCCAACCAGATTGCCAGTGCCAGTCCCGAGCAGCTGCTTCTCATGTTCTACGACGGCGCCATCCGGTTTACTTCCCTGGCCATGAAGGCCATCGAGGACAACGACATACCCAAGCGAACCTATTACATCAACAAGGCCTCGGCCATTGTCGCGGAACTGGATGCCACCCTGGACCGCAGCCAGGACGCCCGGCTGGCAGAAAACCTCGATGCCCTTTATGCATACATGCTCAAGGAGTACATGAACGCCAACCGGGACAATGACCTCAAGCCGTTGAAGGTGATCGTAAAGATGCTCAAGGAGCTGCGCGAGACCTGGGCCGAGGCGGCGGTGATATACAGGCGGGAACAGGACGGGCCGGCCATGGAGCAGCCGGCGGCGACTCCTGCGGCACCAAAGAAGATAGCAGCGGCAATGTGATGGCCATGACCGATGTTCGACAGACCATGGAGGATTCCCTGGCGCTCTACCGGCAGTTGAAGTGTGCCATGGACATGATTGAAAGGAAATTGCCGCTCCTGGACGTGGCGGCCACCGTGCGGGCCACCGGGGAACTGGAGCGATTGCACGAGCGGATCCTCGGCATGGACAGGAAGCTCCTGCAGGAGATACGACCGGAGAATGTCCATGCGCTGGAAGGGCAGATGGAGATACGCAGGTCGCTGCTTACGGAGATTCTCGAGCAGAACAGGACCCTCCTTCCCAAGCTGAAGAGCCGGCTTGCAGGGTATCGAAATGAACTGCTGAAAATCCGAAGCGGTATCACCTCCATGCGGGGATACCAGCACAAGATGAACCCCAGGGGCGGCCGTATCAACACTGTCAACTGAAGCCCACCGGGAGCGGCAGCCGGTCACGATGGGAAAACGACAGAACCGGCATCCTGTCAACCAGGATGCCGGTTCTGTCGTTCCTGCGCCACGTAACAGTGCATCTGTTCAGCCTGTGGCGTTCTTCCTGTCGTTGGCCGGCTCCTGGCTGCTGTCCGGGCGGGGCAGGGGGGTGCGGACGTCATAGGGGGAATTCTCCAGGATCACCTGCAGGGCCCGGTTGCTCTTGGGCGCAAAAAGGATGGGGGCGGCCAGGTTGAGGGTGATCTCCTTGGATGGCGGTACCGTCACGATACAGAGGATGTAACACTCGTCCTCTGCTCCGATTCCCAGTTTTTTCCGTTCTTCCTCGTCCGGGGCCAGCACATAGTCGAGGAAGAAGTTGGTGGGGTCGGTGACGACAAAGGCGTATTCCGGGTGGTCCACGCACTGGATCCAGAAAAGGGGCCCTTTTTTCTTGTTGGGCATGACAATGAAATCGTGCAGGTCCTCGAGCCCGACCAGTCCTTCCGGAAAATGGATGGTATTGGCCGGATCGTATTCAATTTCGCCAAAACGGGTTGTTATCTTTTTCATTTTTTTACAGTCCTGCCTGCGAGATCGTCACTGAGAATATCCAGGTCAGCCATATCCCACTGGGTGGCCTCGATGTTTTCCTGTTTGATCCGATCGTACACTTCCTGGCGGTAGATTTTTGTCTCACGGGGGGCATCGATCCCGATCCGGATGCCACCGCCTTTCACTTCGATGATCTTGACTGTTATATCATCACCGATGACAATACCCTCACCGGCTCTTCTGGTCAGTACCAGCATCTGCTGCTCCAGTTGTGTTGTTCGTCACAGGGGCGATACCGCACGCTCTTTCGGCCCATGGATTCAGTTCCAGGCAGGAACCGTGTATTCCTGGTAGGAAAAGCGCTTGCCGACTGTTTTCGGCCCGGGCGAGATCCTGGGAACAAGTAGCTTTGCCTGCCTGTATCCAGAAGCCGTGATGGCCAGGGTGGTCATGTCGTCCGGCCGGGCGGATTCAGTCGGTGCCTTGCTGTCGGTACGGTCGCCGGACAGAGGTGGGGGGATGGTATTCATGGTTTCTCCATTTTCTGTCCGTCATGGACAGTATCGGATACAAAAATGAATAATACAAGTTTTTTACAAAAAAATCCTGCCTGCACCGCCACCGGAGCGGGTCTGCGTTGATCCGGCGCGGGGAAGTGGACAGGCTGTCAGATGTAGTCGAGAATGGAGAGTTGGGATACCTTGCCGGTGATGTTGAGAGCGGCCTGGAATGCGGTTTCCTGCTTGACGATGTCATTGAACGCCTCGATGGCGTCGGCATCCTCGTAACGGGACAGGATGGCCTTGAGGTCGATCTTGACCGCCTCCTGGTGGTGCATGGCCGATTCGACCCGGGCAGCCCGGTTGCCGAGCTGCGAGCGCAGCCGCCGGTTCTGGTCGGCTGCGCCGTCCAGGTCGGCAAGCGAGTTCTGCATGGCCGTGGGATCGTTGGTCCGGATTGCCTCCTCGGCCTGGGTCAGGACGGCAAAGAGATCATACCGGCCAGGATCGATGCTGTTGTTCGGAGGAGGTGTGGTATTCCATGTCGAGCTGCCGAAGAAGAGGTCGTTTCCGGTCAGGTCGACCTGGATCTTCTCGCCGGGCGTGATCTCCAGCTCGGTGGGATTGCCGTCACCCTGGTAGAGGTAGGGCCAGGTGGAGCTGTCGTTCGGGTCATAGAGGGCCGGGTCATAGGCCGGGTTTTCGACAAAGGGCTTGGTATCCTCCTGGTAGCCGGCAAAGATGTACTTGCCGTCCACCATGCCGTTGGCCGTGTCGAGGAGTTCCTGCCGCAACTGGCCGATCTCGTCCGCGAGCACGGTCCGGTCCTCGTTGCTCATGGTGCCGTTGACTGCGTTGATGGTGATTTCCTTGGCCCGCTGCATGATATTTTCCACGTGGTCCAGGTGTCCGTCCGTGGCCTGCATCTTGTCCAGGGACTGGCCCATGGTCTCCAGGTACCGGTCCACGTTGCTGAGCTGTTTGCGGGTGGTGAGTACGGGCCGGATGGCCGCCGGGTCATCGGACGGCCGGTTCATCTTTTTGCCGGTGGCCCCGATCCTGCGCAGATCTTCCAGCTGGGTCGTCAGGCTGTTGAGCCGGTTCCCCAGCATCCGGTACGTGGTTCCCTGGGTGGCTTTCATGGTGCTTCCTCGTCTGGCCTGTGCCGGTTGAGCGTGTCTATCCGGTCTCTTGTTATGCAGTTACCCTGAACCAATACAGAACCTGCGACCGCTTACGAGCGTGTTATCTCTTGAGCTGGAGGAGCGAGTTCATCATCTCGTCAATGGTCGAGAGAAACTTGGCCGATGACTCGAATCCGCGCTGGTACTGGATCAGGTCGATCATCTCCTCTTCCAGGGAGACGCCGGAGTGCCCGTCCCGCAGGTTCTGAAGCTGGATGGTGGCATCCTCGGCGCCGCCCAGGGCCAGCCGGTTCCTGCCCGCCTCAATACCGACTGTGGAGACGATTTTGCCAAAGGCGTTGTCAAAGGTGTCCTGGCCGCCAATGAGATAGGTGGTCTCAAGCGAGGCGATCTCCAGGGCATTGCGGTTGTCTCCGGGAGCAGCCGGGAACTCCGTTGCCGCAGCCACCTGGCTCGAGTCGGTGAGGGCAACGTTGACGTGACGGCTGGCATTGTCCACCGGCGGCGGACCGGCCAGGTCATCGAAAAAGAGCCGCTGGGTGTTGGTTCCGTCGAGACCGTAACCGTTCTGGTGCACGGTGTTGACCGCAGAGGTCAGTTCCACTGCCAGGTTGTCTAGATCGGTGCGCAGATCGGCCATGAAGACGTCGCGCATCTCGAACAGACCCCGGAATTCACCGCCCATGTCCTGGAGTTGGATATCCTTGACCGTGCCGGCGATGTTGACCTGGAGATTGATGTCCGAGCCGGTGGTCACCGTTTCGATGGTCATGGCCATGTTGCCCTGGACCAGGGGCAGGCCGCCGGGAAGCTGCACGGCCAGCATGCCGTTGCCGTCCGTATAGGTCTGGACGCCGAGGCTTTTGGACAGGTCCCGGACAAAGAGATCCCGCTGGTCACGGGCCGCGTTGGCGGTCTGGCCGGATGCCTCGATCAGGTTGATCCGGTCGTTGAGCTTGGCGATCTCGGTGATCTGTTCGTTGATATTGTCGATCTTGGCGACAATGGTGTTGTTGATATTTTCCCGGACCGTGTCCAGTTCCTCCGAGGTGTTGCGGAAGGCGTCTCCCAGCAGTTGGCCCCGCTGCATGACCATGTCCCGTTCGACCTGACCGCTGGGGTTGGTGGTCAGTTGCTGCCAGGCATCGAAAAAGCGGTCCATCTCCGAGGCAATGGACTCGTCGGAGATACTGAAGATCCGTTCCAGCTCGGTCAGGGGAGTCGAACGACCGCTCTCCTCACCGAAGGCAATGGATTTTTCCTGGAGCTGCCGGCTGATGAAAACATTATAGTCCCGCTTGACATTGGAGACAGTCACACCCTGGCCGACGAAGAAGTCGCCGAAGTTGACTGCCGGGATCTGTTCCAGTTCGGCCCGCTGCCGGGAATAGCCTTCCGTATTGACGTTGGCGATGTTGTTGCCGACGATCTCTATGGATTTCTGGTTGGTTGTCAGGCTGGTTTTGCCTGCATTCAGCGCTGTGAGAAGACCGCCCATCTGTGACCTGTCCCTGGTTGTTCCTGGTTGTCGGTGGAGGCCGCCGGCAGGGAAGCCGGCCGGATGGTATTCCGTGCCACCGGGGGAAATTCCCCTGTCCTGTGTTTCTTATCGGTCTGTCGGGGCAGGATCTTTATCTGAAAACAGGAGACAGGTCGGTCCCCGGCCGGGGCGATAGAGGTTGGATCCCTCTCCTGGGTTATCAGGGCGCGGCGATCTCTCTCCGCCTTACGGATACCACCTTGTCCCGACAGGTTTTTCGTTTTCAGAAAGAGTGAAGAACATCCCGGAGCGGGATGGACGAAGGCCAGACGTGCCGGCCGTGGATGGTGCCGGAAGGGCGCCGGCATACGGAGGGGGGGGTGGTTCAGATTCGGCCGGAAAGCAGTCTGCCGTTGATGGTATGGCTCGTGGTCATGCCGGTCTGGCCATAGGTGGTGGGAACACTTCGCTTGCCGAAGAATTCCATGGTCTCCTGGATCCAGTTCAGCGTGGCCTTGTAGAGATAGGCGTTGCGCAGGTTTTCCCGCTTGATCTCCTCCGCGTACTCCCGGTCCCCGGGATGGATGGATTCCACCTTGTCCAGAACCTGGAGCAGGGCCTCCTTGCGTTTCATGTCCTCGGCCATGGCCCGGATGTCCAGGTCCCTGGCATGCTGCCGCTCCAGGAGCAGCAGATCACGGAGCTCGATCAGCAGTTCACGAACAGCATCCCGTGTCATTGTCCTCAACCTTCTTCGACAAGAAATTTGAGCAGACTGGAGGCAACCTTGTTCAGGTCAGGTTCGTAGGAGCCGTTGGCGACCTGCTCCTTCAGGGCCTGGACCCTCGCTGCCCGTTCCGCCTGGTCGGTGTGGGTTGCCGCCTGCATCTGGTTTGCACCTTGGAGGGCCGACGAGAAACTCGTCCCTTCGGCACCACCGGCCTTGTCTGTTTTCTGGGTACTGCCGGTCCTGCCCGTCTTGCCGACGCCGCCGACCTGGCCAAAACCGCGGATACCTAAAAATTCAACTGTCATGACGATCACCTCTGCTTGCAATCAGCCTATGCCGCTTCCCTTGCTTCCGAAACCCACTGGTCCAGTTTGTCCATCACTGCATCATAGGTCTCATGGGAGATGTCCGGGAGCCAGCCGCCAAAGGCCTTCCTTGCCTCTTCGAAGCCCTGCTCTATTCCTTCCCGGATGGCGTCGATCCTGGACGGATCCCCACCCGCGACCGCCTTGGCGAACTCGACGATCCTGTCCGATGTTTTTTCTACACCAAAATACCCGTCATCGGCAACAAGTTCCTGTGCCTCGTCCGGAGTGAGATCGGTCAGATCGATCTCGCCGCCGCCGGTGTCCACCGTGGTGGCGATGCCCTGTTCCTTGAGCAGGTTGGTGACCAGGTCCTGCAGCTTTCTGTACCCTTCTGTTTCGTCCACCTCGACCAGCAGGGCGCTGGAATAGGTGAGGGCGAAGCTGGCCTGCCGCCGGATCGAGATCCGGTCCGTGACCGCGGCGGTGTCGCCTTCGCCGTTTTTCACCTCCAGGCCGGCCGTTATTTCCAGGCTGAAGCTCTGGTGGAGGTTGAGGGTATCGTAAGCCTGATGACCGGAGCTGATACTGTCTAGCATGTTCCTGCCTCCCTGCAGTGGTTCGCGGGCATCCGTGCCTCGACGCAACCAGGATATTTTTCCTGTTATCTTTTTATCGGCCGATGGTGAGAGGAACTTAATGGCCCTGTTTGTTTTTTTTTTGAAAAATACCAAAAAAAATGAACAGAACATTGTCTCCTCGTCCCTTACCGGAAACAACACGATGATTTTATACGATGTTTGCAGGGTGGAAAAAAAGATGGTGACGGTTTGCCTTTTCCTGACGGTTTTCTGTACAATAGTGGCATTGTGAGAATGAAGTACGATCTTGTATCAGAATTTGTACAACTTGAGTATTCTATGGATTTGCCAGGTGATTGGACTAGGAGAATGTGATATGAAAAACCTGAAGCTCGCATATAAACTGGGTGGCGCCTTTACTCTGCTCATCGCCGTGATGATCGTTCTGGCCATTTCCAATGG
Source organism: Desulfobulbus sp. (assembly GCA_011051875.1). Taxonomy (GTDB): domain Bacteria; phylum Desulfobacterota; class Desulfobulbia; order Desulfobulbales; family Desulfobulbaceae; genus DRKI01. The sequence continues at coordinate 32,512 of DRKI01000077.1, read as the reverse complement.
TTCCGCAGGCTCCAGGATGATGGGCAACGCGCTGGACCAGAAAGATTTCTATATTCCCGCGGTGGCCACCACGAACCAGCTTGCCAGTGACTTTGCCAGGGCCCGGACCCGGTTTCTTCTCTATGGCGCTGAACAAAAGATGCAATTCATGCGGGAGGGGCTGGCCAACCTGAAGATGGTGAAAGACAGCCTGCAAGTCCTGACCCAACTGGTCGGTCACCAGCCCGAACTGAAAGACCAGCAGGACGAGGTGGCCCGGCTGGCCCGTCTGCTGGCCGAATATGAAAAAGAGTACCGCGCCCTGCACGAACAGAAGAACGGTGCTCTCGTGCTCAGGGCCGAAAAGACCGGGGATGAGATTATCACTCTCACCAATACCATGCTTGGAGAGGCGACAAAACGGCTCAACAAGACCGCGGCTGAAAATGTCCTGGTTGCGCGGTCTGCGCGAAACCATCTTGTTGTTGGAGCTGTGATCGGAGTGATGCTCAGTGTATTTCTCGGTTTTGTTCTTACCTCTGAGGTGAAAAATCCCATTATCCGTTGCGCCTCCTTTGCCGACGACCTGGCCACCGGTGATTTTACAAGGAAGACCGGCCTGAGCCGAAGAGACGAGGCCGGCCAGCTCGCCGCCTCCATGGACAGGATTGTTGATAACGTCGGCCGCATGATCGGCAATATCAGTACCGGAATCGAGACGCTGGCCTCCTCGGCCACCGAGTTGTCAGCCATTTCGGAGCAGGTGGCCTCCGGATCCGAGCAGACCACGGCCAGGGCCGAGACCGTTGCCACGGCAGCCGAGGAGATGAGCGCCAACATGAACACGGTTGCCGCTGCCACCGAGGAGGCTGTCACCAATGTCAGTATCGTTGCCACGGCCACGGACGAGTTGACAGGGGCCATCAACGAGATCGCCAAGAATACCGGCAAGGCGAGCAAGATAACCTCCACGGCGGTGGCAGATGTGGAAGATGCCTCGGCCAAGGTGGGAGAACTGGGGACCGCGGCCACCGAAGTGGGCAAGGTCACCGAAACAATAACCGAAATATCGGATCAGACCAACCTGCTGGCGCTCAATGCGACCATTGAGGCGGCGCGGGCCGGCGAGGCGGGCAAGGGGTTTGCCGTGGTGGCCAACGAGATCAAGGAGCTGGCCAAGCAGACCGCGGAGGCCACGGGCGAGATCCGGGCCAGGATCAACGGCATCCAGGAATCAACCCGGGGCACGGTGGACCAGATCGGCCGGATCTCCTCGGTGATCAACGAGATCAACGCCATTGTCTCCACCATCGCCGCTGCCGTGGAGGAGCAGAGTGCGACAACCCAGGAGATTTCCTCCAACATGAACCAGGCGACTATCGGACTGCAGGAAGTCACTGAAAATGTGGCCCAGAGTTCGAGCGTATCCGGAGAGATCGCCAAGGATATCCTGGAGGTCAATGGTGCGGCGCATGAAATGGCTGAGGCCAGCAGCCAAGTGCGGCAGAGTGTTCAGGACCTGTCCGCGCTGGCCGAGGAATTACGGCTGATCAGCTCGAAGTTCAGGGTCTGACCGCCCTGTCGTCGTTGTCTGCCAGTCCGGCTTCCGCGGCAGACTGCCGGTGCCCGTCGGGGCGCAGGTGCTTCTCCATCTGCCGGTACATCTGGTCGGCCAGGCCCAGGCCCTGCTGCCGGGAGATCTCGGTCGCCACTTCCGCGTCCAGCATGTCGCGGTAGATCTCGTGGGCCGTGTCCTTCTCGAACAGGCCGCCGTCGGGGATACTCTTGCGCATGGCCTTGAACATGGACTGGATGAAGATGGCCTCGAAGTCCTGGCAGGAGCGCTTCAGCAGGCGGGCGTCACGGCTCCTGCCGCGGTTGTCCATGGCCGGTTTCCGGTCGGCCTGTTCCATGGCGGCCTTGGGATCGATGGCGAGGTGCATGGTGGCGAGGTTCTCCTTGGACAGGGTTTTCGATGTTGAGCGTGGTCTGCAGTATGATGCCGGTCAGAGGATGATCAGCTCGCCCTGCAGGGCACCGGCCGCCTTGATGGCCTGGAAGATGGCGATCAGGTCACGCGGGGTGGCGCCGATGGCATTGAGTGCCTTGGCGATCTCGTTAATGCTGACCCCCATCTCCAGCACCACCAGGTTGCCCTCGTCCTCCACGGCCTCGATGGTGGTCTGCGGTGCGGCCACCGTCTCGCCGGCTGCCAGGGGGTTGGGTTGGGAGACCACGGTGGATTCGGCGATGATCAGGTTCAGGTTGCCGTGCGAGACCGCCACCTTGGAGATGCGCACATCCTTGCCCATGACAATGGTGCCGGTCCGTTCGTTGACCACGATCCTGGCCGGAATGTCCACCTGGACCTCGATGTTCTCCAGGTCCGAGATGAAGCTCACCAGATCGGCGTCATAATCCTGCGGCATCAGGACCTTGACCGAGCCCGAATCAATGGAGTGCGCGGTGTTGGGCCCAAAGCGGCGGTTGATGGCCTCGGCCATGTGGGCGGCCGTGGTGAAGTCGGTGGTCCGCAGCTGGTAGAGCAGGTCGCCGCTGGGCGGCAGCTGGTAGTTGACGGCCCGTTCCACGAGGCCGCCGCCGGCGATCCGGCCGGCAGTGGGAAAATTTTTCTGCACCTTGGCCGTCTTGCCGCCAAAGGCGATGGATCCCACGGCCAGCGGGCCCTGGGCCACGGCATAGGTCTTGCCGTCCGCCCCCTTGAGCGGGGTCATCAGCAGGGTACCGCCGGAGAGGCTGGTGGCATCGCCCATGGAGGAGACCATGATGTCGATCCTGGAGCCGGGCCGGGCAAAGGGCGGCAGTTCCGCTGTCACCATGACCGCGGCCACGTTGTCGGTCTTCATCCGCCTGAACACGTCCGGCGTGATGGACAGGCCGAGCCGCTTGATCATGTTGATCATGGCCTGCTTGGTGAAGACCGATTTCTTGATATCGTCGCCGGTTCCGTTGAGACCGATGACCAGCCCGTAGCCCAGCAGTTGGTTGCTGCGCACGCCTTCCAGGTCGGCGATGTCCTTGATCCGGGCGGCGCGGCAGATCCCGGCGGAGCAAAGGAGCGTTACGGCCAGGAGAAGGATGGGGATGGCAATAGTGTTTTTCATTGCATCAGCTTGATCCATGCGGGACGGGATCAGAAGGGCCAGACATTGTCGAGAATCCGCATCAGCCAGCCCGGTTTCTGGTTGTCGGAAATGGCGCCCTTGCCCGTGTAGGCGATCTGGGCATTGAGGATGTTGCCGGAATCGACGGTGTTATCGGCTGTCACATCATGGGCCCGGACGATGCCGGTCAGGTAGATGATCTGGTTCTCGTTGTTGACAATGACCGATTTGCCGCCGCGGATCTTCATGTTGCCGTTGGGATAGACCTTGATCACCTGGGTGGTCAGGGTGGCGACCAGGTCCTCCTTGCGGGTGATCTTGCCGCTCCCTTTGAACTTGTTGGTGAAATCGGCCTTGACCAGCTCGGACATGTTCAGGCGCGGATTGTTTTCCTGGAAGACCTTTTCATAACCGAACAGGGTGGGTATGCCGGCGGTCATGCTGGTATCGCGGCCGGTCTCGGTGGACGCTTCCTTGGTGGCGCTTGCCTGCTCCTTGATGATGACAGTCACGATGTCACCCACATGATGTGCCTTCAAGTCGGCCAGCCAGTTGCCCTGGTCGCCGGTCCAGATGGTCCCCGGCGACTGGGGCTCCGGCTCCTTGACCACCGCCGGTTCGAGGGGTTCCGGCACCCTGACGACCTCGGGCTGCTTCCGGGCGCAGCCGGCCAGGAGCAGGAGGATGAGGATCGGAGGAATCCATCGTCTGGTCATGGCTAAAACTCCACTGAGACAATACCCGGGGCATCCACCCGGCAGTAGACATACTTGCTGGAACTGATGTTCTTCACCCGGATGACATCACCGGTCCGGCCGTCGCGGGTCGCGATGCCGGTGGTTGAGATCCGCATGGGACCCTTGATGGCGAAGATCTTCACCAGTTCACCCTTGCGGATCACCGGTGGCTGCTCCAGGTACCGCCGCTCAATGGCCCTGCCCCTGGCGATGGTCCGCCTGGCCTGCAGGCCGATCACCTGGTCCGGCGCCAGGACCGGGTCCTTGAGGGCGGCGATGTCGCGCCGGCTCATGGTAACCTGGTCGGGCAGGATAATGACGCCTTTTTTCAGGGTGACCCTGGCCGTGACAACCGGGGCCAGGGCCTCAAGATGGCCGCGAACGGTACAGTTCTTCACGGTCCTGCCATCCACCCGGAACACGATGGAAAAACTGGAGCTTCCCAGGATACCGGGATCTGAAGGCGTGACGCTCCAGTCCAGGCGGCCCGTGGGCAGGATGATCTCCGACGGCGCCTGGATGGAGGTGAAACGGTATTCAGCCCTGGGCAGCCGATCCACGTTGCGGGCGAGGAAGTCGGCGATGATCTCCTTGATACGTTCACGGTCAATGCGGATCCCCTCGCGGTGCACCAGGATCTTTTGGGATCCTTTCCAGGCGACCCCTGCCGCTGCCTCGTTGTTTCGCACCCGTGCGATGATGGAGACAGCCTGCAGTTCTCTGTCGGTCCCGGGCGCCGGCGCCAGGGCCACCTCCAGTCCTGCCAGCCGCCGGGCCTGCGGTCCGGCGGGTGAGACATCGGCGACATCGGCCAGGGTGACACTGCGGCCGGTGACCGTCGCTGTTTCATGAAAGATGACCTCCACGGCCCCGGCGCAGCGGGGCACCTGCAGGAAGGCGGTGATGAGCAGGAGCAGCAGGGTGGAATATTTCATGATCCGCCTACACCATGTTGGTGGTGGTCTGCATCATCTCGTCCGAGGTGGAGACCACCTTGGAATTGATCTCAAAGGCGCGCTGGGTGGTGATCATGTTGGACATCTCCTCCACCATGTTGACATTGGAATTCTCCAGGTACTGGTGCAGCAGGGTTCCATAGCCGTCCGTGCCCGGCGTGCCGATGGTCGGGGTGCCCGAGGCCTCGGTCTCGCGATAGAGGTTGCGGCCGATGGACAGCAGGCCGGCGTTGTTGACAAAAGTGACCAGGTCGATGGTGCCCAGCTCGGTGGACTCGGTATCGTCGCCCAGGATGGCGCTGACCACCCCGGTCTCGGATATGGTTATCTGGCGTGCGTTTTCCGGAATGGTGATCTCGGGAATCAGGGGATAGCCGTCCGAGGTGGTCACCCGGCCGTCGCCGTCGCGCTTGAAGGCCCCGGCCCTGGTATAGGCGAGATTGCCGTCCGGCAGTTCGATCTGGAAAAAGCCGTCTCCCTCGATGGCCACGTCCAGGTCATTGCCCGTCTGCACGATGTCACCCTCGGTGAAGATCTTGGTGACCGCGCCCGGCCGCACGCCCAGTCCCACCTGGATGCCAGTGGGCGACCTGGTGTCGGTCGAGGTCGGGCTGCCCGGCACCTTGATCACCTGGTAGATGAGATCCTGGAAGTCGGCCCGGCTCTTCTTGAAACCGGTGGTGGAGACGTTGGCCAGGTTGTTGGCGATGACGTCCAGGTTCAGGTTCTGGGCGCTCATGCCGGTTGTTGAAGTCCACAGTGATCGCATCTGCTGTTCCTCGTCTGACGTGTTATCGGTTGGTGCCGCGGATCGGATCAGCCGACCGTACCCAGTTCGCTCTGGCGTTCGCCCAGGGTGGAGTAGCTTTTCATGACCTTGTGCAGGGCCTCGAACTTGCGCTGGGTATCGATCATTCTGACCATCTCTTCCATCATGTTGACATTGGAGGTCTCGAGGCTGCCCTGGATGATCCGCGCGGATTCAGTGACCTGTTCCGTGGCCCCGGGCTCCAGGACGAAGAGGTTGTTGCCCACCTTTTTCAGGCGGCGGGGATCACTGACGGTGAAGACCTGCAGCCGCGCCCCGGCCGGTGTCCCGTTCACCGAGATGCCCCCCTGCTCGTCGATGGAGACAGCCCTGCCCCGGGTACCCGGAATCTGGATCGCCTGGCCGGAGTCGCCGAGAACCGGGAATCCCGCTGTTGTCTTCAGGGTGCCGTCCTGGTCCAGGGCAAAGCTGCCCAGGCGGGTATAGTAGGTCTTGCCCTGGTTGCGGATCTTGAAAAATCCCTCGCCCTCAATGGCCACATCCAGGGCCCGGCCAGTCTGGCGCAGGGCGCCCTGGCTGAAGTCGGTCTCGATGGCGCGGATACGGCTGTAGTTGATTCCCCTGGTCTGCCGTGTCTGCCTGCTGCCGCGCAGCATGGATTCAAAGCTGATCCGCTCCCTCTTGAAGCCGGTGGTGGAGACATTGGCCAGATTGTTGGCGATATTGGCCATGGCCTGTTCCCGGGCCACTGCGCCGCTGAGTGCGCTATATTTGCCTGAAACCATTTGAACTCCTTGCCTTTCCTGTTGTTCCGCCCAGGCGCGGCCTTTATGGGGCTCCCTTGATGGGGGTCCTACTGATAGTTCGGCTGCCAGGCTGAATTTCTTTACTGATTTCTACCCGTTCACCAGGGCACTGTCAGCTTGGCATTCTCTTCGGATTGTAAACGGTTACCTGGTTTCGGGGTCCGTTGTCCCGGACAGCCGGTCTCTGCCCGCTCGCGCCGGCCCGCATAGAGGGCCTATGGGGGACCGGCACGCCGGCCCGGATATGGATCGCCTGTGCCACGTACAGTTTTGATGATGTGCAACCAACGGGTTATTCATCATCAGTTCTGCTTCAGCTGTTCCAGCCCGCCATGTTACTCAGTGTCACCAACTGCCCCGCCTCGGTGGTGGAGATACCCAGGATGGTGGCGATTTCCTCGGCAGACATGCCCCTGGCCACCATGTTGGTCAGGATCCGGTATTTCTCCGGCGCATCCTGTACCGTGTTGCCCCGGATGAGCAGCTCCGGTTTTCCGGGATGGACGGTTTCGCGGGTCAGGCGCAGGGACTTCTGGAGGGAGACATCAAAGGAGATACTGGATTCATCGAGTGCTGCCTTGATTTTATTTTGCAAGCCCTTGATTTTTTGTGATTGTTTCCGGTATGCCCGTTGCTGGAGATAAAGACGGAGCACCATTCCGCCCAGCAGCAGGACAAGGAAAGGCAGGGTCCAGGAGAGAAGGGTTGAAACGGTCATGGCTTTTTCACTTACGGTTGAGGTTGGTCCCGCGGAACGGCCAGGGATCTGCACCGTTCCGCCTGTCACCGGTTCAGGGGTCTGTCCAGAGATCGGCGTTGAGCATCTTGACACGGAGTTTGACCAGGGCCTGGCTGTGGAGCTGGGAGATTCGGCCCTCGGATACCCCGATGACCTCGGCGATCTCCTTCTGGGTCAGTTCTTCGTAATAGTAGAGGGAGATGACCAGCCGTTCCTTTTCCGTCAGTTCTTCCAGAATATCGGCGATGATGGCGGTGATCTCCTGGTTCTCGATCATCTCCAGCGGCGTCGGGACATCGCCGTAGTCCTCCAGGTTGTCGAGAAAATTCCGTCCTTCCTCGCTGCGGTCCAGGGCCTCGTGCAGGCTCACGCAGCCCAGGTGGCTGACCTTGGCGAGCAGGTCATGGTACTCGTCAAGGGTAAGATCCATGGCCTCGGCCATCTCCTCTTCTTCCGGCGAACGTCCCAGCTTCCGTTCCAGCCGCAGCATGGTCTGGGTGAGACGGTTCTGCTTCTCCCGAAGCGAGCGGGAGAACCAGTCCAGCTTGCGCATCTCGTCCAGGATGGCGCCGCGGATCCGGTACTCGGCAAAGGTGTTGAACTTGACCCCCTTGGCGGGATCGAACTTGTTGGCCGCATCGATCAGCCCCACCATGGCGGCGCTGGTCATGTCGTCCCGGTTCATGAACGACGGCACCTGGGGGACCATCCGCTGCACCACCAGGTCGACCAGGGGCATGTGGTCCCTGATCAACTGGGAACGGTCATCGAGTGGCGGTACCGGTGGATACATGGTTTCCTGACACCTGCTATCTGTCGTACCGGTTGCCGATATCCAGCAGCCGTTTCCAGAAGAACTGGATGGAACCCTTTGGTTCCACGTGTTCCGGTTCCCTGACAATGGTCCGGGCCAGCGCGGCAAAGGCGTTGCTGGTCCTGGAATCCGGATAGAGCTGTACCATGACCTTTTGCTTGCGGATGGCCTCGACCATCAGCCTGTCACGGGGGATGGAGCCCATGTAGTCGATGGAGATGTCCAGGTACCGGTTGGCCACCATGGTCAGCTTGCGGTACACGTCCAGGGCCTCTTCCTCGTTTTTGATGAAGTTGACGATGAGGTTGAAATGCTTTTCGTGGTACTGGTTGGACAGAAGTTTCATCAGGGCATAGGCGTCAGTGATGGCCGTGGGTTCCGGCGTGGTCACCACCAGGATCTCCTGGGCCGCGGTGTTGAAGTAGGTCACGTTTTCCGAGATGCCGGCCTCGGTGTCGATGAGGACAAAGTCAAAGTCGTTGTGCATGGAGTCCAGGGCCTCCAGCAGCCGCATCTTCTGCTGCGAGTCCAGCCTGGTGAATCGCTGGACGCCGGAGCCGGCAGGCAGGATCCTGATCCCCTCCGGTCCCTCGATGAGAATGGACGAGAGATCATGGTCACCGGCGAAAAAATGGTTCAGGTTGTAGCCCGGCGCCAGGCCGAAGACCACGTCGATGTTGGCCAGGCCCAGGTCAGCGTCCAGGATCAGGACCCGTTTGCCCATCCGGGCCAGCAGGACCGCGGTGTTGGCGACAACAGCGGTCTTGCCTACCCCACCCTTGCCCGAGGTGACCGAGAAGACCCTGGTGGCATGCTGGCGGGTGGAATCCCCTGCTCCGGGGTCGTTGTTCATCGCCCGCAGTGTCGTTGCCTGGTCGGGGCGGAGAGCTTGATCAACCATTGCTTCCAGTCCTGTGGTTGTTCATGATGAGGTCTGCCAGGGTTTCCGGCTCCGGCACGATGATGTCCTCCGGCACGCGCTGTCCGTTGGTGATAAAGGAGATCGGTGTGCGATCGGCACAGTGGACGTTGAGGAGAACGCCCAGCCGCCCGCATTCATCGATCTTGCTGAAGATGACCCTGCTGATCTCCAGATGGCTGAAACGGGCTATGGTGTCCAGGAGTTCCGATTCCCTGGTGGTTGCCGAGAGAAGCAGGTGGTTCTCGATACCCAGGGACGGATCGAGAAACGATGCCATGTCTTGGAGTTCACGGTCGTTTCTCGGACTTCGACCGGCGGTGTCGATGAGGATCAGTTCGCAGTCCCGGTGTTTGCGCAGGGCCTGCCTGAGCTGTGACGGTTTGATGACCACCTCCACCGGCAGCCGCATGATCTCGCCGTAGACCTTGAGCTGCTCCACGGCGGCGATCCGGTAGGTATCGATGGTGATCAGGGCGATCCGGCCGCTGAACCGGTGCAGGTAGTTGGCCGCGATCTTGGCGATGGTGGTGGTCTTGCCGGCTCCGGTGGGTCCGATGAGGCTGATCCGCCGCTGCCTGGTCTGGCGCGAGGAGAGCAGGTCGCTGTCCACGCGGAGCAGGGACGCCACCTGCCGGGTGAGCAGCCCGGCAAGGCGGGCGCGGGTCAGCGCTCCCGGATCGCGGACCTCCTGGCGGGCTGCCCCCAGCACCATCGCCGCAGCCTGTTCATCCACTCCCCTGGCCGCAAGCAGGCGCAGGGCAGGGTCGCTTTCCTTGCCGGACCGGTTGCGTCCGGTCAGCACGCGGTCACTGGCCACGGCAGGCGTTTCCATGCCGGCGAGACGGCTGCTCAGGCTCTGGACCAGGTTTCGCAGTTCGATGACCTCGTCCCGGATGTCGTCTCCGGAGTCTTCGGGCCGGGCCGGTTCCGGCTGCCCCGTGCCGGGCCGGTTCCAGATCTCTTCATAGGTAAGCTGGTTGTCGTCCACGGTGGCGGTGAACCGGGACTGTCGCTGTTTCGGCGCCGGCCGATCCTGAGCCGGCCTGGACGGCGGCGGCGCCGGCCGGGAGGGCGCCGGAGGTTCGTTCCAGCTCATGTCGACAGCGGCGGTGATCTCCATGATCGGCCTGCCCAGCACACCCAGCCTGCCGCGGCGCACGGTCCGCGTGGACAGGATGAGGGCATCCGGTCCCAGGGCCTCCTTGACCATTTTCAGGCCGCTGGCCATGTCGTCGGCTTCAAAGATTTTAACCTGCATCGATGGTTACCGTTCCAAGGGATTTGATCTTCATGTTGGAGGCGATCTCGTTGTGGGAGAGCACGGCCAGGCTCGGGAAGTAGCGCTCGGTCAGCCGGCGGACATGGGGCCTGATCTGCGGCACCACCAGCAGCACCGGCTGCTGGCCGCCCGGGAAGGACGAGAGCAGGCTCGACAGGCTGTCGAGGATTTTCTGGGCGACCTGCGGGTCCAGGGCCAGGTAGCTGCCGTGTTCCCGGTGCTGGATGGAGTTCTGGATGATCTCCTCCACCCTGGGATCCATGGTGATCACCGGGATGGTGCCGTCGGGCTGGGCGTGGGCCTGCGAGATGGAGCGGGAAAGCGCATGCCGGACATACTCGGTGAGCACGTCGGTGTCCTGGGTCATGGGCACATAATCGGCCATGGTTTCCAGGATGGTGCGCAGGTCACGGATGGAGACGCCCTCGCGCAGCAGGTTCTGCAGGACCCGCATGATGGTGCCCAGGTTGAGGATGTTGGGCACCAGTTCCTCCACCAGCTTGGGATAGGTCTTGGCCAGGTTGTCCAGCAGGTTCTGGGTCTCCTGGCGGCCCAGCAGCTCATGCGCATGCTGCTTGATGACCTCGCTGATATGGGTCGCCATGACTGTGGTGCAGTCGACCACGGTGTAGCCGGCGATCTGGGCCTGTTCGCGCTTGTCCTCGGTGATCCAGATGGCGGGCAGGCCGAATGCGGGCTCGCGGGTGGGGATGCCCTGGATGGTCTCGGTCACCGTGCCCGGGTCCATGGCCATGTAGTAGCCGGGCATGATCTCGGCGGTGGCGATCTGGACCCCCTTGAGGCTGATCACATACTGGTTGGGGCTGAGCTGCAGGTTGTCCTTGATGTGGATCGGCGGCACGATGAAGCCCGAGCTCATGGCGAACTGCTTGCGGATGGATTGGATCCTGGCCAGCAGCTCGCCGTCCTGGGCTGCATCGACAAAGGGGATCAGGCCGTAGCCCACCTCGAGCTCCACCAGGTCCACGGTGAGCATCTGTTCGTAGTCTTCCTCGGCCTTGACCACCGGTTCGGGCCGCTCGATCCTGGCCTCGGCCGCAGCCTCCCGTTCCGCCCTGTCGAGCCGGTAGGCGGCATAGGCAAGCGCCGAGGAGATGATGAGAAACGGGATCACCGGCAGGCCCGGGATCAGGGCGAACAGGAGCAGGATGCCGGCCACCACCCACAGGGCCTTGGTGTAGCGGACAAACTGCTTGCGCAGCTCGTCGCCGAAGTTCTCGCGACCCGAGGAGCGGGTCACCAGCATGCCGGCGGCGGTGGAGATGATCAGGGCCGGCACCTGGCCCACCAGGCCGTCACCGATGGTGAGGATCGTGTAGTTCTGGGCCGCCTCGGCCATGGGCATGCCCTTCTGGAGCACGCCGATGACAAAACCGGCGCCGATGTTGATCAGGGTGATGATGATGCCGGCGATGGCGTCGCCGCGCACGAACTTGGATGCACCATCCATTGCGCCGTGGAAGTTGGCCTCGTCCGAGATCTCCTCCCGGCGGCGGCGGGCCTCTGCCTCGTCGATGAGGCCGGCGTTGAGGTCGGCGTCAATGGCCATCTGCTTGCCCGGCATGGCGTCCAGGGTGAAACGGGCGGCCACCTCGGCGATCCGGCCGGCGCCCTTGGTGATGACGATGAAGTTGATGATGACCAGGATGACGAAGATAACAAGGCCGACCACGTAGGAACCACCGACCACGAACTGGCCAAAGGCCATGATCACCGAGCCCGCGGCCCGCGGTCCCTCGTTGCCGTGCAGGAGGATGAGCCGGGTCGAGGCCACGTTGAGCGAGAGTCTGAACAGGGTGGTGGCCAGGAGCAGGGAAGGGAAGATGGAGAACTCGACGGCCTTGTCCGTGTACAGGCTGATGATCAGGATCAGGATGGCCAGGGTGATGTTCATGGACAGGCAGAGGTCCAGTACCATGGGCGGCAGGGGGATGATCATCAGCATCAGGATGCCGATCAGTCCCAGCGAGGCCCATATGTCACTGCGCCGGAGCAGATCCCGGATCTGGATCTGGCTGAGGAAGGTCTGTTGTTCCACGCGTTCCATGAATTCGTGTTTCCGGTATTACAGGCCGCTCCGGTCCGCCCGGGCGGCCTTGGTCTCCGGTGTCCCCTTGAGCGAGTAGACATAGGCCAGGATTTCGGCCACTGCCTTGAACAGCTCCTCTGGAATCGTCTGTCCGATCTCCACCTTTGAATGCAATAATCTTGCCACGGGCGGGTTCTCGACCAGGGGAACATCGTGCTCCCGGGCCAGCTCCCGGATCCTGGCCGCAACCAGGTCCCTGCCCTTGGCCAGGACTACCGGGGCATCCATGGTCTGGTTGTCATACTTGAGGGCAACGGCGATCCGGGTCGGGTTGGTGATTACCACGTCGGCACCGGGCACGGCGGCCATCATCCGCTGCTTGGCCATCTGCTGCTGGATGGAACGGATTTTTGACTTGATGTGCGGATCACCCTCGGTATCCTTCATCTCCTCCTTCTGTTCCTGCTTGGTCATCTTCATCTTCTCTTCCATCTCCCAGCGGACAAAGCCATAGTCCAGGATGGCCAGGAAGATCATGATGGCGCAGACCTTCATCATCACCAGGGTGGCGGTACGGCCGAGGAAGGCGATGGTCTGGTCCACGGTCATGTCACCGAGCAGCAGGGCCTCGTCGAACTCGCCGGCAACGGTCTTGTAGGAGACCCAGGCGATGAGGAGCACCTTGAGAATGGACTTGACCACCTCCACCAGGGAGCGCTTGGAAAAAAAACGGCCCATACCCTTGATGGGATCGAGCTTTGCCAGGTCCGGCACCAGGGGCTGGGTTGTGAAAAGCCAGCCGATCTGCATCACCGTGGCCAGGAACCCCACCGTCAGCGAGACCAGGAAGAGTGGTCCCATGATGATTCCCAGCTCGCGGAACAGGTAGACGGTGAACTGGATGAACCGGGCCGGGGTGAGCGGATGATCCCCGCTGTGGCCCCACACCGAGGTGACAAGGGTGGTCATCTCCTTCCAGAAAAAGGGAGCGTAGAAGTACCAGAACAGGAGGAGAAAGGTGAACATGGCCGCAGTCTGCACCTCCCTGCTCTGGGCGACCTGGCCCTTTTTCCTGAAATCTTCCCTTCGTTTCGCCGAAGGTGCTTCGGTACGTTCGCCGGTGGGGGTCTCTTCAGCCATGGTGTCAGGAGTCGGGAATCAGGAGACGGCGTGTGCGGGCCGTCTTGAGAAAACCTGGAGAGAGGGATTTCCACTTTGCCCCAATCTGTTTCGCCTTGTGGTGCTTCTTCCTTGTGATGCTTCTTGCAAGCGGCAGGCCTGAAGATGGGGGGATCCGGGGACGGCGGAACGGCCGCGGCTGCGGGGCAGGGCCTACCGGAGCAGCTCCAGGAGCTGGAAGAAGCTGGTGCCGATGGTGTCAAATTCACGACGCAGGATGAGCAGGGTCATGTCCAGGGTCAGGCCGATGACCAGGAAGGCGATGCCGATGTTCATGGGAAAGGAGAGCATGAACACATTGAGCTGGGGAAAGACCCGCGCCAGGATGCCCAGTACCATGTTGGAGATCAGGAGCAGGGCCAGGACCGGGGCGCTGAACTTGATGCCGAGCAGGAACATGTTGCTGCCCAGGTGCATGAGCATGGGCACGGCGTCGCCTGAAAAGTCAAGGTTTCCCGGCGGCAGGAGGATGTAGGATTCGACAATGGCCCGGAAGAAGATGTGGTGGATGTCCAGGGCCAGGAAGATGAGGATGGCAAGCACGTTCTGGAACTGGCTCATGAGCGATAGCTGCTGGGTGGTCTGGGGATCAAAGATGTTTGCGGCTGCAAAGCCCATCTGGTAGCCGATGATGGTGCCGCCGAAACTGACGGCTGTGAAGATGAGCTGGGCGACCAGGCCGAGCATCAGGCCGATGAGGGCCTCGTTGACCATGAGCAGGCCGAAGCCGGCCAGGGTGAAGGATGTTCCGGGGGTGTGGGGAGCCATGAGCGGAAAGAGAACCAGGGTGGTCGCAAAAGCGAGGCCCACCTTGAGCTGGGGCGGGACCTGGCGGCTGTTGAAGACCGGTATGGCGGCCACCAGCGCCGCCACCCTGGAGAGGCAGAGCAGGAAATTCTGGAATTGCTGGATGGAAATGAGCTGAATATCCATGATCCCGGGTACAGTCGCTGCCGTCTAGTGACCCATGGTGGCGATGCCGCCGATGATGCCGGTGGTGAAGGTGATAAGCAGGTTCATCAGCCAGGGGCCGAAGATGAGCAGGGTGACGAACACGGCAACGATCTTGGGAATAAAGGTCATGGTCTGTTCGTTGATCTGGGTGGCGGCCTGAAAGACGCTGATGATCAGGCCGACGACCATGCCGGCGATGAGCATGGGGCCGGAGGCCAGGAGCACGGTCTCGACAGCCTTCCTGCCGATGTGGATAACGGTTTCAGGGCTCATGGGGATTCTCCTTTCCGGTCCGGGCCTTGGAGGGGGCGGTGGCTCAGCCGAAGCTCTTCATCAGCGAACCCACCACCAGGTTCCAGCCGTCCACCAGGACAAAGAGCAGCAGCTTGAAGGGCAGGGAGATGATGATTGGCGGCAGCATCATCATGCCCATGGACATGAGCACGCTGGCTACGATCATGTCGATGACCAGGAAGGGCACGTAGATCATGAAGCCCATCTGGAAGGCCAGTTTCAGCTCCGAGAGCATGAAGGCGGGGATCAGGATCATGGTGGAGATATCCTTCCTGTCCCGGGGCTGTTCCCGGCGGGTTATCTCGATGAGGAGCTGCAGCTCGTCTTCCTGGACCTGGGAGAACATGAACTCGCGCATGGCCTCCACGGTCCGGTCCAGGGCCTGCTGCTGGCTGATTTTCTTGGCCATGTAGGGTTGAAGGGCCGTGGTGTTGACGCGGTTGATCACCGGTGACATGATGAAAAAGGTCAGGAACAGGGCCAGGCCGATGATGATCTGGTTGGGCGGCATGTTCTGGGTGCCCATGGCCTGCCGGACAAAGCCGAGCACGATGACGATCCTGGTAAAGGCGGTGGTCATCAGCAGGATGGCCGGGGCCACGGAGAGGATGGTCAGGACAAAGAGCACCTGCAGGGCCGTGGAGACCTCCTGCGGACCGGCCGCGTCCTTGACCCCCAGGGAGATGGTGGGCAGGTTGACCGCCCCGGCGGTGGTGGCCAGGAAGATGAGCGCCAGCAGTGTGGGCAGGATAACCCGTTTCATGATGATTTCAGGATTTCGTCAAAGTCCGATTCATCCGCACCGGCACGGGATCCGCCGGACAGGTCGGCCAGCAGGGTGATGTTGCCGGCGCTGATACCGATCAGCAGTTCCCGTCCCCGCACCTCGACCAGGGCCAGGCTGGTTTTGGGCATGACATGGCGCAGCTCGACGATATTGATGGCACCGCCGCGCAGGGCGGCAACCCCGAAACGCCGCCTGGCCAGTCCGTAGATGATCAGGATCAACCCCACCACCACGGCCAGGGCCCAGACCATCTGCAGGACGGCGGATCCCATGGACAACTGCTCGGCCGCGCCGGCGGTAGCCGGAGCCAGGAGCAGGGCGGAGAGCAGCAGTGTGGCCGTCAGCAGCATCAGCCCAGGCGCTTGATCCGGTCGGACTGGCTGACCACCTCGGTCAGCTTGATGCCGAACCGGTCCCCTACCTTCACGGCCTCGCCCCGGGCTATGAGCCTGGAGTTGACATAGAGATCCAGGGGCTCTCCGGCCAGCTTGTCCAGCTCCACCACGTAGCCCTCGCCCATCTGCAGCAGGTCCTTGAGCAGGATGCGGGCCCGGCCCACCTCCACCGAGACCTGGAGCGGAACGTCGAAGAGAAACTCCAGCTCGCGCGTTAGGTCTTCTTCCTGCTCCTGTTCCCCGCTATGCGCGGGCCCGGTCTCTTCCAGCAGTTCCGCGGTCTCTTCCGGCTGCAGTTTTTCGTGTCCCGTTCCAGGATCCATCGGTTCGTTGGTCTCCATTTCTTCTGCTCCTTTCCGACTCCGGGATTCTCCCGGGTCGGAAATGCTGGTTGCCGGATGCGTGTGCGGGCGACTTCCAGGCCTGGACCCGCACTTCCGTCCGGCGGATTGATCATGTGTAACCGATCACGGGATATCCAGGTGCCCCGGATCAACACAGGACTTGTAAGCGGTTGCAGGGTGCCCCGTCACCGCTTGCGATCATGCTGCCCGGCCGTGACCCGGTATCAGCCGGCAGTGCCGGTGACACCGGGGGTGTTTTCGACCGCTGCCTGCTCCACCCCGGTTTCCCGGCCCGGGAGGCGACCGTTCCTGGAGCGGTACAGCCCTGTGACATGGAAGGCCTTCTTGCCGTTCCTCTCGCCGGGTACAGCAAGAAACTTCGGCTTGTCCTCCACGACGATGGTCAGGGGCTGGTCCGGGTCGTATCCGAGTTCGATAATGTCACCTTCCTGCATGTGGAGGATCTGGCGGATGCTCATCTCCAGCAGGCCGGAACGGGCGATCACTGTTGTCTCCATCTCCAGGGTCTCGCGGGCCAGGACCTTGCCCCAGGTGTAGGATGCCTGGGCCACGGTGACGATCTCCTTGAACTTCTCCCGCAGCGGCTCCAGGGTCAGGTACGGGATGATGAGTCGCATGGACCCGGCCTGCTTGCCGGCGATGGTGAAACTGAAGCTGGTCACCAGGACCTCGGTCTCTGCATCGACGATGTTGACCAGGCGGAAGTTGTTCTCCACCTTGAGCAGGCTCGGCCGCATGAAGATGACCGGTTTGAAGGCCTTCTGCAGGTCCTTGCAGACACCCTGCATCATGTTTTTCAGGATGTTGATCTCGATGGTGGTCAGGTTCCGGGCCAGGGCATGGGACTCGCTGATTATCGCCGAGCCGAGCATGATCTCGAGCAGGGTGAAGGCGAGCAGGGCGTCGAGGTGGAACAGGCAGCCGTACTTGAGGGGGTCGGTGCTGTAGATGCCGATGGCGCCCTGGTTCTTCAGGTCCTGCAGGCTGTTCTGGAACGAAGTGGTGGTGATCTCCTCCCGGTGCACGGAAAAGGTGCGCTGCAGCTGGTTGGTCAGGGTGGTGGCGAAGTTGCGGGTAAAGGTGTCCAGGATGATGTCCAGGTTGGGAATCCGCATGCCCCCCTTGTCTTCTTCATGGACATAGACCTGGAAGATATCGAGTTCCTGTACCGGCTTGGGAATGGCGCGATCAGGACCGCCTTCGTCGATCCCGTCGGTGGAGACCCGGCCGGAACGGATTGCCTCGAGCAGGTCGGCTATTTCCTCCTTGCTGAGAATCGGTTCCAAGGTTTCGGCCTCACTGCACCACGAAGTCGGTCAGGTAGATGTTCTTCACCCGTCCGGTTTTGAGAAAGGAATTGATCTTGCTCTTCAGCTCCGCCTTGAGCTGTTTCTTGCCCTGCAGGTCCTGCAGCTCCTCAAACGTCTTGTTGCCGACCAGGAGCAGGATGGCATCACGGATCTGCGGCATCCGCTGTTTCGCCTCCTCCAGCACCTTTTCATTGCTCAGCTCCAGGGTCATGGAGGCCTTGACGTAGTGGCTGGTGTCCTGGCTGATGATATTGACGATGAACTCGTCGATATCGAGCATGGGACCGATATCCGCCTCTTCTTCCGCCGCAGGTTCGATCATCTTCACCTGCTCCGGTTTCTGGTCCTCGGGCGGCGGCTCCTTCTTGAGGACCAGGAAGTAGACGGCCGCCCCGATGCCGGCCAGCAGGATCACGGCCGCAGCAATGATGATGATCAGTTTCTTACTCTTGCCGCCTTCCTCGGGCGGGTTGGTGCCACTATCCTTGTCAGCCATTCAGTGTCTCCCTGAAGGGGGTTGTCTGGTCAGCCCTGCGGGCCATGCCGTGATCTAGAACGGAACGGCGCGGCCCTGCCCGCCGCCGGCACCGGCAGGCAGCCGGTTGCTGCGGAGTACGAAGTCCACCCGCCGGTTCTTCGCACGGTTCTCCTCGCTGGTGTTGGGCACCACCGGCCTGGTGTCACCGTAGCCCACCGCGGACATCCGGTCGATGGAAAAGAGTTTGCCCCGGTTGTAGAAGCGCATGACCGCCACCGCCCTGGCCACGGAAAGGTCCCAGTTGGACATGGTCTTTGACTTGACCGGCCGGTCGTCGGTATGCCCCTCGATGCGCATGGTCATGGGCAGAGGACGGACGATATCGGCGATCTTGCGCAGAAGCGGATACGAGGAGGGGTTCAGAGTCGCTTTGCCCGGATCAAAGAGTACGGAATCATTGATCCTGAGCACGATGGAATCATTGTCCCGTTTGAGGACATCGACCTCGTCGTCGATCTTGGTCAGTTCGATATCGGTCTTGATCCGCTTGAAGTACTTGATGGCGGTTTCCTGCGGAATGGGCGAAAACTTGGCCACCGGCGGCGAGGGCAGGATGGGCAGGCTGTACCTGGTGGGCGCTGCCTTGGTCCGCCAGCCAAAGGCGTCCTTGATGGATGTCTTGGCCTGGATGAACTTCACCGGATCCATGGAGGCCATGGAGAGCAGGAGGACGAAAAAGGTCAGCAGCAGGGTTACCAGGTCGCTGAACGTGACCATCCAGAGCGGGGCGCCTGCCGGGCAGTCCTGTTCCTTTTTAGCCATGGTATCCGCCTCTTACTTGTTGAAGACCGACTCGCGGAGCTTGGGCGCGATATAGGCGTGCAGCTTCTGCTCCATAACCCTGGGGTTCTCGCCCGAGAGAATGGATTCCATGCCTTCCACGATCAGTGTCTTCTGCAGCAGTTCCGTCTTGGAGCGGGTCTTGAGTTTGCCCGCCATGGGGTTGAAGAGGACGTTGGCCAGCACCGCGCCGTAGAAGGTGGTCAGCAGGGCCACGGCCATGGCCGGTCCGATGGAGGAAGGGTCACTCATGTTCTGCAGCATCTGCACCAGTCCGATCAGGGTTCCCACCATGCCCATGGCCGGGGAGATGGTGCCGAGCGAGGTCAGGATCTCCGCGCCCATGTTGTGACGCTCCTGGATATAGTCGATCTCGGTGTTGAGCATGGCCTTGAGATCATCGGGTTCCTGGCCGTCCACCGCCATCTGCAGTGCCTTGACCAGAAAGTGGTCCTCCACCGAGTCGATGGACCCCTGCAGGGAAAGGATCCCTTCTTTTCTCGCCTTGTTGGCAAACTCCATGAGCTGGGCGATCAGGCTGTTGGTGTCCTCCTCCTTGAAGAGAAAGGTCTTCTTGACCACGTTGACCATGCTGAGAACGTCGGAGAGCGGAAAGTTGATCAGGGCCACGCCGGCAGTGCCGCCGAAGACGATGAGCATGGACGGAACGTCGATGAAGATACTCAGGCTGCCACCCTGCAGGATGGCCATGAGCATCAGGCCGAATGAGGCGGCAATGCCGATTACGGTTGCAATGTCCAAATCTGGTTTCCCTGTTGGCGGAACAAGAGGGCCCATCCTGACAGGAACTGCCGGGAAGGCTCGGGTGCCGGTGACAGCGGTTTCATGCCGCGTCTGCTAAAGTTTACAGTATTTTCCGACGGTCAGTCAATGTGTCAACCGGGAGTTTGCAAGTAAAATGCCAGTGATTTGGCTATCGGTCGGGGTGCGATGATCCGGGAACGGGATCACCATGGCGGGCCGGGAGCGGGTGTGGATGGGTGTGGTCAGGGCAGGGCAGGAAAAAGAGCAGGTAACCGGCGACACAGGGTCAAGCCCGGGGAAGGGGGTATGACCCTGTGTCATTTTTTTGACTGGGGATCACCGTTTGAGATTGATCAGTTCGCCCAGGAGCTCGTCCACCGTGGAGATGATTTTTGAGTTGGCCTGGAATCCGCGCTGGATGGTGATCATCTTGACAAATTCCTGTCCCATGTCCACGTTGGACTGTTCCAGCGAGTTGGTGAAGATGTTGCCCAGCTCGGGGCCCGGAAGACCGACGCGCGGGGTGCCGGATTCATTGGTGGCCGTGTAGAGGTTGGATCCGGCAAGGGAAAGCCCGTTGGGATTCTTGAACTTGCCCAGTACCAGGCTGGCGATATTGACCATCTCGCCGTTGGAATAGGAGGCGATGACAGTGCCTGTGCCATCGATGTCGACGCTGGTCAGGTTGCCTGCCGCATAGCCGTTCTGGTCCTGGGCAATGACCACTGAGTCGGAATCGAACTGGGTACAGTCAAAGTTGACAGTGAGGTTGGTTGGATCAGATCCGTTCTGCCAGTCGATGGCGGGCAGGACCCCGGCCACCGGATCGGCAACCCCGTCACCGTCGGTGTCGGGCAGGGTACCGTCGGCATTGAAAACGAGCTGTGGTGCGCCCTGCCCCTGCATGCCGGCCCCGCCGTTGGCGTCAGGAACCTCGTAGAACCAGTCCCAGGTATTGGTGGCCGGGTCGTTGATCCGCCAGTACATGGAGACGATATGGGATTCGCCCAGGGAATCGAAGATCTGGGTGGAGGCGGTATAGTTGTACGTCCCGGTATCGTCGGGATCCCAGGCCGGCCATCCGCCGGCCGGGATCTCCGATGCCGCGTCCAGGTTGGTGTTGTAGGTCATCTCGTCGGTGGCCTTGGCCGGGACCAGGCCCGCATTGGGAACATAGATATCGGTGGGGTCGGCCGGGATCAGGTTGCCGTCCGCGTCATAGGCCTTGCCCTGGACATGAAAACCCTCCGGATTGACCAGGTATCCGTCCTCGTTGAAGCGGAAGGCACCGGCCCGGCTGTAGAAGGTCGTGTCGTTGCCGGGTTCCTTGAGCAGGAAGAACCCGTCCCCCTCGATGGCCACGTCGGTGGAAGAGGCGGTGGTCTCGAACGTCCCCTGGCTGAAGATGTTGTCGACCACGGAGACGTTGACACCGCGTCCCACCTGGGAGATCCCCCCGGAGCCGCTGATCGTGCTGGAAAGCAGGTCGGAGAAGACGGTTCTCGCTCCCTTGAACCCCAGGGTATTGGTGTTTGCCAGGTTATTGCCGATGACGCTCATGGCCTGGGCGTTGGTGTTGAGTCCGCTGACTCCACTGAACATCGCGCTTTGAATGCCCATTGCAACCTCCTGCGTGTTTTGCTCTGGATAATCGGAAGGATCTGAACGATGCGGCGGCAGGGCCTGTTACTCGGGATCCTGCCCGTTCGTGGTTTCGGTTGCCGCAATCTCCAGGGTGTCGTCGGATACGGCACTGCCTTCAACCATCCCCGCGCCATCCGTTGCAGCAGAGACATTCTCTTCATCTGGTTCCACCGGCGATTCCTCCTCACCTTCCCCTGGCTCGGACGATTGCCTGTTCCGATGCTCGTATACCCCCTGGACTGCGGAGAGGTTGAACTCGCCACTTGCGGTCAGGAGGATGGCCTCGTTGCCGCTCATGTCAACCCCGGTGACATCCGTGTAGACCAGCGGCACAACCACGTTGTCCCCGTCTGTTCCGTTGTTGAGGGATTCGATGCTGATTTCATACGGGCCGGCGGGCAGAGGTTCGCCAAACCTGTCCAGCCCGTCCCAGGTAATGAAATGGTTCCCCGGGCCAAGATCGGACGGGTAGAGTGTTGCCACCGTGCCGCCGGACTGGTTGCGGATCGTGATGGCCAGGTCGCTGATATCGCCGTTGACCTGGTAGCCGATTTCGGCACCGCCTTCCTCGAGCGCAAAGGAAGAACCCTGGACCAGGACCTGCTTGTCAATGAGGGACAGGGCGGAGAGCCGGTCCGAACTTCTCTGGATATCCAGGAGTTCCTCCATGTTGTCGTTCATGTTGATGGATTGCTCGAG
This sequence comes from Desulfobulbus sp., assembly GCA_011051875.1. GTDB lineage: Bacteria > Desulfobacterota > Desulfobulbia > Desulfobulbales > Desulfobulbaceae > DRKI01. Next base: position 10,626 of record DRKI01000077.1, on the reverse strand, counting down.
CTGGCTGTACTGGGTCAGCTGGGCCGTGAATTCCGTGGAGTCGGTGGGGTTGAGCGGATCCTGGTTCTGGAGCTGGGCCACGAGCAGGGTCAGGAAGTCATCCAGGCCCAGCTTGTCGCCCGAATTGTCGTTCTTTTGCCGGGCCGCAGCCTCTGCTGTCGTGTAACCCTGTGATATCCCAGGTATGTATGCCATGCTCGTCACTCCTTGTTGTCTTCGCCGGGGCCCTTGCTCAGGTGTTCGGGCCCCTGGTTCAGGCCAGGATGCTCAGCTTCTTGTCATCGGTCTGTGGACCGGGATCCGGTTCTTCGTCTGCCAGGGTAAAGACCTGCTGCCGGCTCCCGATGGGACGTACCGGGCGCCGCGTCTGCTGCCTGCCCCGGTGCTCCTGGAAGAGCTGGGTGTTGCTGTTGTCGCCCGTGGCCACGGTCACCTGCATCTGTTCCAGGGTCATGCCCTGCTGTTCCAGGGCCTCCCGCAACCGGGGCAGGTGCCGGTCGAGGATATCCTGGACCTGGGGGTTGTTGGTGGTGACGTGGGCCTTGATGTTGTCCTGTTCCACCTTGATCTCCATGCGCAGCTCTCCGAGCTCCTGCGGGTGCAGCCTGAGGACCACGGTTCCGGATTCGAGCTGGCGATTCGCGTGGAAGTGCTGGATCACCTGGTCCATGACATGGGCATCGCTGACCGGCAGTCCGGATGTCTGGTGCAGGGTCGTGGCCTGGCTCACCGACTGCTGTCCCGTGGTTGCGCCGACGCCGCCTGCCTGGTCCAGGGAAAAGACCAGCGGCTGGTCCCCGGGAGCCGGCGGAGCCTGCTGTTGTCGGACCTGGTCGCCTCCGCTCCGGAGATCCGGTGCATCCTGCCCCTGGTCACCGGACTGTTGACCATTTCCGGGTCCGGTGTCGCCCCGGGTCGCCTGGTTGGGCAGGTTGGCGTGGATGTAACTGCTGTTGATATCCTGTCGCTGGCCACCTGTGTCCATCCGGGATGCCCTGGCGCCGGCAGGCGGTGCCGATGACAGCATCTCCTCGTTGTCCGGGATGCGCTGCACGCTTACCAGGGTCTGGCCGATGGTGGAGTCGTTGTCTGCTGCTGTGGCAGATCCGGCAGCGGTGTTGATTTCCGGCCCTGCCTGGGTCGTCCTGGTGGAAAAGGTTGCGGCCCAGCGCTCCACCACCACTTCGCCGCCTGCCGCGGCCGGACCATTCTTCATGCTGCCGGTCCGGGCTGTTGTGGTGGCCGGAAGATCGGTCTGTTCGGTGGCCGGAAGAACGGTCTGTTTGGTGGCCGGAAGATCGGTCTGGAGACGCAGGGATTCGAGCGGGAATACCGGGAGCCGTCCGTCCGTCCCGGAAGGGGTGGTCCGGCTGTTTGCCGATTGCGGGGAAACCGCGGCCTGGGCAGGGACGGACGGGTTCCGGCCCCCGCCTTGTGCAGGCTGCAGCGGTGGCGCCTCGCTGCCGACCTTGGTACCGGTCAGGGCGGCAAGGGCAAGAATCGCGGCCGGAGAAACCTCCTGCGTCCCTGCACCGGGGGCGGTTGCCTGTTCGGCCACGGTTTCGGGCTGCACCGGTTTTTCTTTTCTGCCGGGCAGGCGGTCTTCAACCTGGTGATGGTTGTCCGGATCCGGGCCGGAAGCGGCCGCGGTCGCGGACGAAGGCGTGCCGCCGTCGCGGTCGGCTCCCTGTTGCCGCGCCTGCCTGCCGGTCGCGGCGGCAAGGTGGCTGCGGAACTTTGCACCATCCCGGCCGATGGCCGCTGCCTGGTCAGTGGGGGCCGGCGGCGCCTTGGTATCGGTGGGCATGACAGGCATCGCTTGCATGGTTCGACCTACTTGCCATCCAGGGAGGAGAAAGCGGTGGTCAGCCTGGCTGCCGCTTCCCTGTCCATGTTGTTGAGTATCCTGGCCGCCGCCTTGGTCTTCATGTTGGCCAGGAGCGAGATCGCCAGCTCCTGGTCCAGATCGGTGAAGATCCTGGCTGCCTTTTCCGGAGACATTTTTTCATACATCTTGCTGAGTTCCCGAATTTTCTTTTGCTCCGCCGCGTCCTTTTCCGCCAATAGCTCCTCCAGGCGCAGCCGTTCCTTTTTCAGTTGATCAAGTTTCTTATCGACCTCGGCCTGTAATCTCTTTAGTTCCTTTTTCTTCCGGTCCAGGGCTTCACGTTCCCGGACCAGGTTCTGCCGTTCCTGCTGCAAGGCGACGAGCAGGCGGCGCTCTTCCACGGAACTGTACTTCGGCTCACCGGGCTTCGTTGTATCGACCGTTCCGGAAGCGGCCGGGGTATCCTGTCCGGCGCCGGACATAATGGCAGGGAAGAGGAGAACGATCAGCACGGCAAGGCAGAGCAGTGATCGGGACATGGTGGCGGCTCCTGGTGTGGTCCGGGCGAATTGTCAGCGTTCATGGAAGAGGACCGCGATCTCGTCAAGCATCTGCGCCTCTTTCCTGTTGAGATGGTTACGATAGTTTCTGTTCTGCTGTTCCCGCAGCTTTTCCAGGACCTTACGTTCCTGGCTGGCCTTGAGCAGGTGTCGGCGTCGCTGTCTGACCCGTTCCTGCTGGCGGTCCATCTCTTCCTCGAGCCTGGCCAGGCGTTCCCGGACGATATGTATCCGCCGTTCATACATGATCAGCCGTTGTGCGGTGGTGGCCTTTCTTTCCTGTTCCAGGTTGCGGTAGAGCGTGGTCAGCTCATCCTCCACCCGGCGGAGCTGTCTGCGCAGCCCGGCCTTCTGTTCGAGGGCCCTGAAGAGTTCCTGCCGGGCCGCATCCTCGAGTTGCTGCCGGTAGGTGAGAACGGAGTCCATGGTAAAGGGTTTCAATGGTTCCTCCCGGGGGGTGTGGCAGGTCACGGGTTGCAGAGAGGCAACTGTTCTGTTGCAACCGGTCACGGAATGAACAACTCGCTGTTTTCACATCCTCGCAACGTACGTTCCGTCCGGGGGTGGCGCCTGATCAGGCGTGTCCGGCGCTGCTCACGAGGCACGGTCCGGCCGGCGCCTGTCTCTGCCCTTTCTCGGTGCCCGCCTGCGGTCGCTGCCCTTGCGGTCGCTGACCAGGCTTCCCATCTGGCGGATGGTATCGTCCAGGGAACAGGATTCATCAAATCCCTGCTGCAGAAACGAGTTGATGGCATCGATCCTGGAGATGGCATAGTCGATCTTCGGATTGCTGCCCTCGGCATAGGCGCCGATGTTGATCAGGTCCTCGGAGTCGCGGTAGACGGCGATCACGTTGCGGATCTTGCCGGCCAGCTCGATGTGCCTGGGGCGGACGATGTCACGCATGACCCTGCTGGTGGACATCATGACGTCAATGGCCGGATAGTGGTTCTTGGCCGCGAGATCGCGGGAGAGGACGATATGGCCGTCCAGGATGGAGCGGACCGCGTCGGCCACCGGTTCGGTCAGGTCGTCACCGTCCACGAGTACCGTGTAGAGACCGGTGATCGAGCCCTTGCCCGTGAAGCTGCCGGCCCGTTCCAGGAGCTTGGGCAGGGTGGCGAAGACCGAGGGGGTATATCCCTTGGTGGTGGGCGGCTCGCCCACGGCCAGGCCGATCTCGCGCATGGCCATGGCGAAGCGGGTCACCGAGTCCATCATCAGGAGAACGTTCTTGCCCTGGCCGCTGAAGAATTCGGCGATGGCGGTGGCGACGAACGCGCCGCGCATACGCAGCAGGGGGGACTGGTCCGAGGTCACCACCACGATGACCGAGCGGCGCAACCCCTCCGGTCCCAGGTCCCGTTCGATGAACTCGCGCACCTCGCGGCCCCGTTCGCCGATGAGCGCGATCACGTTGACATCGGCGGTGGCATACTTGGCCATCATGCCGAGCAGCACGCTCTTTCCCACCCCGGAGCCGGCCATGATCCCCATCCTCTGTCCGAGCCCGCAGGTGAGCAGGCCGTTGATGGCCCGGATGCCAAGGTCGATGGGCTCGCTGATGGGGCGCCGCTGCATGGGCCCGGGCGGCAGGCCGTAGAGGGGCATCTCCTGCTGCAGGTGGAGCGGCGGTCCTTCATCCAGGGGGGCCTCCATGCCGTCGATGACCCTGCCGAGAAGCTGATCGCCCACCTTGATGGTGGCGCTCTCCTTGCGAACCCGGATCAGGCTGCCCGGACCCAGGCCGCGCAGCTCGCCGAGCGGCATGAGCAGGGCCTGGTCATTGCTGTAGCCGACGATCTCGGCCGGCACCGGCGGCCCCTCCTCCAGGGGGGTGATCTCGCAGAGGGAGCCGATGGAGGAACGGGGACAGTGGCCCTCCACCACCAGGCCGACGATGCGGCGTACCTTGCCGTAGACGCGGATCAGGGACAGGTTGGTGACGGCCTCGGGCAGGGCCTTCATCAGGGGGCCTCATCGGTGGCGCTCCCGTCCCCGGCCGGCTGGCCGGACTCCTGGGCCGCAGGGGAAGGGGTATCATCATCCGGCCCGGGCAGCAGCCCCTCCAGGTTGGAGACCTCCTGCTCGAGGAATTCGCGCGCTGTCTCCAGTTGCGCCTCGATGGTGGCGTCAACGGCGCAGGTGTTGGATTCCAGGCGGCAGCCGCCCCGGGTGATCTCGCTGGAGGTGCGAAATACGATGTGCTTGAGCCCGCGCACCGATTCGACCAGGGCGGGTTCCATCTCCCGGGCCTGGGCCAGGTCGTCGGGATGGAGGATGATGACATACTCGTCACTGGCAATGGCGTGGTCCACGGCCGCCTGCAGGGTGGCGGCGATGGTATCGCGGCCCGTGCGCAGTTCCAGGCCGATGATCTTCCGGCTCAGGGCGATGACCAGGTTGATCATGTCACCCCGGCTCTGTTCCAGGATCGAGCTGTGCAGGCGGACCAGGTCCTGGCAGGCCTGGCGGAAGGAGGAGAGGACCTGCCGCACCTCGTCCCGGATCTTCTCCCGGGCGTCGCGGACGCCCTGGTCATAGGCCTCCTGCCGGATGGCCTCGATATCGACCTCCACCGGTTCAGGGGCCTCGACCGGTTCCGGTTCCGGGGCAGGCGGTATCTCCGCAACCTCGGCCTCCCCGACGGCTTCAGCCGGCGGCCGGAGAGCGTCATCGCATTCCGGGACCTCCCGCTGCCCGCCGTTGGCCTGGATTTCCTCCTGGATGAGGGTGATGGGGGTAAAGGATGGGTCGTCCTTGAAAACCTTAGACGAACTCATCGCCGCCTCCCTTGCCGAGAACCAGCTTGCCTTCCTCCTCGAGTTTCATGGCGATCTTGACAATGGTCTGCTGCATGGCCTCGACCTCGGAGAGACGGACCGGCCCCAGGGCCTCCAGGTCGTCACGGATCATGTCCGCGGCCCGGGCCGACATGTTGGCGAAGATCTTCTCCTTCAGTTCGTCGGACGCGGTCTTCAGGGCCATGGTCAGGGAGTCGTTGTTGACCTCGCGCAGGATCATCTGCAGGGAGCGGCCGTCCAGGTTGACCAGGTCCTCGAAGGTGAACATCTGCTTGCGGATGTCTTCCACCATGTCCGGGTCCACCTCTTCCAGGCTGTCCAGGATGTCCGCATCCAGGTTGTTTTCCATGTTGTCCAGGATCTCCACCACCTTGGGAATACCCCCCACCTGCCGCTGGTCCTGGTCGCCGACCACCACCCCGATCTCCCGGTTCAGGGCATCTTCGATCCGGTCGATGACCCCGGGCGAGACCTTGTCGATGGTGGCGATGCGGTAGACGATGTCCGCCTGCTTGTCCTCGGGCAGGTGGGTAATGATGGCACTGGCATGGGCCGCGGTCTGGGTGGAGAGGATGAGGGCCACGGTCTGGGGATGCTCGCGCTCCAGCAGGCCGGCCACCATGACCGGCTGCATCTTGGCAATGGTCTCCAGGGGCCTGGACTCGGTGCCGGTGATGAACTGGCGCATCAGGCTCTTGACCCGCTCCTCGCTGCCTGTACCGGCGATGGTCTTCTTGGCGAACTCCTGGCCCTTGATGACCATGCCGGCCTGGGACTCGGTGTCCAGCTCGAAATCCTCCAGCACGCGTTTGCGCACGTCCTCGGGGATGTGCTCGATCTCGGCCATGGCCCGGGTCACCTTGAAGATCTCCTCGTCGGAGAGTTCACGCATGACCCTGGCCGCCAGCTCCTCGCCCAGGCACATGAGCAGGATGGCGGCCCTGGTGGTCCCTGTCAACTTGTCGATCGACACCATGGCGTTTCCGTCAGCCTTTCTCGTGGATCCAGTTCTTCAGCACGTGGGCGGCAAAAACCGGGTTTTCTTCGATATCCTTGCGGATCCTGAGCAGGGGATCCTGTGCCAGGGCCCGCTGTTCCTGTTCCCGGCGGGCCTCTTTCGTCCGCTGCTGTTCAGCCTCGAGCTCCTGCACGGTCTTGAAATGCTGGGTCACATCCTCGCGCAGGGTCTTGATCAGGGGCCTGATCATGAGGAGGTAGACCAGGAGCCCGGCGACCAGGAGCAGGCCGTAGCGTATGAGCGGCATATATTCGTACACGGTGGTGCCTGAGACGCCTTCAGCCTCTTTTTCCTGCCCTGTTTCCGTAAAGGGCATGGAGGTGACTTCAATCTTGTCGCCGCGGGTCTTGTCGATACCCAGGGCCGAGCTTATCATGTTTTTCAGCGAGTTGAGTTCCTCCTCGCTGCGGGGGACCGTCTTTTCCGGCTCCTTGTCCGTGGCCGGGATGATCTTGTCCGCCACCAGGACGGCCACGGATATTTTCCTGATGGTCCCCACCGGGTTCACCGTCCTGGAGACCACCTTGCTGATCTCGTAGTTGGTGGTCCGCTGGCTGCGGCTGGAGGGCGGGGTGGAGCCGGCGGCCTGGCCGGTGTTTCCCTGCAGGTTCGACTGAACGCCGGGAATGCCGCCCACGATCTCGGAACCTGTCTTTTCCTCGGTCACCTGTTCACTGCGGATCACCGGCTCCTCGGGGTCATACGTCTCCTCTGTCTTCTCGAACCGGGCAAAGTCGAGCTGGGCCGTGACCCGGACCATGGATTGTCTGTTGCCCAGGGCCTTGTCCAGCAGGGCCTGGGCCCGTTCTTCCAGGTGCCGTTCCACCTGGAGCTGGTAGTCCAGCATGTCCGGTGACAGGTTCCCGGCCAGGCCGCCCTCGGTGGAGCGGGTGAGCACGTTGCCGTTCTGGTTGATCACGGTGACGTGCTCCGGGCTCAGACCTTCCACGGAACTTGATACCAGGTGCACGATACCCTGGACCTGGGATTCGCTGAGGCGGTGACCGGCCTTCAGTTTGATAATAACAGATGCGGTGGGAGGTTTCTGCTGGTTTTTGAACAATCGCTTTTCCGGCAGGGCCAGGTGGACCCGGGCCGACTCCACCGGGCCGAGCGAGGCAATGGTCCGGGCCAGCTCGCCCTGCAGGGCGCGGGTGTAGTTGACTTTCTGGACAAAGTCGGTGAGGGCAAAGGACTGTTTGTCGAAGATTTCGTAGCCCACTCCGCTGCCCTGGGGCAGGCCGGCAGAGGCCAGGCTGAGCCTGGTCTCGTGGAGGTTTGCGGCCGGGACCAGGATGGAACGGCCGTTGTCCTTTATCTGGTAGGGGATGTTCTTGCTCTTGAGCCAGTCGACGATCGACGCTGCGTCGGATTCGTTGAGATTGCCATAGAGAAGCTGGTAATCAGCGGTCCGGGCCTGGATGATGATGAAGGCGAACAGGGCGATGGAGACGGCCGTCACGGCCCCGAGAGCGATCTTGCGCGACAGGGGCCACTGCCGGATCTGGTTGACCAGGACCTGCCAGCCGTTCTCCGGCCTGGTCTCCTGGGGAGTTGCGGTATGTTCTTCTGCCATGGCGCTTGCCGAATCAGTCCGTGATTGTTTCAGGTGGGCCGCTCCGGTCCCGGCAAACGGCCGGTTCAGGTGGAAGCGGGGAACAGCGGGTGCAGGTCAGGGCTAGACCTGGAGTCGCATGATCTCCTGGTAGGCCTCCATGGCCTTGTTGCGGACCTGAACCAGGAAACGCAGGGAGATATCCGCCTCTTCCAGGGCGATCATGGCTTCGTGCAGGTTCTTTGCCCCGCCTGCCTGGACCTCCTGCACGGCCCGGTCAGCGGCCTGCTGCCGGTCATTGACCTGGGAGACCATGTCTGTCATTATTTTGGCAAAACTCTGCTCCACCCGCTCCACCGGAGAGGTGGCATCAGGTTGCTTCAGGCCGAAAGCGGAGAGACCCTGGATGGACTGCATCTATCTACCTCCCTATTTCAAGGGCCTTGAGCGCCATGCGCTTGGCCGACTTGATGGTCGTGGTGTTGGCCTCGTAGGAGCGGGTGGCGGACATCATGTCCACCATCTCCTTGAGTACGCTTATATTGGGCATCTCCACGTACCCTTCCGGGTCGGCATCCGGGTGGGTGGGGTCGTAGACCTTGCGGCCCGGGTCCCGGTCCTCGATGATACGCGCCACCCTGACCCCGTGCGCGGCATCCTTCATGCTCGTGCTCAAATGTTCCCTGAAAGGGATGCTGGTAGACTCGAAGTAGACCGATTTCTTCCGGTAGGGGCCGCCTTCGGGCGTGGACGTGGTCTCGGCATTGGCGATGTTGGAGCTGATGGTGTTGAGCCGGATACGCTGGGCCTTCAGGGCCGAGGACGCGATTTCAAACGTGGTGAACAGGTCCATGGTGTCTCCTCTGTCTTGGATCTGGCACGGATGCACAGAAGGTTATGCAAGTTACCTGCCATCGCCGGCAACGTATTTCAGGGCGGCAAGTTTTTTGTTGAGCATGGTCACGGCGGCCTCGTAGAGGATCTCGTTCTCAGCCAGCCGGATCATCTCCCTGTCGACGCTGACCCCGTTTTCATCGCCGATGCCCGTGGTATCCGGCTGGCGGGTGATGGTACCCTGGACCTGCGACACATCAGAGGGCGTCACCGGGATGTGGCCGGCCCGGGTCACCACTGGTTTCAGGCTGCCGCCGAACATGGCATCGTGGAGCTGCTGCTCGAATTCCATGGTAGCCGGCGCATAGCCGGGGGTGTCGGCATTGGCGATATTGGAGCTGATGACCTGCTGGTTTTCCGATCGCAGGTCAAGGACCTTCTGCAGCATGCGCAGGGTCGGGTCAAATTGCTGGATAAAGGGCATGGCGTCTCTCCTTGGCTGATGATTGGGCGGAGACCGGCAGCCGGGGGCCGGAGCAGTCGTTGTTCACTTCACTTCCGGACTTCCGGTTCCAGCTCCAGGATCCTGATCTCCTCTTTTGCCAGTTTGATCCACAGAGGATCTTTACCTTTTTCGGCCAGTTGCCGGAACTCGTTTAGGGCCTGCCTCTTTCGGCCCTGCTCCAGGTCGATGCGCGCCAGCCGGAACATGGCCAGGTCGCGGAAGTCGTCTTCCTGCTGCAGACGTTCATAGATGGGTCTTGCCAGGTCATAGCGGCCGGTCTGGAAGTAGGCCTCGGCCAGTTCATAGCCGTGCCGGCCGCCCGCTGTCACCGCCGCCATGCCGGGTCGGGACAGGATACGGATCACATCCTGCCAGCGGCCGAGATCGGCATAGATCGAGGCGGCGGCCAGGTCGATCTCGTCCGATGCAGGGCGGTCCTTCCTGTCGAGAAGACGGGCGGCCATGTCAAGGTGTCCCGAGCGGCGGAGCGCCCTGATCCGGTACAGGAAGACGCGCGGCAGATCCGGGCTGCGGGGATAGCGGAAAAAGAAGCGGTCGGCATAGTCTTCCACCAGTTCATACCTGCCGTCCTCAAAGAGCGCGGCAAGAAGCGGCAGGTAGACCTTTTCCCGCCGGGCGCCGTCGCTGACGTCGAAGATGTACTGATAGGTGCGGACGGCCCGGTCGTAGACCCCGAGCCTGGTGTAGGCCCTGGCGAGATCGTAGAGCAGATCGGTTTTGAGCCAGCCGCGGATAAAGTAGCCCCGGTTCTGTTTGGCCAGGACCAGCGCCCTGACGTACTGGCCGTCCCTGATCAGTTGTTTCAGGACCAGGGGCAACCGTTCGATGATCAGGGCCTGGGTGGTTACCCGCAGCCGCCCGCTTTGGAAGTCGCGCAGGATCTGCATGGCAAGCGTGACAGCGTGCTGGTTGTCGCCTGCCAGGGCGTAGACGACCGCCTCCTTCACCGAGGCCTCTTCCCGCAGCTCGATCCGGTTGGCCTTTTCCGCGATCTGTTCATATTCCCGGATCGCCTCCCGGCTAGCCAGGTTGCCGGCAAGATACTGCAGGTCCGTCTGTTTCATGGTTGCACGAAAGGCACCCTCGGTGCCCGGGTAGGCGTTCTGGATCTGCAGGAGAAGGGTGATGACCGGGCGCTGGGGCGTCCCGTTCTTGAGGCGGCTCATGGCCAGCCTGAACAGGACCAGGTCGCGGCCGGGCCGGTCGGCGAGCAGGTCCGAGAGACGCTGGTACCGGTCAGCGGCATCACCATACCGCTGGTGGGTGTAGAGCGTGTCGCTGAAGTTGGCCAGCGATCGGGGATGGGAAGATATGATGTCCGATCGCCTGTCCAGCTGCATGTAGGCGACCAGGGCCCGGATCATCCTGCCCTGGCCGTAGGCGCTGTCTGCCTGGCGCAGGAGGCGGAGGAACTCTGCCCGGCCGGTATAGGCGATATCGTCCCGCCGGAGCAGGGTGCCGGCCTCCTTGTAGCGTTCGGTCTGGATGGCGAGTTCCGCCT
>DRKI01000076.1 GCA_011051875.1 Desulfobulbus sp. | reverse complement strand
GTCTCGGTCTTTGCAGTGGTGATAGCCTTCATGGTGTCCTCCTGTATCGTTTAAGTATTTGTTCTGTGATCGGTTCTCTTTGCCCTTGATGTTGCATCAACGGTGCCAGAAAACGACAAGAAAGGCCTGTTGTGCAAGTTTTTGTAACCAGTTGTAATTGCAGAGCTATTATTCTTGTCATCAGCAAGAGGCCCCGGGGGTGTCGCAGGGCTGGTTGCCTTGCCACACCCCGTGCTACATGAGTGTTGCACGGGGTGTGGCGGAAACGTCTGCGGATGCAACATGGTGTTGCGCTTTTTTCAGGATAGGTCTGCCGTGCAAAAGAAGGCCTCCTCCGCTGGAGCGGGCACGGCCATGATGACTACAGCCGGTTCCTGATCCTGGTTGTGACATTGCTGGGCGAGTTGCGGGGACGAAGCGGGCTGGTCACTGTGGGCAGTGATTGCCAGCTAAAAAGAAAACCCGGCCATGGCCGGGTTTTCTTTCATTCTGGCAAAGTGGCCGGTGTCTTCAATTGCGGATCCTGACGCTCTTTTTTTCCCTGTTGACGTAGTTGAAAAAGATGGGGAAGGCGACAAAGAATGCCGCACAGATCAGGTATTCGATGCCCTTGATGTGGGTGTAATAGTCCACCAGCGTGTGCACTGGTGTGATCATGCCGGTGGCGATCATGTACTGCCGGGCCAACGCGGTGATGGATCCGGCGTCATGCAGGGCCGCGATCAGTGCCGCTGTTGCCCATAAGCCGATGATGGCGCCGAAGCCGAGGACCACCATGGCCGCTCTTTTGTTCTTTTGTTCCTTCATTTGTTATTCTCCTGCGCAAATGGGTGCTGGTGTGCCATCATGTCACTGCCTGCCGTGACGGCAGGCAGTGTTCGGTGGCCAGAGGGTCATCCGCCGGTGATTGCGGTCAGGAATCCCCGCAGAAGCTGTCCGCCGCCGCAGGTTGCCAGGCCGCCGATCATGCAGGCAAATCCCCACATTCCAACCAGGGCTGCCAGGGCCATGCCAACGCCCAGGGTGAACCGTGAAACCTCGTATCCGACATCCGTTCTCGTCTCGGTCTTTGCTGTGCTTGTAGCTCTCATGATGTCCTCCTTGTCGATTGTGTCGCTGGTATTTTGCAGGTTGTTTGCCTTATGTACTGCATGGGGGATGCCAATAGCGGACCTGGCAGCTCTTTTGGTCCCTAACGGTTTGAAAAAACAGTTTGTTTTTCATGCGGCCAATTGGAGGCTCGTGGCTGGCGGTACGGAACAAGAGCCGGGTGCGACACCTGGCACGACAGTGGTGTGGCAGAAGGGGATGCGCCGAAGGCACGAATGTGTTGCAACTGTTGCAAACTATTGTGGAGAGGTTGCTGTCCCGAAGGGGGATCCTGGTCCCTGGCCCCATATTTCGCAAGGGTCGTCGCGAAAGGTCTGAAAATGCCATGAATGCAAGGAACAGCGCAAAAAGGTCCGCAAGCATATGTGAAATATTCCGGTGAATCCTTTTTGCGCTGTGACGCAGCAGGCATGCTGTTTTCGGACCTTGCAGCAGAGCGCTTGTGAAGTATGCGGGCCAGCACCTGCAGACGAGCATGGATGCTTACTGTCCGGGGCCGGCGGCCGGACAGTCGCCCGGATCCTTGCCTGTTGCCGGATCATCTTTGCCGGCCGTGTGACGGAAGCGGGCCGGGAAAACCCGGGCAGGCAGAGAACCTTTGTGGCGCTGGTGCGGGAAGAGTGAAGAGGAGGGCAGGCGTGAAAGGCGGTGGCTCATCCACCGGTTACGGCAATGATAAATCCTTTCATCAACCCGGCAGGGCCGTTTATGGTCAGTCCGCCGATCAGGCAGGCAAAACTCCATACAGCGATGAGGGCGGCCATGACCAGGCAGACGGCCAGGAGAAAGGTTGAGATTTCATGCTCGATATCCATCGGGATTTCCGTTGTTGAAAAGGTCTCTGTCTTCATGGCGGCTTCTCCCCGGGTGAATGGTTCCGGATGGTTTGATGCTCCCTTGTGCTCTCTTTTGCATGTGCAGTGCCAGAAGCGGTCCCTGGGCCCCGCTGATCGTGTATTGTGGTGAATTTCAAAGTAAATTTTGCCAAGGATGCAGGCTGTCGATCCCTTGTCCGGGGTGGGCGGAGAAGGATTGTTCTCCCGCAGAAGCGTGGCATGGATGGTGGAATTGTTGCAGATGCACCGCTACTGTGGCACAGGGATGACTGGATTGTCACAGGCACCCCGTTTCTGCACGGTCGCGACGGCCCGCACAGAGGGCCTGTGGTGAGCCGGCACACCTGCGCAGATACGGGGCAACAGGTTTTGAGGATGGGATCGGTTACGGGATGACGGACGATGAGTCCGGGTGCCGTGAACGTTTGCGACGATGAGGATGCCTTGCATCTGCCGGGCATGGCCATGCTCCGGCGCAGGCCTGTTGCCGATCAGGCCAGGGGCAGATTGATGGAGCAGCGGGTATTGTCCTGGCCTGTTTCCTCGAAGATCAGGTTCCCGTCCATGGACTGAACCAGTTGCCTGCAGGCGGCCAATGAGGGCCACGGTCCCGGCGGCCCGGTTTCCATGTGCATCTCCACGGGGCAGTTGTCGATCCTGATAAGAAGCCGGTGGTCTGGATTGCCGGGGTCCCGGAGGCAGGAAACGTGAATCTGCTGCCGGATCGCCGGGTTCTGCCTGAGCAGGGAGGCGCGGATCTTCTCGAGTATGGTCAGCAGGACAATCTGCAGTTTTGCGGTCTGTATCGTGATTTCGGGCAACCTTTCATCAAGATCGGCCTGGATATCGATTCGCTCGCGTTTGAGTTGTCCCTGCACGAGCTGGAGAATTTCTTCGATCAGCCTGGCCGGCCTGGACTTTTCCGCCTCGGCAGCGGACCGGCCGGCGATCCGGTGCAGGGTGGCCGAGAGGCGGCAGATTTTTTGTTCCTCGGCATGGAGCCGCCGCAGAATCCTGGTCTCTTCCTCATTCCGCTGCGAATCCGAGGCAAGGTCGATGAGGGCCTGGGAGTAGTTCAGTGAGCCATTGGCGATATTGGTCATCTCGTGGGCCACGTCGGCGGCCAGGGCACCGATGATCGAAAACTGGTAGAGCCGGAAAATGTTTTCCATGCTCACCATGGTACCGGCCCTGTTCCGCGTCTGGACCTGGATGACCTGCTGCATGAGCAGGTTGAGCATCTCCATCTGGACCGGTCCGAAGCTGTCGGGCTCCGGTGAGCAGATGGTGATCACGCCCAGGGTGCCATCCCCGCCTGCCACCGGAAACGAGGCGCAGGCCACCTGGTCGGGATCAAAAGGCAGGGGCGCGTTGGCCAGTTCTGGAATCCCGCCGAGCGACGTGGTGCCGATGCAGGGCCGGCCGCTCTCCATGGCGCTGATGGCCGTGGTGCACAGCGTGGCGCCCTGGCGGCAGAACTCCCGCAGGTAGCGCACCAGTTGCTGACACTCGATGGGGGCGTGGGCCAGGCAGCCGCATCCCGCCACCGGCACCGGGTAGGAGCGGCCCTCGTTCACCATGCCGGCCCAGACCATGATGTAGTCCGGGTTGGTCAGCAGGGCCTGGCAGAGGGTTTCCCAACGCTCCTGGTCGTTCATTTCCACGGTCAGGGTCTGGAGGGCATTTTCCAGGCAGCGCAGCATGTTGGTCAGGAGGGTTTTTTCCCTGGTGACCCGTTCAATCAGTTTTTCCAGCGCCTGGATGGAGATCGCCCTTTTCTGATCGGTATCGCCGTTCTCCTCCAGGGCGGCAAGAACGGTTCGGCTGAGCCGCAGCAGGGGCTCCGCCAGGGTGCGGTTTATCAGGAACAGCATGCTGCTCATGATGAAGACCACCAGGGCCAGTGTGCCGACAATCACCTTGTGCAGGCCAAGCAGCAGCGAGTTGGTGTATCCTGCCAACAGTTCATGGAAGCGAAGAAACCGGCCGCTGATGGAGCGGAGGGACCGGTTCAGCCGGCGGATCTTTTCCGCCTGCTGCCCGCCTTCTTCCTGCACCGACCTGAGCTGGACCACCAGGCCGACCAGGTCGATCTGGGAAATAAAGGAGAGTTTGAACTCCTCCGGGATAAGGATATCGTTGATGATGGTCTTCAGTTCCTTGTCAAAGCTGCGGATCTCCCGGCTGATCTCCTGGACGTCGAGATGGCTGCCGGTGAGCAGGGCCTCGTTGATATGTTCCTTGATGGACGTGAACTGGAAGAGCAGGTCGTTGCTGCGGGCAACGACCTGGTCACAGTGCCGATAGAGGAGGTACTGGCGGACACCAAGACCGGTGATGGAGACAAGCAGCAGGATGATGATGCCGGTCATGACCTGAAATGTTTTCCTGATTTCCATGTTCTGTAAGAAGTGCGTCATGGTGTGCCGGAAACTCCTTTCCGAATCGAGGTTTCATCTATCTGCATCTGCTTCGCTGCTCCGCCTGTGGTGTTCCGTGCAGGGCTACTGCAACGTAACACCACAAAACCCGCGTTTGGGGCACCAATGGAAATCGCTCGGTTGAGGTCAAGGTAATTGCATATCCACCTGATCCGTGACTGTCTGCTTACGTGACCGTGACCGCTATCCTTGCCGGAGATTCCGGGTGGTTGCAATCCGTGCTTTCCGGTGCGGCCGGGTCACGGTTGCCGCCGGCAGCGGGCCCCGGTGGCCGGGGTCCGCTGCCGGCGGTGGTTGCTATTTTTCTCCCTGCCATTCATAGAGTATGGGCAGCCGGTAGAGGATGAACCGGTAGGTTAT
>DRKI01000075.1 GCA_011051875.1 Desulfobulbus sp. | reverse complement strand
CAGGCCATCTCCGAGATCGGGATCAGGCCGTCCACGCCGCCGATATCGACAAAGGCGCCGAAATCACGGATCGAGGTGACGGTGCCCCGGACCTGCATCCCTTCCTCCAGGGTCTGCTGCAGCTCTTCCCGCTGCCGGGCCCGTTGTTCCTCCAGGACGGCACGGGCCGAGACGATGATATTGCGGCCACGGTTCGAGAACTCGATGATCCTGAAGGAAAAGGACTTGTCCAGGTAGTCCTCCGGATCCTCCACCCGGCGGATATCCATCTGCGAGTAGGGACAGAAGGCCCGCTGACCGGCCATGGTGACCGAGAATCCGCCCTTGATCTCGCCGGTGACGCGTCCTTCCACCGGGATGCCGGAGTGGAAGGCCTCTTCCAGCTCCTGCAGCGATGCCTGGCCGGAGCCGATCCTGGTCGTGAAGATCATCTCGCCCCCGCGCCGGGAGAGAAGAAAGACCTCGATGGTATCACCGGGCTGGATGGTGAGTTCGCCCCCGGCGTCACGGATCTCGGCCGTACTCATCACGCCTTCGCTCTTGAGGCCCACGTCCAGAAAGACATTCTCGCCGTCGATGCCGGCCACGATCGCCTTGATCCGGTCGCCCGGCTGCAGTTTGCTGCGGCCGATGTTTCTGGTGTCAAACAGTTCTTCGAATCGTTCCTGTGTCATAATGATAGGTTGTTGGCGGTGTGATGGTTGGCTGATTGCCGTATGGTAACCGGGCCTGTTTTCGTGGGTTCGGCAGGTTCAGTCATCGAAATGCAGCCGTTCCCCCACCTCGATCCTGTGGACCGCAAGTTTCTCGCTGTCCAGCAGCATGAAGCCGGGAATCATGTCCTTGCCGAGCATGTCACCGGGATTGATCAGCAGGCAGTCGCCTATCTGCTCGGTGGCGGCTATGTGGTTGTGGCCGCAGCAGACAACGTCGTACCTGCCGGTCAGGGCCAGGCCCCGGGCCAGGGCCGGGTAGTGAAAAAAGCCGATCCTGAGTCGGCCGGCCTCCACCTCTCCCTGGACCCCGTGGTGGTGGATGTTGTCGAACATGGTCTCGCAGCGGCTGGAGATCAGGTGCTGGTCGCCGACGTTGTTGCCATAGATCAGGTGCACCGGTCCGGCAAAACGGTGCAGCTCGGGCAGCATGAAGGGAGAGATCAGGTCGCCGCAGTGAATGAGCAGGGTGGCGCCCAGTTCCATGGCCCGGTTCACGGCCCGGCGCAGGTTGGGGATATGATCGTGGGTGTCGGAAATGATGGCGATTTTCATTGTATCTGTCACAGGCCGGAATCCAGGACGCGCATCAGCTCGCTTGGAAGCGGTTGCTGGGTGCCACAGCGGTTGCTCGAAGGCTGCCTGGTTATCGTTGGATGACCGCTCCTCAAGGGAATGGAACCCGGCATCAGGGCTGCCGCACGGCCAGGGCCAGGCAGTGGCTGGCATCGCTGTACAGCAGCCGTTTCTGTTCAAGATCTGCCAGAAAGGCAATGAGCTGTTCCTCTTTAACCCGGTTGAAGATGTGCAGCAACTTCTTTTTTGGAACCGGTTCTTCACAGGCCAGGTAGATTTTGCGCGACAGGCCCCGCAGCCTGTGATGGAGGGTCGTCTCCCCGGGGATCTCCTGGCGGATGATGAGGAAGTCGCCGCCGTCACGATAGGAGAGCGGCGGCAGGGAGGGGTCTTTTCGCCTGCGGTGGAAATCAGCCCAGGCCTTGAGTTTCTTCCGCACCGGCTGCCAGAGCCGGGCCTGTCGGCCGCGGTCACCACGGTAGGACTTGATGAGCAGGTCAAGCCGTTCCAGGATGGCGGCTGGAAAAAGCCTGCGGTTGGCTGGATGGTGGAATGTTGCCCGGATGCCGTAGTCGCCGGGATGGCGGCACACCGGGCTGCCATGGCCGAGGAAGAAGCCTGCCGCCTTGAGAGGCCGGAAGGGCAGGACAAGTTCCAGCATGGCCAGGGTCTCGTTGACCTCCTCCCCGGTGGAGCCGGGAAATTCCAGGATCAGGTTGCCGTCCAGCTCCATGCCGGCGGCCTGGGCGAATTTCATGGCTGCCACGTTTTCCATCACCGTGACGCCCTTGTCCATCCGGGTGAGCAGGGAGCCGGACAGGGCCTCGATCCCCACCTGGACGGAACGCAGGCCGCCGCGGCGGTAGATCTGCCATGTCTCCAGCCTTTTCAGGGCCCGGATCTCGGCAAAAAAGAGGATATCGCGCCCAAAGGTGGCCGTGTCCAGGAAGAACCGTTCCGCCTCGCGCAGGGGCAGGGCATTGTCGGTGAACGTGAAGTCAAGGCACTGGTGCCGTTGAACGAGATGAACCAGCTCTGCCAGCATGCGGGCGTGGTTCTTGAACCGGTAACCGTGCCATTGAAGGTTGAGGTTGCAGAAGGCGCATTTGTTCCACCAGCAGCCGCGGGAGAATTCCAGCGGCAGGACCGGGATAAAGGGCAGGGAAACCTGCTGCAGCTCCCGGAAGTAGTCATCATAGTCCGGATAAGGCAGGGTGTTGATGTCCCGGATCTCGGAGGTGCGTTGTGTTTCTTCCTGGCCGGCCAGGCCGGGCGTATCCCAGCCGAGGACACTGTGGGCGGGGAAGGCATCCCGGCCGGCCAGGAAACGGGTCAGTTCGTAGAGGGGAAGTTCTCCCTCGCCGGTGATGATGAAGTCGATTTCGGTAAAGACCTCGAGCAGTGATCTGCCCAGCTCGGCGCTGCAGGTCGATCCGCCGAAGACAATGGGCAGGTCGGGATACCGCATCTTGACGGCCCGGGCCGCGTACAGGGAGGCCAGCAGCTGGCTGAAGCAGACTGAAAAACCGAGCAGGGTGGTCCCGCCCAGGTCCAGATCGTCCAGCCACTGCTCTGTCCGGTGCCCGAGTATGGTCAGCAGCTCGGTGAATTCGGGGCACCGGCTGCCTGTCAGCTCCTTTCTGAAGAGCTTTTCAGCCTCCGCTTTCCGGTCGGGAAAGAGCAGGCCGCTGAAGAGCGCCTCGCCCGCCCACGTACTCTCCGAGATGGCGCGGTAGGTATCCGGTCCGATGGCCTCGGCCACCTGGAGATACGGATGGGAGCTATGTACCGTGATCCTGTCCGGCCGGGAACAGAGATAGCCTTTCAGCGTGCCGAGCTGGATGGATGGACGATTGAAGATCGCCCAGGGCATGGAGACAAGGGTTACGTGCATGGTACTCCCGCTCCGGGTTGCGGCGGTGCGGCCGATCCGTTG
>DRKI01000074.1 GCA_011051875.1 Desulfobulbus sp. | reverse complement strand
GCGCTACAATCCCGACGCCAGGCCCGAGAGCATGGTCTACGAGATGCACTACCGGCGCAAGAACGGTGAGATATTTCCGGCCGAGACCATGGGCGGACAGGTCCGCGACGACGAGGGCCGGATCATCGGTTACCTGGGCGTGATCCGCGACATCACCGAACGGAAAAAGGCGGAAGAGGCCCACCTGCGGCTGCAGCAGCAGATGCAGCACGTGCAGAAGCTGGAGAGCCTGGGTGTGCTGGCCGGCGGCATTGCCCATGATTTCAACAACCTGCTCATGGCCATCCTCGGCAATGCCGACCTGGCCCTGGTCAGGATGTCCCCGGCTTCGCCCGCCCGGCCGAATCTCCTGGCCATCGAGGAGGCCTCCCGGCGGGCCGCCGATCTCTGCCGGCAGATGCTGGCCTATTCCGGCAAGGGCCGCTTTCTCATCGAGGCCCTGGACCTGAACGTCCTGGTCCATGAGATGGCCAACATGCTCCAGATCTCCATCTCCAAGAAGGCGGTGCTCAAGTTCAACCTGAGCGACATGGTGCCGCCCATCGAGGGGGACGCCACCCAGATCCGGCAGGTGATCATGAACCTGATTATCAATGCCTCCGAGGCCATCGGCGACCGGTCAGGTATCATCTCCATCGCCACCGGCGCCATGGACTGTGACCGCGACTACCTGGTCGACACCTACCTGGACGAGAACCTGCAGCCCGGCCTGTACACCTATATCGAGGTGGCGGACACCGGCTGCGGCATGGACGGCGAGACCCTGATGCGCCTCTTTGACCCCTTTTTCACCACCAAGTTCACCGGCCGCGGCCTGGGCATGTCGGCGGTGCTCGGCATTGTCCGCGGGCACGGCGGGGCGATCAAGGTCTACAGCGAGCCGGGCCGGGGCACCACCATCAAGGTCCTCTTCCCGGTGACCGAGGAGGCCATTCCCATGGCCGGCTGCCCGAACGGCAGCCGGGTCGCCGACTGCCTGAGCGGTGCCGTGATACTGCTGGTGGATGACGAGGAGACGGTCCGCTCCGTGGGCAGGCAGATGCTGGAACTGCTGGGCCTGAAGGTGATGGTGGCGGAAAACGGCCGCCAGGCCGTGGCCGTCTATGGCGAGCGGAAGGACGAGATCGACCTGGTTCTGCTTGATCTTTCCATGCCGCACATGGACGGGGTGCAGGCGTTTCGCGAGCTGCGCCGCCTGGACCGCGACGTGCGGGTGGTGATGTCCAGCGGCTACAACGAGCAGGAGGTGACCCGGCAGGTGGTGGGCAAGGGACTGGCCGGTTTTATCCAGAAACCCTACCAGATCGATACCCTGCGCGACGTGCTTGCGGAGGTCTTCATGCCGGGCGGTGAAAAGGACGGATCCTGAGGCCCTGCCCCGGTCCCTGGCACGTAACGTTCCTGGTGTCCTCTATTTCCCGGTCTGCAGCTCTGTGGCCCTGATATCGTGCCCATCGCGCGGATGCCAACGCTGGCCACCCCTGAAGCCGTAGCAGCGGACCAGGTAGAGGGTGCGGACGAGCTGGCGGCCGAACCAGGGTGAATGGCGGTAGATCCTGATGGCCTCGGGCGGGTCGATCCGGTCGAAGAGGTCCGCAAGCCGTTTGTCCATGCCCTGGTACTCGTAAATTCCCACCGCGTCCTTTCCCCTGAGCATGTCATCGCTCACCCAGAAGTCGTAGACATTGGGCCGGGTCCAGTGGTTGATGGACACGGTTCGCGGCTGGCCGGGAACATAGAAGGCCAGCTCGCTGGCATACTGGTACCTGAGCCCGAAGATGAAGGTCTGCTCCGGCCGCGGCATCGTATTGCGGGCCAGGAAGATCCGGCGGCCCAGTTCGTCCCAGCCCACCGTCTCCCGGGCCACCCGGTCCAGGGACATGGGCAGGGGCAGGGCGGGGTAGACGGCCTGGACCAGGACGGGTACGGTCATGGCCCAGGCCAGGACCACGGTGGCGGTCCAGAGACGGCGGCGGCCGGCGGTCGTGCCGCGGCCGGCGCCAAAACGGCCGGCAACCAGGACCAGGCCGGCCGTATAGGCGGTGGCGGCCCAGTTGCCATAGATCCGGACATGCAGGGAGAGCAGGAGGAAGACCACGAATGTGGTCAGGGACATCCAGTTCAGGTAGACGGCGCCGGATCGAAGCCCGTTGATGTCATCACGTGCCGGCCGCAGCCAGGCGGCGAGCAGGAGGAGAAAGACCAGGGGCGAGAGCAGGGCGGCCTGGGTGGCGAGGAAGTCGGCGATAAAGCGGAAAGTGATCAGACTGGCGTTGTCTATGCCGCCCTGGTAGAGCACGTGCCGGAAAGTGGCCCATTCGTTGCGGGCGTTCCAGATCATGACCGGGGTGAAGAGGGCGCATCCCAGGAGGAATCCCAGCCAGGGACGGGGCGAGGCCAGGCGGCTGCGCCACCTGCTGAAAACCATGCACAGGAAGAGCGATGGCAGAAACAGAAGCATGGTGTACTTGGAGAGCAGCCCCAGGCCGAACCAGAGGCCGGTGAGCAGCCACTGGCTGCCGGTGTCCTCTTCCAGGGCGCGGTGGGCGTGATAGCAGGCCGCGGCCCAGCAGGGCAGCAGAAGGCCGTCCGGGGTGGCGATGAGGGCGGCGCCGTTGAACAGAAGAACCCCCTGGGAGAGCAGGGCGGTGTACAGGGCGGCGCGGCCGGAGAAGATGCGCCGGGCCAGCAGGCACATGTAGACCGAACAGAGCGTGATCCCGAGGACCGTGGGCAGCCGGACCGCGAACTCGTTCTGGCCGAAGATGCGGGTGGCCAGCCAGATGGTCCAGGCGATCATGGGCGGATGATCATGGTACCCGAGAGCCAGGTAGCGGCTCCACTGCCAGTAGTTGGCCTCGTCCGGGACCAGGAGAAAGGAGCCGCTCAGCAGCATGCGGATCACCAGGGCGAGTCCCAGGATGAGCCAGGCGGTCCGGAGCTGTTCGGTTTCAGTTGTTGTCGTCATGGTCGATAGGTGGTATCAGGAGTCGGAAATCGGTAAGCACGTCTGAGGAGCGGCATTGAAGAGACGACTGGTGGAAATAGCGCTGGCAGCCCTTGTCCTGGTGGGGCTGACCCTGGTGATCTGGTGGGCCGGCCTGGATCTCCGGCTGGCCGGGACGGTGGTCGGTCCGGACAACTCCTGGCCCGGAGTGGAGCGGCCGCCGTGGGGCCTGCTCTACCGCTGGGCGCCCCTGCCGGCCTTTGTCCTGGCCGGTGTCTGCCTACTCCTCCTGGTGGCGGGTTTCTTTTCCACGCGCTGGCGAAGAGTACGCCGGGACGCCCTGTTCATCATTCTTCTTCTTGCCCTGGGACCGGGTCTGCTGGTGAATGTGGCTCTCAAGGATCACGTGGGCCGGGCCCGGCCGCGCGAGGTGGTACAGTTCGGCGGCAGCCACCGGTTCACCGAAATCTGGCAGCCCGGCAGCACGGGCCGCAACAGTTCCTTCCCCTCGGGCCACGCCTCGGTGGCCTTTTTTCTCATCGCGCCCTGGTTCGTGCTGCGCCGCCGCCACAGGACCCTGGCCCTGGCCTTCCTGGCCGGCGGCACCCTGTACGGGCTCGCCGTGGGCTGGGCCAGGATCCTGCAGGGCGGCCATTTCCTGAGCGATGTCCTCTGGGCCGGCGGCCTGGTCTATCTGACCGGCGCGGTACTGGCCCTGCTCATGCGCCTGGATGCGCCCCGGTCGGAGGCGGGAGAGTCTAGAGGCTGATCACGGCAGCGTCATCGCAACTGAGCCGGATCAACTCCATGGCAGTTGCCATGCGGGCGCCATCGATGAGGTCATCTTCTGTAATCTGGCGGGCCTTGGCGCAGGGAGTGCAGGCCAGAAGCGGTACATTGTGCGCCTGGAGGTACGTCATCAGGTCGTCGGCGATATCGCCGGTGGCGGCCTGCAAATGGTCGATTACCCCTTTTTTGACCAGGTAGACCGCCTCGTCGAGCAGGAAGACGGTCACGTTTTTTCCTTCCTTGTGGGCGATGGTGGCAAGGTGGATACCCCGGGTCGAACGGTTGGGGTTATCTGTTCCGCAGGACAGGACAATAACAACGTTCTCGGCCATGTGAACCTCCTTGGTAACTTCCGCAAAAGACTGGATGAATAAAAAAGACCTTTCTGCCCGGCAACCTAAACAGCGGGACATGCTGATGTCAAGGGTTTGCGGGCAAGTGGGGCAGATTTGTCCCTGTGACCCAGCAGGCTCTGCGCCGGGATGCCAGGTGGCCTGACGTGTGCAGGGAAGCGACCCGGGGAAGAGTTCGGGAGACCTGCTGCTTAACTTTTCCTCGCTTCCAGGAGATTCATGTCAATTTAAAGACAATGGTTATCTCTATATAAAGAGGGCCCTGAAACAGATGCGAGGGTGGTTTTGGAAAAGGGGCGGCATCTTTCACCGCATTCAGTGCCGCCCTGTCCAGAATGCCATGCTGTCCTCGTTTTGCGATCCTGACCGCTGTTACGCCTCCGTCTTCCTTAATCACGAACCTGACAGTCACCCTGCCTTCAAGATGTCGTGACCTGGCAGAGGCTGGATATTGTTTCCGACGCTCTATCTTGCGTCTCACCATGGCGAAATAATCGTTGGCGGTGCCGAATTGCGTCGTGGTGGCTGGACATTGGGTTATGGACTCGGGATCCGGCGGGACCGGCAGGTCAGGTGGCCTGATTTCCTCCATGATGGTGGCGGGCAGCGTGGTGTCCTTCGGAGCAGGATTTACTGCAGGCAGAGGGTATTGCTTGTGTTGTATATGAAATTTTTTGGCACCCGTTATTTTCGGGACCTGGTGCCGCCTTTTCGGCCGGGGAATCGTTCTTCCTGCAGGTTTTGCCACATCCTGCACGGTCAATTCGATGTATGTCGGGACACGGGGGTGATATCTTCCCGCGACATGCACCAGGAACAGCAGGTGCAGGCCAAGGGAGAGAAGTATCAGGCTGGGCAGGAGCCTGTTCGGTTTTGCTTTTCCTGGCTGGGTCGTCAACGCTCAGAAGTCCTTTTCCGTGGCAAGACACAGCTTGCCGGCACCGGCTGCCTTTGCGATATCCATGATTTTTACTGCCTTGTTCAAGACCACATCCCGGTCTGCCTTGACCACCACCAGCCTGTCCTGCTGCCCCTTGAGCATCTCTTTGAGCTTTTTGAACAGCATTTCTTCCCGCATCTCTCTATCTCTTAGAAATGCCCGCCCTTTCCGATCCACATACACTGTTATTTCCTGCCGGGTCTGGGGTGCTGCAGCTTTTGCCCGGGGGAGTTTGATCTTTATTCCCTCGTCCACGATGAAGTTGGTTGTCAGGAGAAAATAGATGAGCAGCATAAAGACAATATCTATCAGTGAAGTCAGGGGAGTCTGAATCTGGTAGCGGGGCCTTTTTTTTCTGTGCACCAGCATCCCTGCCTCCTATTTACCGGTAATGGTTTTCATAAAGGTCACAGAGCCGTTTTGAAGTCTTGCTTCATACTGATCGATTTTTGCCACAAGATAACTGTGGGCCACCATGGTCGGCAAGGCAACCGCCAGACCGACGGCAGTGGTCAACATGGCCTCCCATATACCTCCAGCCAGCACGGCGGCATTTACCTTGCCGCCCATTTCCTGGATCACCATGAAGGCCTTGATCATACCGATCACTGTTCCCAGCAGGCCGAGCAAAGGGGCTATGTTGCCGATTGTTGCCAGTGCCTGGACATGGGAGGAGAGGTCGCGTACCTCCTCGTCAATGGCATTCACGATCACAGTTTCCAGCATTTCCCGGTCATCGCCTTGAACTTCCATGGCCCTGGCCAGAACACGCCCTATGGGTGAATCACTTTCCTCGGCGGTCTTCATGGCTCCCTGTTCGTTTCCGGAGACGAACTCCGCTGCTATTTTTTCCGCCAGACCGGAGCCCCGGCTTCTCATCCTGGCAAAACGGATGAGCCGTTCAAAAAAGATGGCACAGGCCAAAACAGAGCAAAGCAGGATTGGAATCACAAGCACCCCGCCTTTTGTCAACAATTCGATCATTTCAATGCACCCTCGTCAATGCGGATTGAGTCATTGCGCAGCAGATATCCACCGGTTACAGGTTCGTGGCAGGTAACATCGTAGAGTTGCTCCCCCTGGTCGGCTGCAATCTAATTGCTTAATCAGTGTTTTTACCTTGCGGCAGCCCGCAAGATCTTCACGGTTCGACCAGGTCTGGTCTGCCATCAAAATCCAGATCTCTTTCCCGCCTTGTCAGGGTTTCCGTCTCGTCGTATCGCTCCCACAGATCGGGCCTGCCGTCCCTGTTGCTGTCTTCCTCGACCGCGGTCAACCGGCCTTGTTCATAAAAGAACCAGGTATCGGTCCGACCGTCGTTATCTGTATCCTTTTCCGCCCGTACAGGTTCTTCGGCTGCATTGTAGAACCAGACAATATTCAATCTGTTGGCATTGCCGTCCTCCTCCTCGCTTGTAAGGAGCCTGCCATCTTTACTGTAATGTTCCCTGAGGTCGGGCCGATTGTCGCCGTTTTCATCAACCTCTTTGAGTCGTAACACGCCGTCCTTGTAAAAAAACCGATACTCAGCCTTGGAATCCCTGTTTACATCCTGCTCCATGACCATGGACCATTCCGGTTTGTCAAACCACTCGGTAATTTCAAAATAGCCGTCGTGATCACGGTCCTGAACAAGCCGGACCTTTTTTCCCTTTTTGAAGAATATCTTCAGGTCAACCCTGCCGTCTTTATTCTCATCCTGTTCCTGGCTGCTGATTTGACCATGATCATACTTCTGCCAGCAGTCGGGCCTTCCGTCAAAATCCGTATCGATCTCGATCCGTTGCCGCTGCCCCTCCTTGTCGAAGAAAATGGTGATCTCCGGCTTGCCGTCACGATTTTCATCCCTGGTCTGTCGATCCATTTTCCGGTTTTTCAGATAGGTGACTGTTTCCGGAAATCCGTCGCCATCGGTATCGTATTGGACGCGGACCGGTACACCTTGTGCAAAAGATTCGATCCTGTCGATTTGTCCGCAATATCTTGTGTCTTTCTTACGTTCCTTCACTTGACCGCTGGCATCGAAGGTGGTGAATGAATCAAGTTTACCGTCATGATTCGTGTCCCTGTTCCTGGTCAGTGGGATGCCTTTGCGAAAGGTGGTAAAGGTGTCGAACCTGCCGTCAAGATTGGAGTCTGTTTTCTGCTCGATTGGCTGGTTGTCCCGAAAGATGATCACCGAGTCCATTATGCCATCGAGATTGGTGTCCTCCTCCTGTTGTACCAGTTCTCCATTCCGGTAATGACGGAAACACTCCATCTTGCCATCTCCGTCGAGATCGTGCCTGCTCGTTTCGGGGAGTCCTTCCCTGTCGTACCGAACAATGCCATCGATTCTGCCGTCTTCATCGCTGTCTGTTTTCTGCTCGACCGGTTTGCCATCCGAATATCTTTGCCAGACATTCACTTTCCCGTTTTCGTCCGTATCCCTGGTTGAAGAGGTCAGGAGGCCGTTGGTGAAGTAATGAACCGTATCAAAAGAGCCGCTGCCCGTGGTATCCTCTTGTATCAGGGATGGTCGCTCTTTTTCATCAAACAGAACGAGCCGGTATACCTGTTGTTTCTTGTTGGTTCGCTCCTGCCGTTTTCTTTTGCCTGCGGTGAAGTAATCCCGGCAGTCGATTGTTCCGTCAAAATTCGTATCCTGTTCGATCCTGGTTATCCGGCCGTTTCGGTAATATTGGAAACGATCCATGATGCCATCCCTGTTACTGTCCACTGCAAGTTTTTTCATACCGCCCTTGGAGTCGAACACGGTGATCCGGTCGATCTTGCCGTCACCGTCCGTATCGTGTCTGATCTGTCTCTCCTCTGTTGAGGAGGCACCTGGCTGGACAACAGTTGCTGCCGGGCAGCCGGAGGCCGGGAGAAAAGCCAGCAGCATGAGAAGAGGAAACACCGCTGCCGCTGGAAGAAGCCGTCGATTGCGCAGAACAGTTCCCGGAAACGGGGGAATCCGGGCAGGCCATACATGCATCGCTCCCTCCTCAACATCTCTTCCTGCTTCGCCACCAGGCGATAAGACCGGCTGATCCGAAGATAACGGCAAGACCATCGACGATCTTCATACTTCGCGCCCAGGGACCGTCGCGGTACATTCCTTTCATATTACCGGTGTCGGTGGACGGGACCATGTTTTCATCGATCCTGCTCAAGAGTCTGAGCTTGTGTCCCATTGCATCGCTGGCCTCCAGCCCCCAGGCACCGGGAATGTCCGGCAGGAAGCAGAACCGACCGTTACGATCGGTCCTGCCGGACTGGAAAGGAAGCTCGGAACCTGGGGCCTGTATCTCAACCCGCGCATAGCTCATGGGTTCGCCGTCATCATACTCGGCCTGCAGGCAGGCCGTCTGTTCAGGCACGGTTGTCCCCCGCACTCCATGCGCCCACACCTGTCCGGCCGCGACCAGGGCGAGGATACCGAGGGCGGCCCCCAGGGAGATTGCCGCATGGGGGCCACGCCTTTGGCTGTTCAGATTTTCGTGCTCCGGCCTGTTCATTGCACTGCAAAGGTCAGGCTGGCGACATAGGATTCAACGTCACACGTGTTCTGATCCGGATAGGGATCTTGATGTTCGGCTTTGAGCATCCACACCCCGGGCTGCAGAATCCGTATCTGTGCCCTGCCGTTGCGCCCGGTTTTCGTGGTATAGGCAAATACATCTTTTTCCGTGGAAAAGCCCATGTAGGTGGCAAAGATCCTCCCTTTGAACGGTTTGCCGTGCAAAAGGACCCGGACCGGAAGATATTCCCCTGTCCGCAGATCGACCGGGTTCTTCAGGGGGATGATTTCCATTGGCTGTCCCACCACCTCATCCACCTTGCCCTTGCCGTCGCCAACATTGACAATGGCCTTCATGGACATCTGGGAGTGGGAACAATGGATAACATTGTTCAATCCGACCTTGTTCTGCCGTTTTCCTCCCTCGGTTGTCTTTGTGTAGAAACCGGGTTTCCGTTGTGCGGCAACAACGTAGGCACCGGGCGCAAGGCTTACCTGTGTCTCAAACTCCAGAGCAGAGATTGCGGTTACGGGTGTCCGCATGCCGTCCGGTGTCATGAGAAAGATATCTTTCAGGTCCTTCTGGGGCAAAAATCCTCCCAGGGGGTAGTTGTGCCCCCAGCCAATGGACATCCTGACGGCCTGGCCACTGGCCGGGGTGTAATCAGCAAGATTGATCCAGGGAAAATGGGCCAGGGCCGGAACGCTGAGCAACCAGCTCAGGTTCAGGAAGACGGTCGCCGCCATTATCGAGGTTTTCAAGAATACTCTTCTCATGTTGTTTCTCCTTGTCGTTGTGAGTGGAGTAAAAAATGTTCCGACAACAACAGTGTTGTCAGAGGGTTTCATGGTCTGCGGGTGAAAGAGCCTGATAACATGGTCCAGCCAGAAGCGCAGACGAAAATATCGGCTTGTCGTGCCGCTTAAAAAAATATGTCCAGCTTTACCAGCAACACTCTGCCGGCGCGGAAGTTTCCCTTGTCCCCCTTGTCGGAATCAAAGATGTTGTCCGCCTCGAAAGAGAGTCTGGCTTTTTTCCCCAGATCCTTGTAAATCTTGGCGTCCACGATTGTATTTGCATCGATTTGGGCGGTGTTGGCGGCATCTTTATACTGCCTGCCCGTGTAGGTCAGGGTGGAGCTGATGCCAAGGCCAAACCGCTTCCACTCGTAGGCGGGCACCATGGAAAAACTGTGCCTGGGAACATAGGTCAGATCCTTACCACTCTCCTTGTTCTCCGAGTCCGTGTAGGTGTAGGAACAGGTGAGAGAAAAATCGGCGTGGTTGAACCTGCTCAGCACTTCTATGCCCTGGCTGACGGCTTCTTCCACGTTCTGATACGTCTGCAGGGGGAGACCGTTATAGAGCAGCCCGGTATCTTCCCGTACCACCATGTCGTCCACTTTGTTCCGAAAGAACCCAAGATTCATCATGAGGGTGTGGTTGAAAAGCCACTGTTCCAGGCTCGCGGAATAACCGATCGCTGTTTCCGCATCCAGGTCCGGATTTGACTGAACATAGTAATCGCCGTGCCGATAGGGAGCGTTGTAGTACAGTTGGCGGATGGTGGGTGACTTAAAAGCCTTACCAACAGAACCCCTGAAGATTGTCTCTTCGGTAAATCTGTACATCAAGCTCAGCTTGGGATTAATCTTGCTGCCAAAGGTGGAGTGGTCGTCATAGCGAAGCCCAGCCACCACGGTCAGCTTGTCAAAAAGTTTCACCTCATCCTGACCGTATAGACTGCAGGTCGTTACGTCTTCAGTGACATCGATGGTTGAATTGTCATCATTTTCAATGCGATAGCTGATTCCCTGCTTCTGGACCTCACCGCCGGTGGTAATGGTGTTGTGCTGTCCGGCATACCAGGTATACTGGATCTCGGCCTGGTCATACGTTATGTCGCCATGTTTATAACCATAGGAGTAGCCGGGATAGCCGTGGACGAAATCCCAGTCATAGGTGAATCCCTTGAGCGTCAGGACGTGGTTGTCGCCGGGTCGCCAGTCAAGGCCGGCCAGTAGCCGGTAGCTTGTTTCATCACGATTGCCCGCCTTTTCGTAATTACTGGCCTCTCCCTTGAGGAAAAGGTCGAGGTCGTCGCTGGCCGCCAGGTCCACCTTGGCCATCAGGGAATGGCGATCCGACTGAATCGGATCCTCGCGGATATCATCAGCGCTTTCGTAATTGTAGCTAAGCAGGTATCCCAGCCTCTCCAGCGGCCTGTCACCGAAGGAAACATACGCCTGCGACATGTTTCTGCTTTTGCCATCATCCGACGGCTTGACGACAACACCGTTCTTTTCCTTTTCCCGAACCTTGTACCAGCCATAGGATGCACCGGCCTGTCCGGTCGGCTTTTCAGGGATCTTGCGGGTGATGATATTGATGACCCCGGCAACCGCATCGCTGCCATAGAGGGCGGATCCGGGTCCCTTCACCACCTCGATCCTGTCGATCATCTCAACAGGGATCTGGTTGAGGCCAATACCATATTCCCCCATACCACCGCTCTGACCACACCCCATGACCCGCTGGCCGTCGACCAGGATCAGCCCATAGCCGTCATTGAGACTCAGACCCTGAAGTTTGGCTCGCCAGGTATAGGTTCCAAAGACATCGTCATGGACATCTGTCTGCACCCCCGGAATGACTTTCAGGACATCTATGATATTCTGCGCATTGCTGTGCTTGATATCCTCCTGTGTTACCACCACGGTCTCCACCGGAACATCCTTCAAGGTGTGTGGTGTTCTGGTGGCGGTGACCACCACGTCCTGCAAAGGGATTACCTTGTTTTGGCCATCTCCGCCGGCTATGGCCACTGTCCCGGTGGCGGTCAGAAGAAAACCGCTCAGCAGGATAGACTGCGTTTTCTTGTTCATTGTTGTTCTCCTTTTTTGTTTGCGATGATGTCCTTGCAAGAGACCGGACGCCGCCTTGGTGAATACGATTTTATTTTTCGTAACACTTGCGGTGGCAGCTTTTCATCTCCCAGAGTGTTTCCTGGAAATAACTCATATGATTCTCGATGGTTACCTTAAATATTCAGGTGAATATGGGGTGGCTGCTGGCGGATTGATCAATGACTGCTGATCTGTTTTTTTCAGGTGAGCTCTAAATTGTTCTGTCGCGTTTTCAAAAGGACGGTAACACGAAAATAAAAAACGTGTTACAGATAACAGCCCCGCTAATCCCCGTCAAGGAAAATATACTATGTCCAAATAGATTGTGGGTCAGGGGGCCCGCGACCGGTTTTCCCCCAGGCGCACTGAAAACGCTATGTTTCCTGAAAATGCTATGTTACATGTGACGTCCCGACGCCTTCCATCCCTGGTATCAAGGCCTTGGGAAAAAAGCGCAGGAGCGGGGCCGCAGACGTGGCGTTTGGTATATTGGCCGATTGTATCGGCTGGAGTGAAAGGCCAGAGATGGCCACTACAGTCCGGAGGAGATCTGCAGGATGCGCCAGGAGGAGGCCGGGCCGATCCTGGTAACGTGTGGTTAATGTGGCGCTTACGGAGAAAAGAAAGAAAAATTCATGTCAAGGGCGCCTCATTCTCCGCCCCCGGCAGCAGAACCGGCCGGATGGCGGCAAAGACCTGCTCCACCGTGATCGCCTGCAGGCAGCGGTTGTCGGTACAGGGGGTTTTGCGGTGGTTGGCGGCGCTGACACAGGGGGAGCAGGCCAGGCCGGCGAAGATCGGCGTGGAATTGCCCAGGGAGCCATACAGGGCCGGGGTCTCCGGGCCGAAGAGGACAAAGGTGGGCAGGGGGGTGATGGCGGAAAAGTGACCCGGACCCGAGTCATTGGTCACCATCAGGGTGGCGATGGAGTAGAGCACGGGCAGTTTGCCCAGGGAGAGGGCGCCGGCAAAGTTGATACAGCGCGGATCGCCTATGCGCCCGCGCATCGCTGCCGCCTCCTCTTTCTCCGACGGCGCGCCGGTGAGCAGGACCAGGACGTCCGGCGCGCATTCCAGGATCCGCCTGACCAGCTCCTCGTAACGGTCCCGCATCCAGCGGCGCTGGGGCAGAAGTTCGCTGGCATTGGGATTGATGAGCACCAGCCGGTGACGGTCCCGGTCATAGTCCGGGCAGTGCCTGCGCACCAGCTCGTGCATGTTGTCCAGTTCCCGTTCACTGAAGGTGATCGTCGGCAGCCGGATCTCGGCATCGTCCACCACCTGCTTGGAGTAGGGAATCTCCTCGCTGTCGGTCAGCAGGCTGTTGACCAGGGCGATGAAGTTCTTGGCAATGTGGATGTGCGGGTTGTAGGCCACCCGGTGGGTGAGCAGTTCACCGCGGTAGAGCCCCTCGTTGTGGAAACTGTAGAAACCCACCCGGTTGACGGCGCCGCTGAGACCGGTGAGCAGGGCCGTGAACCGGGAAAAGAGTTCCAGGTCGACCACGGTGTCGATCCGCCGGTGCCGGGTCCAGCGGAGAAAGCGGAGCGTGTCCGCGACCAGGTGCAGCAGGTTGTCCTCGCGCAGGGTGAAGGTGTTGCTGCCCGGGATGGTGCCGATCAGGTCGAGGCTGGGTCGGTTCTTTTTGAAAATAACGAAAAAGAGCTCCGCGTCCAGATGCTCGCGGGCCTTGCGCAGGGCCGGGTCCACCAGGATGGTGGAGCCCATCTCCGAAAGCTCGATGAACAGAATCCTTTTCGGGCTGCGGACATCCGGGCGTCTCACCAGCCGATGGAGCCGCTGCCAGCAGGTGAGCAGGAAGGTGAGCGGGATGCCCGCCCACCGGTCAATGGTCCGCATGGTGTCGACGTTCATGGCATTACCTGTACCAAGATTGAGCGATTTGCATTGTGTGCCCCGGGATGCGGGCCTTGCGGTGTTTCATTGGAGTATGCCTGCATGGAGCACCGCAAGGCGATGCGGATCGGGGCAAAGTGGAAATCCCTGGGGATTCACCCATCAGCAACACGTTAGAAAGAGAATCCGTTCTAATCATATATCTTTTTGCCATTTGCAGATGGGTGAAACACTTGATCCGGCCTGTAGTCCGTTATTTCCGCTGCGCACTGTTTCGTTCACCGAGATAGACCGCCAGGCCCGGCAGGGAGCAGACCAGGGCCAGCAGGCCGTAGAGGATGGAAAACGAAAGAACCCGTGACTTGTCCGCACCGACCAGGAGAAAGAAACCGACCATGGCGCCCTCGCGTATTCCCCAGCCGGCCAGGGAGACGGGCAGGATTGTGAGCAGGATCACCGGCGGCACCAGGGCCAGGTAGACCCGGAGTGAGTAGTCCAGGCCGATGGCGACGCCCAGGGTGTAGAAGGCGGTCATGGCCAGCAAGTGGGTCACCACCGAAAGGCCGGTCTGGAGGCCGATGGCTCCGACGGAGGAATAGACCTGGAAGTAGCGTTCCGACAGCCTGCCCAGGTACCCCAGGATGCGCGAGGTGGTGATGAAGCGGAACCGGCGCAGGAAAAAGAGCAGGATCAGGCTGCAGAACAGGCTGCCCAGGATCAGGAGCAGGGGAAAGTAGACCGACGGCGGCAGCAGGTGGCGGTTGATCAGCAGGGCGCAGATGTTGAGCAGGAGCAGGCCGGCCAGGCCCACGATCCGGTCGATGAAGACGCCGTAAAAGGCATCTTCCGCAGTGCCTTTTTCCTGCGAGCAGTCAAGAATGCGGATGCCGTCGCCGCCGATGCTGGTAGGAAGGCCTTGGTTGAAGAAGGCGCCCTTGAAAAAGCTCTTCAGGTAGAAGATAAAGGGGCGGTGGAAGCCGATCCGGGCCATGATCAGGGACCAGCGGTAGGTGGCCACGCAGCTGGAGGCAAGCTGCAGGAGCATGGCCAGCAGGATGTCTGCCGGCGGGACCTGCGAAATGGCCTGCCAGGCCCGTGCCGGATCAACCTGGCGGATGATCAGGATCAGCAGGAGGGTGGTGATGGCGAGCTTGACCGCGTAATTGGCCGGTCTGCCTACTTTTCCGTTTTTTCGCACAGCCGGCATGGTTTGAATCCTGCTTTCCCGGCCACCCGGGCGTCCTTGAACCTGAGAGTGCAGTCCCTGCAGTTGTACCTGGCGCAGCCCGGGTAGTGATAGACCCTGGTGATGGGATTTGCGTGGATGATGAGCCCGGCGGATTCGGCACCGGGTTCTGCCGGCTCCTGCGGCCCCTTTCTCAGGCCGGGCAGCCTGCGCGCCAGCCGGACAACCTTTTTCAGGACCGGTTGCAGGGTCCGCTCGTAGAGGAGGACAAGGAGGTTCTGCAGCCGTTCCGGCACCAGGGGCAGCTCCTGGTCAGTGCGCCGGAAGATGATCGCGGTCAGGGCCAGGAAGATGATATTGGGGGTCCACATGCCGATGACCAGCGGGACCACCAGGTCTTCCACCAGCACCCGGCCGGTGGTGAAGAGGATATAGTAGAGCACGAAAAAGCCCAGGCCCAGCGGCAGGCCGATGGCCCGCCTGCCCGGCCCGGCCTGCAGGCCGAGCGGCACGCCGAGCAGGCTGAGGATCAGGCAGCCCACCGGCAGAACCAGCCGGTGATGGTACTCGGTGAGAAAGACAATGCCGCGCTTGGTGTCCGGCCCCAGTTTCCTTGCCATCTGCAGAAGCTGGTGCTGCGACATGGCGCCCTTGCTGAGGCTGGTGAGGTCATCGCCGCCGACGCGGGTGGGCGGCTTGAGAGGTATCTGCAGCTGGTAGCGGTGGAAGCGGACGGTCTGGCTGTCGGGGCCGTCGGTGCTGTGCAGGGTGCCCTCGTTGAGGACAATGGTGACCCGCATCTTCTCGACCTCGGCCTCCATGTGCCCCGCCTTGGCCATGGTGATGATGGGCTGCTTGCGGTTCCTCATGTCCGAGACATAGACACCGTGCCACTGTTTTTTCCCGTCGATATGATCCACGTAGACGACAAGGTCGCCCAGGGCCTCGGTAAAGACCCGTTCCTCCAGTCCCTTGTCGATCTTTTCCTTGGCAAGCTGGAACATGAGCTTGCGCATGGCGACCTCTCCGGCCGGGATCAGCCGGATGGAGAAGAATCCGGTCAGGGCGGCGATGGCCGCCGCCACCAGGATCACCGGCGGCATCATCTGGCGGAGGCTGATGCCGCACGCCTTCAGGGCCAGGATCTCGCGGTCGTTGGTCAGCCTGGTGAAACCGATGATCACCCCGGCCATGCTGGCCATGGGGATCACGTAGAGCAACATGTGGGGGAAGATATAGGCAAAGAGGCGGACAAAATCACTGAAACTGATCCTGAGCTCGAGCACCACCTCCAGGAGGGGGATCAGCCGCACCAGGAAGAAGACGCAGTACAGGATGAGAAAACTCGCGAAAAAGGGCGCAAGCAGCTCGGTGGCGATGTAGCTGTAGAGCAGCAGGGGGAGTCGCTTCAGTGCCATGGAGGGACCAGGTGGTGTCGGCGGCGGCAGCCCGCGTCTGCCCGCGACCCGCGGCAGGGACGGACAGGTGCGTGCTGCCTGCCGCTTACGGCTTGATGCTGTTGATCACGTCGGTGATGTTGACATCGATCCAGTGCTGGTCCCACCACTCCATGGGCGTGACAAAGATGCCGTGCACAAGTATGGAGAAGTGGAGATGGTCGCCGCCCGCCATGCCGGTTGCGCCGGAATGGCCGATGAGCTGATCCTTGTCCACCATGGTGTCCAGGCTGGTGTCGATCCGGTTCAGGTGGGCATAGAGGGAGAAGAGACCCTGGCCGTGGTCCAGGATGACCGTGTTCCCGTAAATACCGAGATAGTCGGCAAAAATGACCTTGCCCCGGTTGGCGGCCCTGATGGGCACATGCGCGGTGGACGCGATATCCATGCCCAGGTGGGTCTGGTGATCGATGGGTTTGCCCTGGTAGTAGTAGGTCCGTTGGTCGGCGAAACCGGCCCTGCCGGCACCGGGCATGCGCAGGAACCGTCCCTGCCACAGCTGTTCGGGCAGGGGACTGCTGCAGATCTGCCTGATCTTTTCCGCGTTCCGGCGGCGGATCTCGTTATTGGCAAACAGGTATTTTTCCAGCAGGCTGCCCTGCATCTCGGGATAGTACTCCTCGAACTCCGGGATCTTGCGCTTGAGGAAGGAGTCGCTCACATTGATGCGGTCTTTCTTCTCCGGGACTTTCCTGAAGGTCATGGCAAAGATGGCCTTGCCCTCGTTGCCGGCCTCGTCCGTCGCTATGACCCTGGTCTGTTCCGGCGGCTTGGCGTTCCAGGGGAGGGCGATGTAGGCGATGAACACGTTCTTGAGATCCCTGAGCGGATAGCCGGCAAAGAAGGTTTCGTCGATCTGGACCCCGTGGCGGCGGGCCGGCTCCGAGAGCCGATAGATGACAATGCCGCTGCCACCGGGCCGGATGTAGCGCTGGGCATGCTCGATGGAGACCCGGGGCGGGGTGGTGTCGATGACCACCGGAATCCTGGTCACGGTCTCGTTGCCGCGGAAAAAGCCGTTCAGGGAGAAGTCGCGGACCGAGAGGACCAGCTCGGCCTTGCCGTTTTTCAGGCCGGCCTTCTTGGCGTCAAACAGCACCTTCTGGCGCACCTCCTGCGGTCCGGCACCGGACAGCCACGCCTTGCGCTGGTAGGAGCGCGAGTAGATGACATTGTCCCGGCCGTCCTGGACCAGGGTGATGGTCACGCTGCTGATACCGCTGCGCCGGTCGCTGGCCAGCAGCGGCAGGGTGACGTTGCTGCCCAGGTAGCGGGTCTCCTTTTCCAGGGCCACGTAGGGTTTTTCGGTCTCGAAGAGAATAAAGGCGCCGGCGCCGATAACGATGATAACGACGGCCAGGAGGATGAAGAGGATGGTACGTCCGGCTCCGCCCTTCCTGCCGCGGGGTGAACGTCTGAGTCTGTTTCGTCGTGCCATGATCTTACCTGTTGTTTAAACGAAAATAGGGACCCGGCAGAGTTCCGGGTTTCGGATTTGTGGTTCCGTGTTCCCGGTGCCTGGTTTGCGGTCCCGGGTTTGCGACGTCTGCCGCCGGTAAACGTTCAGCGGCACATCCATCTTCGTCCGGTCAGGCCCCACACATGGCGGGCGGGGGACCCGTCGGTCCGGTTGAACGACTCTGGAGCACTGGCAACCGTTGCCGATATGGAGATAATGCCGGGGTGATTTACTCGTTCCAGACGATTTCGTACCGCTTGATATGGATATCGGGAACCGGGATGATAATGAACCGCTTGCCGGTTTCCTTTTCCAGTTGTTCAATGTTCTCGGTCTCTTCACTGAGCAGCATGTCGGCCACCCGTGGATGCACCTTGATCGTCACGTTGGAGCCGCCCACCTTGGGGGCGTTGCGGGTGATGCGCCGGAAAATCTCGTGGCAGATGGTGC
Source organism: Desulfobulbus sp. (assembly GCA_011051875.1). Classification (GTDB taxonomy): domain Bacteria; phylum Desulfobacterota; class Desulfobulbia; order Desulfobulbales; family Desulfobulbaceae; genus DRKI01. Next base: position 34,371 of record DRKI01000074.1, on the reverse strand, counting down.
GCTGTGACTTGATGAACCCGTCACCCCCGCAGTAGAAGCAGGGCTCGCAGAGCATCTGCGACAGGGAGTCGCAGGAGCGCTTGCGGGTCATCTGGACCAGGCCGAACTCGGAGAGCTTGAGGATGTTGACCCGGCTCTTGTCCTTGCTCATGGCCTCCTGGAAGGCGGCAAACAGCTCCTCCCGGTGGCGGGGCGAGTCCATGTCGATGAAGTCGATGATGATGATGCCGCCGATGTTGCGCAGCCTGAGCTGGTAGGCGATCTCCTTGACCGCCTCCATGTTGGTCTTGAAGATGGTGTCGCCGAGATCATTCTTGCCCACGTAGCGGCCGGTGTTGACATCGATGACCGTGAGCGCCTCGGTGGTTTCGATGACGATGTAGCCGCCGGAGCGGAGCCAGACCTTCTTGTCCAGGGCCCGGTTGATCTCCACCTCGATGCCGCGGGACTCGAACAGCGGCAGTTCGCCCTGGTAGAGGGTGATCTTCTGCTGCAGGTCCGGGGCAAAGGCCTTGACAAAGGAGAGCAGCCGCTGGTGGGCCTCGGGCGAGTCGATGATCAGTTCGCGCACCTCGTCGGTGAACAGGTCGCGCACCGAGCGGAGCACGATATCGAGATCCTTGTAGACCAGGCTGGGTGCACGGAGGCCGGCGGTCTTGGCCTTGATGTCATCCCAGAGCAGGAGCAGGAACTCCATGTCCGCCTCCAGCTCTCCCTCGCTCACGTTTTCGGCCACGGTGCGGACGATGAATCCCGTTCCCCGCGGCCTGAGTTTCTCGATCTTCTGCCGCAGCCTGGCGCGGACATCCTCGTCGGCGATTTTACGCGAGATGCCGATATGATCGGTGAGCGGCATGAAGACCAGGTTGCGGCAGGGCAGGGTGATGTGACAGGTCAGCCGCGCCCCCTTGGTGCCCATGGGCTCCTTGGAGATCTGGACCAGGATCTCCTCGCCCTCCTTGATGAGCTCGGAGATGCAGGGCCCGGAGCCGTTGCGCTCCTTGTGGCCCGAGCAGATCTCCCTGGGCATCACGTTGGCCCGGGAGCAGATCTGTTCCTGGCCGGTGACGATCTGCTCCATGCCCGTGGCCGAGACATGGATGTCATCCACGTAGAGAAAGCCGGTCCGTTCCAGCCCGATGTCGACAAAGGCGGCCTGCATCCCGGGCAGCACCCTGACCACGCGGCCGTAGTAGATGTTGCCCACCAGCCCCTTTTCCGATGGCCGCTCCAGGTAGAACTCAAGCAGGTCGCCGTTTTCCACCAGGGCAATCCGGTTCTCATAGAATGCTGCATTGATGAGGATATCTATATTCATGATCGATGCGACCCCGGATCCTAGATGTCCCTGGTCGTGGCTTAAAGGGAACTGATCTCGAATTACCTTGAATCAATGGTTATTTGTAGGCGGTTGCCTGGTGCCACAGCTGTGCGTGATCGAACTTCACGATAATCCAACCCGGTGTCGGGAGGTTCGGGCGCGTGCAGATGGGGACCATGTGACCGCTTGCGATTTAAGGTTGCAGTTAAAACTATACAATATACTATACAAGGCGTACTCTGCGCCATAACAAACTGGGGCCGGGGGTGAGACCCATACCTGTTGCGGCGTGCCGCCCCGCCTGCCCGCAGATGGAGAGCAGGTGCCGGAAAGGAATCAGCCAGGAATGAAGAACCAGAGAATTTCCGTTATCATACCGACCTGGAACCGGGTTGGTTTCCTGGAAAAGGCCATGGGCTCGGTCCTGGCCCAGACCAGGCCCTGCGACGAACTGATCGTGGTCGATGACGGTTCCACCGATGGTACCGCTGACCTGGTCCGGACCATGGCCACGGTCTCGGGTCGTGAAATCCGGTACATTTTCCAGGAGAACCGGGGCGCTGCCGCGGCCAGGAACAGGGGAATAGCCGAGGCCGGCGGCGGGCTGCTCTGTTTTCTCGATTCCGACGACTGGTGGGACCCGGAAAAGCTGGCAGTACAGGAACAGGCCATGCAGGAGCATCCCGGCATGCTGATTTCCCATACCCGGGAGATATGGTTCCGCCGTGGCAGGCGGGTCAACCAGAAGAAAAAACATGCGCCTCCCGGAGGTGAGATCTTCGACCGCTGCCTGGCCATGTGCGTGGTGGGTATGTCCACGGTGATGGTCAGGGCGGAGTTCTTCCGGCGCCACGGCCTGTTCGACGAATCCCTGGTCTGCTGCGAAGACTACGACCTCTGGCTGCGGGCCGCGGTGCACGAAGAGTTTCTCCTGGTGGATCGTCCCCTGACCTTCAAGAACGGTGGCCGGCCCGACCAGCTCTCGAACCGGTACCGCCTGGGCATGGACACCTTCCGCATCAGGTCGATCTGCAGACTGCTGGAGCAGGCGCACCTCACCCCGGTCCAGCGGCGCCTGGCCCTGGCCGAGCTGGAGCGCAAGTGCGCGATCTATGGGCACGGGTGCATCAAACACGGCCGCAGGGAGGAAGGAGAGGCCTACCTGGCCCTGCCGGACCGCTACCGGAAGGGGGCAGGGCCTGTCCCCTGCGGCGATGCGGACCCGTCCGGCCGTGGGCGTCGATCGGGGGAGACCGTCCGGTCTCCGGCGTTTCCCTGAATCCCGGGGACTTATATCATGCCCTACACCGACCCAGCCAACCATCTTGTCCACCTGCACGTGGCCGAGGACTGCCTGGAGATGCCCTATACCAGGGAGATCATCCGGCGCAGCGGCCTGCCGGTCACCGTGCTTGCGCCGGGCCGGACCCCGGGCATCGCAGGTGTGTATCCCGACAACCTGGACATTGGCAAGCGGCACCTGCTGCTCTGCCGCAACCGGGGCCGCTTCCTCAAGCCCTGTCCCGCCACCCGCGAGTACCGCTGCTGCGGCTACCAGGTGCTCAATATCGGCATGAACTGCCCCATGGACTGCGTCTACTGCATCCTGCAGGCCTATCTCAACAATCCCTGGCTCAGCTTCTTTGTCAACATCGGGGACCTGTTCGCCGAGCTTGAACACGCCTATGACGCCTTTCCGGACCAGTTCTTCCGCATCGGCACCGGCGAGTTCACCGACAGCCTGGCCCTGGATTCCCTGACCGGCCTCAGCACCCGCCTGGTCCACTGGATACGTTCCAGGCCGCGGGCGGTCCTCGAGCTGAAGACCAAGAGCGTGGCGATCGACAACCTGGAGGGACTCGACCATGGCGGCCGGACCATCGTTGCCTGGTCGCTCAACAGCCCGCCGGTCATGGCCCGGGAGGAACTCCGCACCGCATCCCTGGAGGAGCGGCTCGCGGCCGCCGCCCGCTGTGCCGGCTGGGGCTACCGGCTGGCCTTTCACTTCGATCCCGTCATCTACCATGAGGGGTGGCGGGAAGGGTACCTGCAGACCATTGACCGCCTCTTTGCCACCGTGCCCCGGGAGAGTATCGCCTGGATCTCCATGGGTGCACTGCGCTTCCTGCCGCCGCTCAAGACCATCGCCACCACCCGTTTCCCGGGCTCCCGCTTCTTCTACCAGGAGTTCATCGACGGCCTGGACGGCAAATGCCGCTATTTCCGGGACCTGCGGGTGGAGATGTACCGGTTCATCCATGATGCCCTGCGGCGGCATGCCGCCGGGTCCACCTGCATCTATTTCTGCATGGAGAGCGAGGCCATCTGGCGGCAGGTGTTCGGGTTCACGCCCGATGAGCAGGGAGGGCTGCCGGCCATGCTCGACCGCAGCGTCTTCTGAGCAGGGGAGACCGTGAGCATGAAAAGCCTTTCTTTTTCCTGGCCGGCGGGTAATATTACCACCGTTCCGGCGCTGCCGATGCAGGGGCGGATCCGGAGGCACTCTGCCCCGGCCCGGGACTTCCAGATCAACAATATGCAAGAGGCAGGTAGAACATGGTGAACAAGGTGATACTGATAGGCAACCTGGGCAGGGACCCGGAACTGCGCTATACCCAGAACGGCACCCCGGTGGCGTCGCTCAATCTGGCGACCTCCAGGCGGTGGAAGGGCCAGGACGGCCAGATGCAGGAACAGACCGAGTGGCACAAGGTTGTTGTCTGGAGCAGGTTGGCCGAACTGTGCAACGAGTATCTCTCCAAGGGGGCCAAGGTCTACGTTGAGGGCAGGCTGCAGACCAGGAAGTGGCAGGACCAGAACGGCAACGAACGCTACACCACCGAGGTGGTGGCCCAGGATGTTCAGTTTCTCACTCCCCGCGGCGCCACGGTCGGCGGAGGCGGTCATGGCGGCACTTTCAACGATGGATCCCAGGGCGGTTTTGGCGGAGACGATTTCTCCGGCTCCGAGCCGCCTCCCACCGGCGACGACGTTCCCTTCTGAGGCGGGAGTGCAGCGGCCCGCTGCAACAGCAGGCGCAGATCCCCCCTCCCCGGGGCGATGATGGGACCGTACATTGGCACAGGCACCCCGTCCCTGCGCGGTCGCGCCGGTCACCGCGTGCCGCCGGACCGAGCCATGGCCTGAAAACGGTCGCAGCACCCAGTGGCCGCCCCATTACAAACGACCCGGCTTGCCGGGTCGTTTTCTTGTCCGCAATCTTTGCCTGTTCAGTGTTTGCCGGGGGCCAGCGGTACACCGCGCCGTTCCTCGGTGATATAGGCCTGGATGGCGATCATCCGCGGGTCGTCCAGGGCCAGGGGCTTGCCCTCCAGCGGATTCATGATACAGAAATTGATCATCTCGGCCATGGTGGCCACCTTGCCGAGCTGTTTCTGGAACTTCGGATAGGTCTCCGGATGGGTGTTGGCCGCGTTGGGATGACACTGGGCACAGACAACGCCGTTGGTGCCCAGGCCCGGATCGGTGAAGACCTGGCGGCCCTTTTTGACCGCTGCCTGGTACTGGTTCTGCCAGAGCTCCAGGTCCTGGGTGGTGAATTCATCGGCCTGCGCCGGATGGACGCCGGCCAGGAAAAGGGTCGCTGCCGCCAGGACAGCCATGGTCACTTGCTTGATTCCCATTGTTTATCTCCTTGTGGTGTCAGAGGGCTTGACCGGGCCGGGAAAAGGTCCGCTGCCGCCGCCGTGGCGGGCGGACCGGGTGCCGCCGGTCCCGTTGCTGTTCAATAATGAAATTGCGGCGGAATGCGGTTCTCCTGGTACTTGACGTCCTCGGGCCGGCCGGTTGCAGGGTTGAAGGCCACGGTCCGGGGTGCATTGTCGGGCAGGCTGAAGTGCATGGTCGCGTTGCCCGAATGGATGTCGATGTACTGCCAGCCGGTGGCGTCCCGCTCGAAGAAGGGATCGGCCCGGTTCATGGGCACGGTCAGCTTGGGCAGGTAGCTCTCGGCCCGGGCATTGCTCTGCGGATAGGGCCAGGGCCAGGCCGTGGCCATGGCGGCATGGAAACTGATGTTGCCGATCTGGTTGTACTGGATCTGGTGCACGTGACCGTAGAAGACATTGACCTTTTTGAAGGGCCTGAGCAGGGCCTGGATCTGCTCCGCATCCTCGGTCCAGAAGTTCCAGTTACGGAAGATCTTCTGCAGCGGCGAGTGGGAGAAGATGGTGACAGGCGTGTTGACGTCGACCTTGGCCAGGTCCTTTTTGAGCCATTCCCGCTGCCTGGCACCCACCATGAAGGGTGAGCCCCGATGGTCGTCCAGGCCGGCCATCACGCCCATACGCTCCTCGCCGCTGGACCAGCGGTTGTGGGTCCAGTCGTCGTAGGTGAGGATGGAGTTGAGGACCACGAAATGCATGCCCTTGTGATCAAAGCTGTAGTGGTCCGGTCCGAGCTGGCTGCGCCAGTATTCCCCGAGGTCGAGATAGTAGTCGTGCTCGCCCATCACATAGTAGACCTTGTCGCGCAGGCCGGAGAGGATCTCCAGGCCATGGTCGATCTCGGCCTTCTTGCCGAGCTGGGCGATGTCACCGCCGTAGAAGATAAAGTCGGGCCGCGGGTCGAGAAGGTTGGCCTCGGCCACGGCGCGGATGAGGCCGCGGTCCCAGTTGCGGACAAACCTGTTGCCCTTGATCTGCTGGATATGGGAGTCGGAGATGTAGGCAAAGGTGAAATTCCTGCTTGCATCGGCAAAGGCCATCTCGATGAGGCTGACGGGCAGGGTCGCCCCGGCAAGCAGTACGCCGGCACCCTTGAGAAGATCACGTCGGTTCAGACTGTTCATTGTATACTCCTTGTCAGAAGGCGGAAAACAGGGACCGATCCGGCACCACCGGACCGGGCTCCTGCGGATGTGTATCCTGAAGGTCCACTGGTTATTTTTTATATTCCGGGCTGGTCAGGGCCCGCAGGAATTCCACCAGGTCGTCTTTCTGCCTATCGCTCAGGTTCAGAGGCCTGATACCGCCGCTCTGGAAACTGTTGATAGGTTCGCTTTCGTCCATGCGGCCGCCGAGGTTGTAGAATTCCACCACGTCGTCAAGGGTCTCCAGGCTGCCGTCGTGCATGTAGGGGTCGGTGACCGCGACGTTGCGCAGCCCCGGTGTCTTGAAGGCGCCGATGTCCCGCCACTGGCCGGTGATGGCGAACCGTCCCAGTTCAGAGGTGTTCCCGTTGGTCAGGACCGCGATGTCAACATTGGTCCCCTCTTTTTTGGCTTTGGTGAACGCTGTCGCCATCTCCTTGAGATCCTTGCTGATGCTGTCAAAGCCAACTCCCAGGTTGTGGAACCTGTTGTCGGTGAACAGGGCATGGGTGTCGGTGATGGTGTGGCAGGAGACGCAGCGTCCCGGGCCGAGAAAGACCTGCAGGCCGCGGATGGCCGACTCGCTCATGGCTGTCGTGTCGCCGCCGTAGTAATAGCGGTCAAATGGTGAGTCACCGGAGATGATGGTCCGTTCGAAGCTGGCAATGGCCTTCTTGACCTCCTCGATGGTGATCTCCTTGCCGCTCTTGCCGAAGACCCGTCTGAACAGTTCCCTGTACTCGGGATCGGTGCGGACGATCTTCAGGATGGGGTCGTAGTCCTTGAGACCATGTTCCACCGGGTTGAGAAAGGGCTGGCCTGACTGTGATTCCAGGTCCGGCTCCCTGCCGTCCCAGAACTGGGAGTGGTTGTAGGCGGCATTGATGACCGTGGGCGCGTTGCGGGTTCCTTTCTGCTTGCCCACGCCTTCGGAAACCGGGAGTGGGCTGTCGGTAAAGGCCTTTTCCCGTGCATGGCAGGTGGCGCAGCTTACCGTGCCGTCGGAGCTGAAACGTTTGTCATGGAATAGCTTGTCGCCCAGTTGAATCTTGACTTCGTCCTGGAGGTTGTCCACCGGCACCGGCACAGACGGCAACCCCAGGGGGCGGGATGCCTCCTGTGCCACGGCCCAGGAGGCCAGGACTGTGGCGGCCAGGAACGAAACAGCATAACGCTTGAGTTTCATAGCTCATTTCTCCTCTATGATACGGGTTGGTCGGACAGGGTTTTTGATTCGATAATTATTATTAAAGATTACGTTATCTGATCTAGGAAATCCTGTCAATGGGAAAACATTCCGCAGCCGGAAAAAGTACCACTGCGCAGTATTGTCCGGGACGGATCGGGATGGGAGGGAAGCGGAGGATTATTTTCAGGCGGCAAATAGACAATCCCGACTTCGGTATTATAGTTTGTACGGTAGGCGCTGCCGCCAGGACCGCAGGGGCACAGCCGCCGCAGGCGCGCGGAACCGATCCTTTCCTGCAGACCGGGTGCTCCCGCGGCATGGGATCGGGGCTGCCTGTGACACCATTTGTCATGTCCACTTAACGGTTAACCATCAGGAAACCAGAGCAGAAACAAGACGATCATGGAGTACTACAAGATTCTGGGGGTCTCCAGGGACGCCTCCACGGAAGAGATCAAGAAGGCCTACCGGAAGCTGGCTGTCAAGTATCATCCAGACAAGAATCCGGGTGACAAGGCCGCCGAGGCCAGGTTCAAGGAGATAAGCGAGGCCTATGCCGTGCTGTCCGATCCCAAGAAACGCCAGGAATATGACACCTTCGGCGCCAGCGGATTTCAGCAGCGGTATTCGCAGGAGGACATCTTCCGTGGTTTTGATCTCAACGATATCCTGAGCCAGTTCGGTTTCGGCACCGGCTCGTTCCGTACTTCCACGTTTCATACCGGCGGCCAGGGCGGCAACCCGTTTGAAAATCTTTTCCAGGGTGCCTCCGGCAGGATGGGAGGCGGCTGCCGGGGATCGAGCTGCCGGCCGCAGCCGGCCAGGGGCGAGGATCTCACCTATGAGCTGACCATCACCCTGGAAGACGTACTGCATGGCGCGGAAAAGACCATCAGTCTCCGGCAGAACGGCAGTCCGCAGAACATATCGGTCAAGATTCCCAAGGGGATCGAGGCCGGCAAGCGGCTGCGCCTTGCCGGCAAGGGCAATCCCTCACCCTCGGGTGGACCTCCGGGTGACCTCTACCTGAAGATCAACATTGCGCCCCATCCGTTGTTCAAGAGGGAAGGGGACAACCTGGTCCTGGAAAAACGGATTCCTTTCAGCCAGGCCTGTCTCGGCACGCGGCTGGAGGTCGAGACCCTGGAGGGCAAGAAGTTGAAGGTCAAGGTCCCGGCCGGGGTGCAGCAGGAGTCAAAGCTCCGTCTTAAAGGCCATGGCCTGCCCGCTGGTCCGCTGGGCGGCCGCGGCGACCTGCTGGTCAGGATCGCGATCCGGATACCGAAGAAACTGACCCGGGAGCAGAAGAAGGTGGTCAGGGAGCTGGCCGGGGTGGGGCTGTAATGGCGGGCAACGGCCGCATGCGCCTGCAATGTCGCTGATATTGCAGCGCTATTTTCAGCCTGCAGCCATTCTTTCTCCCCGGGAAATGAACCGGCAAAAAAAGCGTCTCCACCTGTAGGGTGGAGACGCTTTTTGTTTCCCTGCCGGCAAGGCCGGGGCGGTGGATGTCTGGCAACGGGTAAGACGGATTGATTTTTTCAATAGTGCTGGTCTGCATAGTTCAGCCAGCCGCCGGCGGCCACCAGTTCCCGGTCAAAGGGATTGAGGGTGAAGCCGCAGCGCACGGTTCCGTCGGCACTGTCGGCGGTGATCTCGCCCTTGTCCAGGTCAACGTCAATGGTGACCCCGCCGTTGAGGCCGAAAAGACGCTCGATATCGGACGGCGCAAGTTCGACCGCCAGGATGCCGCAGTTGAACATGTTCTGCCGGAAGATGCGGGCAAAGGATTCGGCGATCACCACGTTGATGTCATTGACCTCCAGGGCCCAGACCGCGTGTTCCCGGGAAGAACCGCAGCCGAAGTTGGCGCGGGTGACCAGCACCCGGGCCTGGCGAAGCTCCTCGGAGGCGGGATCAAAGCTGCCGTCTTCCAGGCGCAGGTCCTCCAGCAGGTGCGGCTGCAGGGCCTTTTTCGATATCTCGGTCAGGTACCTGGCCGGGATGATCTCGTCGGTGTTGATGTCGCTTCTGTCTATGAAGATGGCTTTGCCGCCAAACTGTTTCATTGCTCTCTCCCCGTAACTGGTCGAAGATGTCCGCTTTGCGGCGCCTCAGTCGAGAAACCGGCGCGGATCGGTGATCTCGCCGGTCACGGCCGCGGCGGCCGCGCTGTAGGGGCTCATCAGGTGCACCATGCCGCCCTTGCCCATGCGGCCGTTGAAGTTGCGGTTGGTGGTCGAGGCGCAGACCTCGCCCTCGGCCAGCACGCCGCTGCTCATCCCCAGGCAGGCGCCGCAGGTGGGGTTGAGTACGCAGAAGCCAGCGTCCATGAAGATCCTGATCAGGCCTTCGTCCAGGGCGCGGGAATAGATGTCCGGCGTGGCCGGGGTCAGGATGCCGCGCACGTGATCGGCGACCCGGCGTCCCTTGAGGATGGCGGCCGCCTGGCGGATGTCCTCGATCCGGCCGTTGGTGCAGGAACCGATGTAGACCTGGTCCACCCGGGTGCCGGCCATCTCACCGACATTCCTTACCCGGTCCGGTTTGAAGCCATAGGTCACCTGCGGCTCCAGGCTGCTGACATCAACGGTCAGGGTCTGTTCGTAGGTCGCGTCGGCATCGGAGTGCCAGCGCCGGAAATCCTCCACCGCCGCATCCACGGATTCGTATTCGTCCCCGATGAACGGCCAGAGGTATTCGGCCGTCACCCGGTCCGGCAGGCAGATGCCCGAGGTCGCCCCGGCCTCCACCGACATGTTGCAGAGGGTCATGCGCGAGGCCATGTCCATCGCCTCGATGACCGGGCCGCGGAACTCCATGACCATGTCCGTGGCACCGTCAACGGTGAGTTCCTTTATTATATGGAGGATGATGTCCTTGGCCACCACGCCGGCGGGCAGCTCGCCCGTGACCTCGACCAGCATGGAGCGCGGCTGCCGGAAGGCGCAGACGCCCTTGAGGATGCCCACCTCCAGGTCGGTGGTGCCGATGCCGGCGGCAAAGGCGCCAAAGGCGCCGTGGGTGCAGGTGTGGGAATCGCCCATGATCACGGTGTAGCCGGGCCGGATGAACCCCTTTTCCGGAAACAGGGCGTGGCAGACCCCGTTGCGGCCGATATCGAAAAAGTCCCTGATCCCGTGCCGCCGGGCCCAGTCCCGCATGATCTTGGCCTGGGTCGCGGTCTTGGAGTCCTTGGGCGGCGTGACGTGGTCGATCACCGCCTTGATCCTTGTCGGATCGAACACCCGGTCCATGCCCTTGTCCACCAGGTCCATGATCGCGATGGGCGTGGTGATCTCGTGGCACATGACCACGTCGATATCAAGGACCATGTTGCCGGGGGTGGGGGTGTCCCGCAGGTGGGCCGCAAATATTTTTTCCGCTATTGTCTGTCCCATGTTCGTAGTGACCTCCACGGGAGTTGTTTGTCTGATGAGGCATTCTGTATTACACGGCTTGCCATGATCCGTCAATTTTTTTCACTCCCTGCCGGATCTGCCGTTGTTTTAGAGCCGGGTTTTCGATTATGCTGCATGTGGACAGTCGTAACCGATCACGGAGTGCCCCGGATCAATACGGGCGTGTAAGCGCGTGCAGAAAGGTGGCCTGTGGCCGCTTGCGGACAGTGTATCAGCGACAGGCGCCTCATGAACCGCAACCCAGCAGTCTCACCGGAATTTATCATGCAAACAGCAACCGGCCTCCAGGCGGCCCGCAGGCTCCCTGCCCATCCCTGGTACGTCCGGACCGCCTTTTTGGTCCTGGTACTGATCCTGCTCCTGCTCCTGAACACGGCAGGGCAGGCCGTGGCCGCGCACGGTATCAGTATTGACGGCAAGTTAAAATATCCGCCTGATTTCAAGCAGTTTGACTACACATCTCCTGTGGCGCACAAGGGTGGCAGCCTGGTCCTGCACGACCTGGGCAGCTTTGATAAGATGAACCCCTTTACTCTCAAGGGGACCGCTCCCTTTGGCCTTGATTCCCTGGTCTTCGAGACCCTGGCCGTGCCGAGCCTGGATGAGCCCTTTTCCGAGTATGGCCTGATCGCCCGCGACATCGAAGTGGCACCGGACCGGAAGTCGGTCACCTTCACCATCGACGAACGGGCCCGTTTCTCCGACGGCCGTCCGGTGACCGTGGAAGATGTCAAGTATTCGCTGGACACGCTCAAGAGCGACCTCGCCCATCCCTTTTACCAGATCTATCTCCAGGACGTCACCGGCGCCGTGATCCTGGACCGGAAACGGATACGGTTCGATTTCGCCAGGGTCAACCGGGAGCTGCCCCTGATAGCGGCCCAGCTGCCGGTGCTCGACAAGGCGTTTTATGAAAAGCATGGCGGCTTTGGCGCTGCTGCCGGCGCCGGCGCCCTGATGCCGCCCGTGGGATCCGGCCCCTACAAGGTGGCCGGGGTCAGGCCCGGCAAGTCCATCACCTACCGGCGGAATCCCCACTACTGGGCCAGGGACCTGCCGGTACGCCGCGGCATGTTCAACTTCGACACCATCACCATCAAGTACTTCAAGGACCAGGTGGTCTCGGTGGAGGCCTTCAAGGCGGGCGAGTTCGATTTCATGGTGGTCAACATCGCCAAGCAGTGGGTACGGGACCTCACCGGCCGCCGTTTTGATTCCGGCGAACTGGTCAGGAAAAAATTCCCCCACAGAAATGACGCCGGCATGCAGGGCTTTGTCTTCAACACCAGGCGGCCCCTGTTCAGGGATCCCCGCGTCCGCCGGGCCCTGGGCCTGGCCTTTGACTTCGAGTGGACCAACCGGGCCCTCTTTTTCAACCAGTACACGCGCAGCAACTCCTATTTTTCCAATTCCGACCTGGCCGCGACCGGCCTGCCCGGGCCGGGCGAGCTGGCCCTGCTGGAGCCGTTCCGGGCCAAATTGCCTCCCGAGGTCTTCACCACCCCTCTCCAGGCGCCGACCACCACCCCGCCCAACAGCCTGCGCGGCAACCTGCGCAAGGCCAAAATGATCCTGGAACAGGCCGGCTGGAAGGTGCAGGACGGGATCCTGCGCAACCGCAAGGGGGAACCCATGCGCTTTGACATTCTCCTGGTAAGCCCCTCGTTTGAACGGGTCATGGCCCCCTACGTGCGTAACCTGAAAAAACTTGGTATCCAGGCCAGCTACCGGACCATGGATCCTGCCCTCTACCTGGACCGGGTCAAGAATTTCGACTTTGACATGGTGGTCAACGTCTTTGCCCAGTCCCAGTCGCCGGGCAACGAACAGCGCGACTACTGGTCCTCGCAGTCCGCCTCGCGCAAGGGATCGCGCAACCTGGCCGGGGTCGCCAGTCCCATCGTTGACCGGCTGGTGGACGCCATCATCTACGCCGAAAACCGGCAGCAGCTCACCGTGGCCTGCAAAGCCCTTGACCGGGTGCTCTGGTACAGCTACTATGTAGTACCAAACTGGTACCTGCCGTACCATCGGATCGCCTTTGATTCCCGGTTGCATTATCCTGAAAAACTGCCACTTTATTACAATCCATACCAGTTCCTCTGGACCTGGTGGACCGACAGCTCCAACCTGGATTGAGCGTTTCACCCATCCGCAGATGGGGAAAAGATAAATGGTTATAAATGGTTTTATTTTTTCATCCGTTGCAGATGCGTGAAATCCTGCGGATTTTCATTTTGCCCCCAATCTGTTTCGCCTTGTGGTGTTCCATGGAGGCATACTACAATGAAGCGCCACCAGGCATCCCGGGGCCCAATGAAAACCGCCCGGTTCAGGACCAGGTGAAGAGGCCGGCGCCGGACCAGGTCCCGGAACGATGGGCAATGTCGTGTCTGCCGCAACAGACGATGATGGACCGATGGAAGGTACCCGGTCACGGGATACCCGATGACCCGGAATCAATACAGGACTTGCAAGCGGTTGCATGGTGTCCCGGCTGTGCGTGATCTCACAGGCATATCCCCGTATACCGGGAGGTTCGAGCGCGTGCAGATGGGGTGCCCTCTGACCGCTTACGATGGAAGGGAACGCCATGATCCGTGACGCCGGGCTGAGACCCGAACAGAGGCTGCAGATCCTGCTCGTCGATCCCGATCCGGTCAATACGGAACATTTTGTCGCCAGTTTCGGTGACGAGTACGAGATCCTCACCACCACCAGCGGCGAGGAGGCGCTGAAGATCTTTGCCGCCACTCCCGGTATCGCCATGGTCCTCAGCGATCAGCAGCTCGGTGCCATGTCGGGCGTGGAACTGCTGGCCGAGGTCTATGCCCGGCGACCGGAGACGGTCCGGATCATCATCACCGGCTACATGGATGTCTCGGATATCATCGATGCCATCAACAAGGGGCATATCTACCAGTACGTGCTCAAACCCTGGGATATTGTCCAGCTGCGGCTCATCCTGGACCAGGCCCGGCAGACCTGGCTGCTGACCCGGGAGAACAGGACACTGCGTGACAGGCTGTGCAGCGCCGAGAACAGGCTGCAGCGCGCCGGAGAGGAACTGGCCCGGTCGGACCGGCGGCTGGCAGCTCTTTCCTCGAAACTGCTCAACGGGCAGGAGGACGAAAAGGAGGAGCTTGCCACCCGCCTGAGCGAGGATCTCGGTCAGGCGCTGACCGGCCTCAAACTGCAGATCAAACTGCTGGAGAACGAGATCAACAGCGGCGGCGAGCTGTCCAGGGAGCTGATCAACGGCAATCTGCAGTTGCTGCGGGGATTTCTCAACGAGATCATTGACAACATTCGACTGCTTTCCACCAGCCTGAGCCCGGTGATCATCGACGATCTGGGCCTGGACGCCGCCATTGCCGAGATGGTCCGTTATGTCGGCGGCCAGGGGAAGATGGAAATCTCCTTTTCCTCGACCTCCCTGGACCAGCTGTTTTTCGACCAGAAGAAGAAGCTGGTCTACCGGATCGCCCAGAAGGCGCTGCAGGGCTTTTCCCTGCAATACCGACCGGACAGTCTGCGCGTGGACTTCGGTGCCAGGGACGGCGCCATGGTGCTGACCCTGCGGGCGGACAGGGTCGGACCACCGCAGGCGGCTGGAGACGGGGTGAAGCCGCTGAACCATACCCTGGTCACGGTGAGTGAACTGGTCAACATGCTGGGCGGAACCCTGCATCTCGACTCCACTGCCGAGGAGAACTCCATGGTAGTCACCCTGCCGGTGGACCTGCGCGTGCCGGCCCAGGCTGCCGGCAGGACGGACAATGCGTGATTCCATGATCCTGTCCCCTGGAAGCGCCGCCGAGACAGCGCGCCTGGGCCGGCGGCTGGGCGCTCTCTGCAGACCCGGTGACGTGCTCCTCCTGGCCGGTGACCTGGGTGCGGGCAAGACCACCCTGGCCGGCTGGATCGCGCGCGGACTCGGCGTGCCCGACCAGTACCATATTACCAGTCCCAGTTTTGCGCTCCTGCACGAGTATCCGGGCCGGGTGCCGTTTTACCACATGGACTGCTACCGGCTTGCCGGGGAGGAGGACGTGGAGGCGGCCGGCCTGACAGAGTACATGGAGGGGAGCGGGGTCTGCGCCATCGAGTGGCCCGGGAGACTGGGGAGCCTGCGGCCTTCGGACTGCCTGGAGATCAGGCTCGAGGCGGCCGGGGGAGAGGCAAGGAGAATAACCCTGACAGCGCATGGCCGGTCGTGGCAGGAGCGGTTGCGTCAACTGGCGGCGGGAGGGAGCGGCCCGAGCCCCGTACAGGGGGGATAGATCATGGAAAGTTTCATTGCCAGGCAGCCGATATTCAACCGCAGGAAAGGACTGTTCGGCTACGAACTCCTGTACCGGAGCGGCCAGGACAATGTCTTTGCCGGAACAGACGGCGACATGGCCACGGCACGGGTCCTGACCTCCACCTTCCTCAATATCGGTGTGGACAGGATCACCGGGTCCAAGTGGGCCCTGATCAACTTCACCGGCCGGCACCTGCTGGACAGGACGCCGGCCCAGTTCCCTGCCGACAGGGTCATTGTCGAGATCCTGGAGGATGTGGTTCCCACGGACGAAATTCTCGCCGCCTGCGGGCAGCTCAGCGAGATGGGCTACACCATTGCCCTGGACGATTATGATTTCAGCGGCAGCCAGGCTCCCCTGGTGGAACTGGCCGATATCATCAAGGTTGACTTCCGCCTGGTCCCCCTGGAGGTGATCGAACGGGAAGGGACGGCGCTGCGGGAGCAGGGCAAGAAGCTCCTGGCCGAGAAGATAGAGACCTACGAGGAATTCGACGCCGCTCTGGCCATGGGATTTTCCCTGTTCCAGGGCTATTTTTTCAGCAGGCCGGAGGTCATGCAGAACCGCGAGATCGCCACCACCAAGGTCAACCTGCTCAACCTGCTGGCAGAGGTGAACAGGAAGGAGGTGCGACTTGACCGGGTAGAGCAGATGATCTCGCCCGATGTGGCCATCTCCTACAAGCTGCTGCGCTACATCAACTCGGCATACTATTCCCTGCTCAGCGAGATCTCCTCCATCAGGCACGCGCTTCTCTATCTCGGCGAGACCGGGGTGCGGCAGTTCGTCTCCCTGGTGGCGACCTCGGAGCTCTCGTCGGACAAGCCCGACGAGCTGATCCGGACCGCGGTGATCCGGGCCAGGCTGTGCGAACTGCTCGGGAAACAGGGCACCAGCGTCTCCGATACCTCGGAGCTGTTCCTGCTGGGCCTCTTTTCCCTGCTCGATGCCATGCTGGACATGGAGATGGCCGAGCTGATGGAACGGCTGCCGCTGCCATCCGCCATCAAGGAGGCGCTGACCAACGGTTCCGGGCCCTGCGCGCCCTACCTGGAAACCGTGCTCGCCTACGAGAAGGGCGACTGGCAACGGTGCACGGCCCTGCTCGGGAATATCGGCATGGATACGGACCGGATGGTGGCCGCCTACCTTGATGCCGTTGACCTGGCAGAGCACTTCAGCACTATCTGAACCTACCTTGCAGGCACGCAAGCAGGATGCAACAGGAACAGGGGCCGGATCCGCCATTGGCAGGGGGCCGATGTTCCCTTCACTCGACAATCAACACCGCAGAAGAAGATCATGGAAAAGAGAACGATACGACTGGCAGACTGCCGCAAGGCATATACCTATGACCAGGACAAGGCCTGCACGCCCGGAGAGACCGTGGAGCGGTTCATGCAGCGGCTCAGGGAGGCTGATCTCGATATCCTCAAGGAGGTGCGCCGCATCGATACCGGCCGCCTGGATATCCCTGTCTATTTTTCGGTCTGCGGCAGGGATGCCCTGAACACCATCGGCACCAAGAAGCAGATGGGCAAGGGCTCGACCCCGGAGCAGTCCCGGGCCAGCGCCTGCATGGAGCTGGGCGAGCGGTTCAGCTTCTTCAGCTTCATGAAGAATCCCGACAACTTCGTAACCGGTGACTATGCCGCCATGCAGGCGGCCGGCTACCCGGTCCTGGATATCCGCTTCCTGCTCCAGTCGGTCCACGACACCACCCTGGCGGCGGAGGATCTGGCCGAGCTGCTCTCCGGCCTGCCCATGCGCTGGACCTGGGCCACCAACCTGAGCAGCGGCGATGACGTCCTGGTCCCCTTCTCCTGGTTCTACGCCATCAACGAGTTCAACGGCCCTTCGGCCGGCAATACCTACGAAGAGGCGATCCTGCAGGGGATCTGCGAGATCGTCGAACGTCACGTCTGCGCCGTGGTGAGCCGGGAGAAGCGCAAGACCCCGGCCATTGATCCCGACTCGGTCACCGACCCGGTGGCGCGGACCCTGATCGACAAGTTCAGGCGGTGCGGCATCGAACTCTACCTGAACGACTTCTCACTCGACACCGGCATCCCCACTGTCGGCGCCCTGGCCTGGGATCCATCCACCTTCCCGGACAGCAGCGAGATCGTCTACACCGCCGGCACCACGCCGGATCCGACCAAGGCCCTGATCCGGGCCCTGACCGAGATCGCGCAACTGGCCGGCGACTTCAACACCTCGGCCAACTACGTGGCCTCGGGGCTGCCCAAGCCCCTGTCCCTGGACGAGGTGGAGTACGTGGTCAGGCCCGAACAGACCATTGCCCTGGACGAGATGGCCAATGTCGGCGACCAGGACATGCGGCAGGAGGTGCTCAACTGTGTCCAGGCCCTGGGCAGGCTGAACATGGAGGTGCTGATCCTCAACACCATGCATCCCCGGCTGCAGATCCCGGCCGTCTACACCATCGTCCCGGGCGCCCACTTCCGGGAGCGCGCCGCCGGCGGCGACGCGGCCCTGTTCGCGGCCAAGCTGGCCACCGAGCTCCTGGAGCCGTCGGCCCTGGAGGAGAAACTCGCCGCCATGGAGGCCAGGATCGACAATGCCTATTACCTGGAGTTCTACCGCGGCAGGAATCTCTACGAGCAGGGCATGGCCGAGGAGGCGCTGCAGCGGTTCGAGCAGGCCCTGGAGCGCAATCCCAGCCAGGAGGACCTGCCCTATATCTACTCCTACATGGGCAGTTGCCTGCGGGACCTGCAACGGTTCGAGCAGGCCATCACCACCCTGGACTCCGGCCTGGCCTGCGACGAGGAGCGGCCCGATATCCACAACATCCTGGGGGTGTGCCACTTCAAGTGCCAGAACTACGAAAACGCGGTCCATCACTTCCGGCGGGCCGTGGAGCTCAACCCGGTCTCGGCCATCGACTATGCCAACCTGGCCCTGAACCTGGAAAAACTGGGCCGGACCGACGAGGCGATCACCAACTACCACATCGCCCTGTCCCAGGATCCCACCATCGAGTTCGCCCGCAAGGGTCTGGCCGAACTGCTGGCCTGCCAGGAGGAGCCCAGGTAGCCGCGCCATGAAACCATTTCCCGCCCATCCGGAACGGGTCCTGGTCCGTTCCACCAACTGGATCGGCGACGCGGTGATGACCATTCCGGCGGTGCGCGCCATCCGCCGGAATTTTCCCGATGCCGAGATCACCCTGCTCGCCCTGCCCTGGGTGGCGGATATCTTCCGCCACTCGCCCTGGGTGGACGAACTCCTGCTTTACGAGAAACAGGGCCAGCACCATGGCATGCGCGGCCGGCTGCGGCTGGTCCGGGAGATGAGCGTCCGCGGGTTCGACGCCGCCATCCTGCTGCAGAACGCCTTTGAGGCGGCCCTGGTCACCAGCCTGGCCCGGATCCCGGTCCGGGCCGGCTACACCACCGACGGCCGGGCGCTGCTGCTCACGCACGGGGTCAGGAAGCCGCCCGGCATCGGCGGCAGGCACCAGGTGTATTATTACCAGGAGATGCTGGCCGGCCTGGGCCTGGATCCCGGTCCGGACCGGCTGGAACTCTATCTTGCACCCGGGGCCGTGGAACAGGCGCGGCAGGCGGTGGATGCTTTCCGTGCGGAGCAGAAGGTGCGCGGCCCGGTCATCGGTTTCAATCCCGGCGCCTCCTATGGTCCGGCCAAGCGCTGGCCCGGGCGCCGGTTCGGCGAGCTGGCCCGGCTGCTCGCCGAGCGCTGCGACTGCATGATCCTTGTCTTCGGGACCGATGCCGACCGCCAGGCGGCCCGGTTGATCCGGGAGAGCTGCCCGCGGCCGAAACGGATCCTCGATCTCACCGGCCGGACCGACCTGGCCCTGGCCCTGGCCTTCATCGACCGGTGTGACGTCTTTGTGACCAACGATTCCGGCCTCATGCACGTGGCCGCGGCCCTGGACGTGCCCCTGGTGGCCATCTTCGGGTCCACCGATCACGTGGCCACCGGTCCCTTCAGTGAACGGGCGGCCATTGTCCGCAGGCCCATGGCGTGCAGTCCCTGCATGAAGACGCACTGCCCGCAGGGCCATTTCCGCTGCATGGAAGCAGTAACCGCCGGCGAGGTGCTGGCGGCCATGGAACCCTACCTGTGCATGGAGACGGTCGCATGAGCCCTGCCTGGAACCGGACCGGGAAACGGCCGGCCGTTTTTCTCGACCGCGACGGCACCATCAACGAACAGATGGGGTATATCAACCACATCAGCCGGTTCCGGCTCCTTCCCGGGGTCGGCGCCGCCATCCGCAGGCTCAACGAACGTGACATTCCCGTGGTCGTGGTCACCAACCAGTCCGGGCTGGCCCGCGGGTATTTTCCGGACATACTTCTCAGGCAGGTTCATGAACTGATGCACGCCCGGCTCGCCGACGATGGTGCGCACATCGACGGCCTCTATGTCTGTCCCCATCACCCCGAGGCAAGGGAGGAGCGCTACCGCGTACGCTGCGACTGCCGCAAGCCCGGCACCGGGCTCCTGGAGCAGGCGGCCCGGGACCTGGACCTGGACCTGGGCCGATCCTTCATGGTCGGCGACCGCTGGTCCGACCTGGAGTGCGGTGCCCGGGTCGGCGCCACCCCCATCCTGGTCCTGACCGGCTACGGCCGGGGAGACCATGCCTATATCGGTCCGGGAAAAAACCTGCAGCCCGCCCTGGTGGCAGAGGACCTGGCCGCGGCAGTGGACTGGATCCTGGCAAGGATTGATGGAAACGGCTCGTAGATCGCTTGTGAAATACGCGGGTTGGTTCCTTGCGTTTACCTTCGTGCCACGCTCCGCTCAGGGCAAACCCAGCCAGAGCATGTAGCTGGCCATGGAGAGCAGGGTGGTGGCAACGATGGTGCCGCCGGTGGATTCGGTGTCGCCGCCCAGGGCCGCGGCCAGGACATAGTTGATGGTGGCCGAGGGCGCGGCCAGCAGGATGATCATGACGCGGGCCATGGTATCAAGGGGCAGGCCGGCGAGGTGCAGGAGGAGCAGGGCGATGGCCGGCATGAGCAGCAGCTTGCAGGCCGTGCCGAGGAGGATGAGCAGGATGTTGCTGCGCAGCTGGCCCGGACCGAGGGAGGTGCCGATGCTGAACAGGGCGAGCGGCAGGGTGGCGCCGGCGATGATGTCCAGGCTGCGGCCGATGACAGCGGGCAGGGGGAGGCCGGATACCGCCACCGCGAGACCGGCCCCGCAGGCCAGGACCAGGGGGTTGAGCAGGGTGGAGGCGAGCAGGTAGCGGCCAGGGGATTTGCTGCTGTACAGGCGCAGGCTGAGCACCGACAGGAGATTGACCAGGGGCACAATGAAGGCCATCAGGATACTGGCATGGAGCAGGCCGGTGTCGCCAAAGGCGGAGAAACTCACCGGCAGGCCCATGTAGGCATAGTTGCCCCGGAAGGAGTTGGTCATGAACGAGCCGCCGGCCCGGCGCGGGACAAGCGGAGTGGTGCTCAGGGCCCAGGTGATGGCGAACATCAGGAGGATGGTGGCCGCCATGACCAGCAGCAGTGGCGGGTTGACCAGGTGGCGGACGTCGGCGGCCGAGATCTTTCTGAACAACAGCGCCGGCAGCAGGGCGTGGTAGATGAGCCGGTTGCAGTCCCGGCTGAAGCGGGAGTCGATGAGGCCGGCCAGGTGCAGTCCTTTGCCGGCAAAGAGGACCAGGAAGACCGGGGCAATGACCCCCAGGGTTGCCAGGGGCGGCATCAGCGGAGGCTGAAACGTACGTTCCAGCCGTTGTTCAGGATGGTGCCCATGACCGGCGACTTGATCTCCCAGGGCTGGAAGCGGTAGTCCGCGTCCCTGCGGTCCCGGTAGGCCCCGACATCCCAGTCCGGTCCCACCGCGACCCGGAAGCAGGGCCGCGGCAGGGACAGCAGCCCGGTCTTGACCTTGACCGGGCAGAGTTCGAAGTCCACCTTCCGGGCCCGGTCGGACAGGGTCACCGTCTTGGTGGCGTTGTCGAACGCCAGGTGGAGTTCAAAGGTTTTTTTCATTCCCGCCCGATCCATCCTCTCGCACCAGGCCGGGTCATCGTGCCGCCAGGAGACCACGAGGCCGTGCCGTTTCTTTTTCACCCGGACCGGGGCGTCCATATCGTTGATGGCCAGGATCTTCTCTTCCAGCAGGTCCATGAGCACGGGTTCGCCGCTGCCGGCAAAGAACCAGACCCGGCGGATGATCATGCCCAGGAGAAAGGGCAGGGAGACGGCCACCAGTACCAGCCAGCTCAGCAGGGCCAGCAGGTACTGGCCGGTCTGGAGGCTGGCGCGCACCAGGAGCACCGGCAGCAGTCCAAGGCCGTAGAGCAGCGCAAGCAGGATGAGATAGAAGGCAGTCTGGATGTATCGCTTCAACATGGCTCTCTGTGATCTACCGGTTCCGGAGGCAGGATTCCGGGTACAGGGTGAGGGAACCGGTCAGGCTGTTCATCTCCGCCTCCATGCCAAGGGGCAGGGCGGCGTTGCGTTGGCCATGGCCGGCGGGAACGTTGCCCCAGACCGGGAAATCGGCCTTCGGCGTCAGCTCCAGGACCCGCTTCCAGACCTGCTCCTGCAGCCGGATGGTCTCGAGGGTGTCGCCGGAGGGGTGGTCGAAGCCGCCGAGCAGCAGGCCGGCCGGCCGCTCCAGCCGTCCTGCCGCCGCAAGCTGGGTGAGCATGCGGTCAAGCCGGTACATGGGTTCGCCGGTGTCCTCGAGCAGGACAATGGTGTCCTGCCAGCAGATCTCCCACGGTGTGCCCAGCATGGAGACAAGACAGGAGAGATTGCCGCCTGTCAGCCGGCCGCGGCCGATACCGGGACGCAGGACCTCCATGCCCGTGCTGTCCGGCCCGGCCGGTTCACCTGCGAGCAGGGCAAAGAGGCGCTGCAGGTCTTTTTTCTCCGTCCGTCCCAGGGTGGTGACCATGGGACCGTGCATGGTCACCAGGCCGGCGCCGCGGTTGAGGGAGGCATGGAGCACCGTCAGGTCGCTGAAGCCGATCAGCCACCTGGGGTGGCGACGGCAAAACTCCAGGTCCAGCCGGTCCGCGATCCGCAGGCAGCCGTAACCGCCGCGCATGGCCATCAGGCCCCGGACCTCCTCGTCGGCCCAGAGGGCGTGCAGGGAGCGGATGCGCTCCCGGTCCGGGGCGGCGAGATAGTCCCCGGCCGGCCCGATCCTGGCCAGGCGGACATGGTAGCCCATCTGGCGCAGGATGCGCAGGCCGCCTTCGGCCCGGCCCGGGTCCCGCACCGGTCCGGCCGGCAGGACAATGCCGATGGTGTCGCCCGGCCGCAGGCGCGGTGGCAGCAGGACCGGGTGCCGATATGCCGAGGCCGCGCCATGGTCACGGGGCACCTGCCCGGCCGATGGTTCAGTGGGGGGCATCCGGATCTCCCTGGTTCATGGCGTGGATCAGGCGCAGGCCGTTCAGGGTCAGGTCCGGTTCGATCCGGTCGATGGCTGCGGTAAAGGGCGCCACCAAGTGCGCCATGCCGCCGGTGGCCACCGTGGGAACACGCTCCCGGTCCGGGGCCAGCTCCCTGGCCAGGATCTCCACCATCCTGTCCACCAGGCCGCCGAAACCGTAGAGCATGCCGGAGCGGATGGCGGACACGGTGCTGGTGCCGATGACCTGTTTCGGCGTCGTGTTGATATCGATCCGGGGCAGCTTGGCAGTGCGGCCGGCCAGGGCATCGAGCGAGATGGAGATGCCCGGATGGATGGTGCCGCCCAGGTATCTTTTCCGCCCGTCCACGCAGTCAAAGGTGATGGCGGTGCCGAAGTCGATGACGATCAGGGCCTGTTGTAGGATGTGCCAGGCCGCCACCGCGTTGACGATCCGGTCGGCTCCCACCTCGGCCGGGTTGTCCGTGGCCACGGTGATGCCGGTGATCGTCCTGTGATCGACCCGGATGGGCGGGCTGGCAAGCTGATCGCCCAGGTACTTGTCCGCATAGCCCAGCCAGCTCGTCTCCAGGGTAGGCACCACCGAGGAGATGATGAAACCGGTGATGGCGGCGTCGTCGATCCCGGCCATCTGGAACAGGGCATGGTAGCGGATGGCCAGCTCGTCGGCGGTGCGGTCCCGGTCCGACTTGAGACGCCAGTGGACAACGAGCCGGCCGTCCCGGAACAGGCCGCTCACGGTATGGGAATTCCCCACATCAACGGCAAGAAGCATTGCGGTCACCGGAAAAATTGCATGGGGTCCAGGGCCGGGTGAAGGAGGCGGAAGCGGTCATTCCGCTCCCGGTACGGCCGGCCGGGTCCAGGAAGAACGTGCACCGTTTTTGCCACGACCGGCAAGGTCTGAATAACGCATTTCATTCATCTGGAACTAGAAAAAGATATAAAATAGATGGTTTTCATTTTTCAGTCTTGCAGGCGGGTGCAATCCCCCCGGATTTTCGGTTTTGCCCCGATCTGTATCGCCTTGCGGTGTTCCATGCGGGAAGAGTAAACGATCTGGTGATGGTTCGCCAAAAAAAAAGCTTCCCGCCTGGCCCGCATATTTCACAAAAGCCGTCGCGAAAGGCCTGAAAGTGCCATGAATGCAAGGAACAATGCATAACGTTCCGCAGGCATATTGAAAAATTCCGAGGAATCCTTTTTGCGCTGTGGCGCAGCAGGCATGGTGATTCCGGGCCTTGCAGCAGATCGCTTGGGAAATACGCGGGCTAGAATTTCAGCACCCGGGCCAGGGTCACCAGCGGGTCCCAGACCGGGGCAAAGGGCGGCGCATAGGCCAGGTCGGAGAAGAACAGGTCACGGAGCGTGCAGCCCTGCTGCAGGGCCAGGGCAAAGGTGTCGATCCTGGCAAGCACACCGCGGCCCGCCGCCTGCAGCCCCAGGAGACGGCCGCTCTCCTGCTCGGCGATTCCCTTGAGCCGAAGCTCGCCATGTCCCGGGAAGTAGGCCGGACCGGTGCTGGTATTGATCACGGCGCTTTTCACTTCAAAGCCGGCCCGCCTGGCCTCCTCCTCGCCCAGGCCGGTGCGGCCGATCTCCAGGTCCATGAACCGGGTAATGGCGGTGCCGACCACGCCCGGAAAGCGGATGTCGTGACCGGCCATGTTGGAGCCGGCCACGAACCCCATCTTGTTGCCCGGCGGTGCCAGGGCGATCCAGGTGTTCTTTCCGGTCAGCAGGTGGCGGCACTCGGCCACGTCGCCGGCTGCATAGACATTGGCGCAACTGGTCTGCATCCGGTCGTCGGTCCTGATGGCGCCACTTTCCCCAAGGACGACCCCCAGCGACTCGGCCAGGGCGGTATCCGGCCTGATGCCGGTGGCCAGGATAACCAGGTCCGCCGGCAGGACAGCCCGTTCGGTGACCACCTGCTCCACCCGGCCCGATCCCTCGATGGCCCGGGTCGTCTCCTGCAGACGCAGATCAAGCTCGCCGGCAAGCCGCGCCCCGACCATGTCCGTGATCTCCCGGTCCAGGGTCCTGCGCAGGACGCGGTCACTGCGGCCGATCAGGGTCACCTGCATGCCGCGGCCGACAAAGGCCTCGGCCATCTCCAGGGCCACGTAGCCCGTGCCGATGACCACCACCTTCCGGACATCATGCTCCTCCATGTACTGCCGGATGATGCCGGCATCCGGGGGCAGGTCCGCGGTGAAGACGCCTGCCAGGTCAGTGCCCGGGATCGGCGGTCGGCGGGGAACTGCGCCGGTGGCGAACAGGAGCCGGTCCCATGGATAGCGTCTCTCCCCTTTCTCTTCCCGGGCAACGACCTCGCCCTCGCGCACGGTCGTGACCCTGGCCCGGATGTGGAGGTCGATGTTGCGCTCGCGGATGAAAAATTCCGGCCTGTAGTGCATCAGCCTGTCCAGCGCGCTGATTCCCTCGACCACGTAGGGGATGCCGCAGGGCGCATGGCTGACCCATTCGCTGGCCTCAAGGACCGTGATCTTCCAGTCCGGCCGCAGTTTCCTGATCCTGGAGGCTGCACTCATGCCGGCTGCGCCGCCGCCGATGATGACGATGTTTCGCATAGGCCTTCCCTGCATAGAGCGTTGCACCTGTCTGCAAACAAAAAAGGACGATGTCCTGGCTGCTGGAGCCAGCCTAGCACACCTGCCGCTGCCTGACAACACCGTGCGGCCGGGAACAGACGGCTCATGCCGGGGATTGAGATCACAGCCATTCCATGGTATGATATCCAGATTGGACGTAGACCCGGATTGCGCCGGGCCGGAGCCGGCCACGCGTCCATTTCGCTGCAGACCGGGACTTGAATCCCGGCAGGAGAGGGGAGGCAGATGACAGAGTATATCCAGGTTGTCACCACGGTGGAGACCAGGGAGCAGGCGGAAAAAATCGCCGAGGAGGTCCTGGGCAGCCGCCTTGCCGCCTGCGTCCAGATCAGCAGCTGCCATTCCCGCTACCGGTGGCAGGGAGCGCTGGAGCGGGCAGACGAGTACCTCTGCCGCATGAAGTCGCGGCAGGACCTGTTCGAGGGGCTGCAGATCCTGATCCGCGAACACCATCCCTATGATGTGCCGGAGATCCTGGCCTTTCCCGTGGTGGAAGGCAACAAGGAGTACCTGGCCTGGCTGGAAAAGGAACTCCTGCCCGGATAGCCATGGGGACCGGTATGACCGAAGAACCGAAAAAGCGCGGCCGTCGCCGCAGGAAAAAAACCCATGTCTGTCACTGCTGCAAGCAGGAAAAACCCTTCTGCTGGTCATGCACCTGTGGGTTCATGATCTGTCCCGGGTGTTTCGAGGAAAACAAGTGGGGCATCAGCAACGGTCCCACCTGGATCTGCCCGGATTGCGAGCGGGTGCACATGATGGAATAGGAGGCCCTGCCTGGTAGCCGCGCCAGACCTTGAAGCCCGGCAGCAGCATTACCCCCGGCCATGGAACAACGGTCCCCGCCCGCCGGCGGCGCGGACGATTCGCCGGGCCGCGTTTTCTGCCAGTAACCGTTGCAGGTGGCGGACACTGGCGGCAAAGGCGGATCTGTCGTCATGGCCCAGGCAGAGATGGGCGGCAAAGGCCGTGGAGAGGATGCAGCCCGTGCCGTGGCTGTTCACCGTGTCGATGCGCGGGTGGTGCTCGCGCAGCGGTTCGCCCCGGCGGCGGACCAGGAAATCCGTGAGGAGGCTGCCGGTGCCGTGCCCGCCCTTGACCAGGACACCGCGCATGCCGGGGTAGCGGTCCAGCAGCTCCCGGGCCATGGCCAGGGGATCGACGCTGCCCGGTCGGTCGTGACCGGCGAGCAGGGCAAGCTCGGGCAGGTTGGGGGTGAGAATCGTGGTTCGGGCCAGCAGGGCCTGGCGGATCACCTCCAGGCCGGCCCGGTCGGTCAGTTCCTCGCCCGTGGTAGCCGCCAGCACAGGATCAAAGATCACATCACCGGAAAAATCCGCCAGCGCCTCGCCCAGGGCTGCGCCGATCTCCCGGGTGCCGACCATGCCGATCTTGACCTGGGTGACATACAGGTCGTCGAGCACGGCCCGCACCTGTCGGGCCACCAGACCGGGTGCAAGCGGCGCCACCTGCTGCACGCCGCGGCTGTTCTGCACCGTGACGCAGGTCACGGCGGCCGCCCCGTAGACCCCGATATCGGCCATGGTCCTGATGTCGGCCTGGATGCCGGCGCCGCCGGTGGGGTCGGATCCGGCCACGGAGAGCACTGCGGGTGTCATATCTTTTGACTTCATGTCGGCCAGTGGGTAAACTGTATTGATCTGTTTTCCGGCCTCGGCCGGGATATCCTGCACTCTTACTTCAAAATCCCGTAACGCACAACGTGTCAGCCCACCAGTACGACGAATCCAAGATCAGGACCCTGAGTTCGCTTGAGCACATCCGCAAGCGGCCCGGGATGTACATCGGCCGGCTCGGCAATGGCTCGCACCCGGACGACGGCATCTATATCCTGCTCAAAGAGATCATTGACAACGCGGTGGACGAGTTCATCATGGGGTTTGGCAAACGCGTCGACGTGGCCATTGACGACGAGGGCCGCTGCCGGGTGCGCGACTATGGCCGCGGCATCCCGCTGGGCAAGGTGGTGGAGTGCGTTTCCGTGATCAACACCGGCGCCAAGTACAACACCGAGGTCTTCCAGTTCTCCGTGGGCCTCAACGGTGTCGGCACCAAGGCGGTCAACGCCCTGTCGGCCTCGTTCACGGTCTGCGCCTTCCGCGAGGGCCGCTTCAAAAAGGCCCTGTTTGAGCATGGCGAGCTGCAGCGCGAGGAGGAGGGCGCAACCGGGGAGAAGGACGGCACCCTGATCGAGTTCCTGCCCGATGCCGGGCTCTTTCCCGGCTTCCGCTTTGACCCGGAATACGTGGACCAGCGCCTCTGGCGCTACGCCTACCTCAACGCCGGCCTCAGCCTCTACATGAACGGCGAGCGCTACTATTCCCGGAATGGCCTGCTTGACCTGCTCGACCGGGAACTGGACGGTCGCGGTCTCTACGATCCCATCCATCTCTCGGACAAGACCCTGGAGTTCGCCTTCACCCATACCGACGACTACGGCGACTCCTACTTCTCCTTTGTCAACGGCACCTATACCAGCGAGGGCGGCACCCACCTCTCCGCGTTCCGGGAGGGGATCCTCAAGGGGGTCAATGAATTCTCGGGCAGGAAATACACGGGCAAGGACGTGCGTGACGGCATTGTCGGCACCCTCGCGGTCAAGGTCCAGGAGCCTGTTTTTGAGTCGCAGACAAAGAATAAGCTCGGGAATACAGAGATAAGGGCATGGATAGTTAATGCAGTGCGTGAGGCCGTGTCCACCCATCTCTACAAGTTTCCCGATGCGGCCGAGATCCTGATGGACAAGGTGCAGCGCAACGAGCGGGTGCGCCGCGAGCTGCAGTCGGTGCGTCGCGAGGCCAAGGTCAAGGCGAAGAAGGTGGCGCTCAAGATCCCGCAGCTCAAGGACTGCAAGTACCATCCCTCGCGGAGAAAGCCTTCCAGGGAGGGGCGGGAGAACATGGTCTTCATCACCGAGGGCCAGTCGGCGGCCGGCTCCATTGTCTCATCCCGTGACCCCATGACCCAGGCCGTGTTTTCGCTCAAGGGCAAGCCCCTGAACGTGCTCGGCCACCGGCTCGACCTGCTCTACAAGAACGACGAGATGTACTCGCTGATGCGGGCCCTCGACATCGAGGAGTCGATCTCCAATCTCCGGTTCGACAAGGTGATCCTGGCCACGGACGCCGACGTGGACGGCCTCCATATCCGCAACCTGCTGCTCACTTTTTTTCTCCACTACTTCGAGCCCCTGGTCAAACTGGGTCATGTCTACATCCTGGAGACGCCCATCTACCGGGTGCGCAATAAAAAGACCACCCGCTACTGCTACTCGGACGGGGAGATGGCCGAGGCGATCCGGGAACTCAAGGGAAGATCCCGCTCCGACCGGAGCGTGGAGGTGACCCGGTTCAAGGGCCTGGGCGAGATTTCGCCGCCTGAATTCAAGCAGTTCATCGGTCCGGACATGCGGCTCAGGCAGGTGCGCATCGACCGGCTCAGCGAGGTGAGCCGGGTGCTCAGGTTCTACATGGGCAAGAATACGCCCGAGCGCAAGCAGTACATCATGGATCACCTGACCCTGAGGCCGGCATGAGAGCACGCCCGGCCCTCATCATCCCTCTGAATGCGGTTTTTTCATGACTTCCGGCCCGGTAGAGACAGAACGGCGGGGCAGGCTGCACCGCCTCTTTGACGCCAACTTCCTCGATTACACCTCCTACGTGATCCGGGAACGTGCCATCCCGGACGTGGACGACGGCCTGAAGCCGGTCCAGCGCCGCATCCTCCAGACCCTGCATAACATGGACGACGGCCGCTTCCACAAGGTGGCCAACGTGGTCGGCGAGACCATGAAGCTGCACCCGCACGGCGACCAGTCCATATTCGCGGCCCTGGTCAACCTGGCCAACAAGGGCTATCTCATCGAGCGGCAGGGCAACTTCGGCAACATCTTCACCGGCGACCAGGCCTCGGCCGCCCGCTACATCGAGTGCCGGCTGACCCCGCTTGCCAGGGAGACCCTGTTCAACAGGGAACTCACCGAGTTCATCGACTCCTACGACGGCCGCATGCAGGAGCCGGTCACTCTGCCGGCCAAGCTGCCCCTGCTCCTCCTGCTGGGCGCCGAGGGCATTGCCGTGGGCATGGCCACCAAGATCATGCCGCACAACTTCTGCGAGCTGCTCCAGGCCCAGATCGACTACCTCCGGGGCCGCGACTTCACCCTGCTGCCCGACTTTCCCCGCGGCGGCCTGGTGGACGTCACCGACTACAACCACGGCAACGGCCGGATCCGCTGCCGGGCCAGGATCGAGGAGAAGGACGAGAAGACCATCGTCATCCGGGAACTGCCCTACAACCTGACCACCCAGGCCCTGATCGACTCGGTGGAAAAGGCAACCAGGGCCGGCAAGCTGCGCATCACCTCCATCAACGACTACACGGCCGAGGAGGTGGAGATCGAGATCAAGCTGGCCCGCGGCATCTATGCCGAAGAGACCATCGATGCCCTCTATGCCTTTACCGACTGCGAGCTGAGCGTCTCGCCGAGCCTGGTGGTGATCCAGGACAACATGCCGGCCCAGCCCACGGTGGAGGATGTCCTGCGCCGAAACACCGACCGGCTGGTCGACTTCCTGGAGCGGGAGCTGCGCCTGGAACTGGACGCGCTCAAGGAAAAACTGCATGCCAGGCGGCTTGAGCAGATATTCATCGAGGAGCGACTCTACAAGCGGATCGAGGAGAAGATCAACTACAAGGCCGTGATCTCCGCGGTGCGCCAGGCCCTGGCACCCTATGCCGCGGAACTGGACCGCAAGGTGAGCAAGGCGGACGTGGAACGGCTCCTGGAGATCAGGATCCGCCGTATCTCGCGCTACGACATCAACCGCCAGCAGAAGGAGATCCGGGCAATCGAAAGAAACATCGTCCGGATCGAAAAGCACCTCCAGGACATGGTGGGCTACACCATCAACTACATCCAGGACCTGCTCGATCGCTACGGCAAGGAGTTCCCGCGCAAAAGCGAGCTGCGCCAGTTCGACGAGGTGGACGCCCGGGCCGCGGCCCTGGCCAACATCAAGGTGGTCTACAACCGGGAGTCGGGGTTCCTGGGGCACAAGATCACGGTGACCGACAGGAAAAAGGACCTGGTGGTGACCTGTTCCGAGTACGACCGGCTGCTACTCATCTTCAAGGACGGTCTCTACAAGGTGATCCACCCCACGGACAAGTTTTTTGTCGGCAGCGACCTGCTCTGGTTCGGCGTGGTGGACAAGGATCTGGTCTTCAATGTCATCTACCGCAACGGTCTTGAAAACAGGAGCTATGTCAAGCGGTTCCGTATGCCCAAGTTTATCATCAACCGCGAGTACCGGCTCTTTCCCGAGCACAGGCGCTCCATCATCCAGCTGCTGGCCGTGGGTGAAAAGGGAGTGCGGGCCAGGATCAGCTTCGTCCCCTCTGCCCGGGCCCGCTACAATTCCGTGGAGATCGAGCTTGACGACTACCTGATCAAGGGCGTGGCCGCCCGCGGCAAGTCCCTGGGCAGCCGGGTGGTACGGCGGGTGACCGATGTCACCGGCCGGCCGCCGCGCAGGCAGGTGACCCCTGTCCCCCTGCCCGGATTCGGGACCAAGGGGGAGGGCAGCAAAGGGCATCCTGAAGGAGGCCAGGAAGTTTCAGAGAAGAAACAGGGAGATGCTAATAAGAGTTAATGCTGGGCCTGATGGCCCGGGCAGGGTGTCTCTGTCCTTGTCAGCCATGATCGGGCCGGCCGTGGCCCACTTGCCGAAACCGCCAGTGCCACGGCTCCCAGGGATGGCGATGACCGTTTTCCGGGTAGGTCTCGCTGAAGCCGAAACCGGCCGCGTGCCCTGTCAGCCAGCGGTACTGGGGCGTGGATGCGAACCGCCAGTTGCTGGGCGAGAAATCGACCGCCGTGCCGGTGCGGTGCTCGGAGTATCCCGGCGGGGCCACGAAACGGGTGATATCGGCAAAGGTCTTGCCCCGGGCCAGTTGCCGGGCAATGATCGTTTTCTGATATTGACTGGAGCGATAGCCGGAATCGATCTTCAGCTCGATCCCTTCCTTTTCCGCCGCGGCCGCCATGGCCACCAGGGCGTCGCGGGCATCGCGGCGCAGGTAGATCAGGCCGTGGTCTTTCGCCAGCCTGCGGGGCACGGGCGCAAGTTCGGCCAGGCCGGGCGGTTTTTCCCTGATCCTGAGCCCCCGCCACTGGGCCGGCACCTCGAATTCCCGCCCGCCGATGCGCACGGTTTCCCGTTCCACGTCCGGCTGCGGCACCTGTTCCATCCCTGTCCCGTGCTCTTGCGCCTGAGAAGCCGGCGCAGGGAGGGAGGCCGCGAGCAGCAGCAGGAGCAGCGGCAGCAGGGCAGGGCGGCGTATACGGCCGGAGGTCGGTGTTCGTGTTCCGCGCATCGGGTCAGAGGCTGTTGACCATCTCGAGCATGTCCCGGCGGAGCTGCAGGTAGCGCTCCCTGTCCAGGCCGGCGCCGCGTCCCACCTTTTCCGCCATCTCGGCGGTTAGAAAATCGCCAGGATCATGGGCGTCGGAATTGACTGCCAGCCGGGCACCGGTTTTCTCGGCCAGCCGGGCCACGTGGCCGTTGGTCAGGCTGTGGCCCTTACGGCCGGACAGTTCGAGAAAGATTCCCTTTTCCGCGGCCAGCCGCGCATCTTCCTCGGTGAGAAAACCGGGATGGGCCAGCAGGTCGACCCCGGCCTCGAGGGCGGCCCGGTTGGTACCGGGCGCCACCGGCTCCACCGGGGTCTCGCCGTGCACGACCACGATCTGCGCGCCCAGCTCCCTGGCCTTCCTGGTCAGGGGCTCGATGAGCGGCGGCGGCACGTGGGTCAGCTCGATTCCCGGGATCAACCGCGTGCGGCTGACCGGGTTCAGGTCCCCGGCCGCACGCACGATGCGGGGAATGATGAAGTCCAGGTTCGAGGAGTCGGCATGGTCGGTGATGGCGATGGCGGTATAGCCCATGACCTCCACCCGCCGCAGGTGCTCGGCCGGGACCAGGGCGCCGTCACTGAAAAAGGTATGACTGTGGATATCGATCATCGGTGTCCTCCGGATGTTTCGTGCGGGCCGGGCCGTGTTCTTTCCTGTCCGCGGGCGGCTGGTTCGCCGCGCAGGGAATGTTTGCCGGCATGGACGATCCTGACCGCCAGCTGTTCACCGGCTGCCGGCTGCCGGTCGGAGCAGAAGTGGACAACATGGTTGGTTGCGGTACGCCCCTTGACCTCCTGGCCGGAACATGATTCAACCATTACTTCAACAGTTTTCCCTATATACTCTTTATTCCGTTCAAGACTGATTTCATCCTGCAGTTGCTGGAACCGCTGCAGCCGGGCGCTCTTGATCTCTTCCGGCACCTTGTCGGCAAATCCGGCAGAGCGGGTATTGGGCCTGTCCGAGTATTTGAAGGAAAAGGAGCCATGAAAGCGAACCGTGCGCAGCAGCTCCATGGTGGCCTCGAAATCCTCGTCGGTCTCGCCGGGGAACCCGACAATGATATCCGTGGTCAGGGCGATACCGGGCCGGTACCTGCGCAGGGCCGCCACCCGGTCCAGGTAGGTCTCCACCGTGTATTTGCGGTTCATCCGGGCCAGGATCCTGTTTGAACCGGACTGGACCGGCAGGTGGAGCTGGGGGCAGAGATTGTCGAGATCAGCGAAACACTGCATCAGCTCTTCGGAGAGATCCCTGGGATTGGAGGTGGTGAAGCGCAGCCGCGCCAGGCCCGGGATGGCTGCGACCTGCCGCAGGAGGCCGGCAAAGGAGACCGGTTGGGTGGCCACGGGATTGGTGCGGCCATAGGAGTTGACGTTCTGGCCCAGCAGGGTGATCTCGCGCACGCCCTGCGCCACCAGCAGCCGGGCCTCTTCCAGGATGTCGGCCACGGGCCGGCTGATCTCGCGGCCCCTGGTCGACGGCACCACGCAGTAGCTGCAGTAGTTGTTGCACCCCTGCATGATGGTGACAAATTTTTTGTAGTCACAGTTGGTTCCGGCAGGGGAGGGGGGTCTCCTGCCGTCTCCCCGGAGGAGCTTCTGGAAGGGTGGAATGGCAAAATCCTGTTCCATGTCCACGGCCAGTTCCCGCTGCGTGTCACCCTTCTCGAGGCTTGCCAGGATGTCCGGCAGGCGGTAGATCTGCTGGGTGCCCAGGACGATGTCCACGTGGGGCATGCGGCGGAAGATCTCTTCGCCCTCCTGCTGGGCGACACAGCCGGCCACACCGATCCGCAGTCCCGGCCGCCGGGATTTTTCTTCCCTGAGCTGGCCCAGCAGGCTGTAGACCTTCTGCTCGGCCTTGGCCCGGATGCTGCACGTGTTGAGCAGGATGAGATCGGCGGATCCCGGATCTGCAACACCGATATAGCCGGAACCGGCAAGAAGCTGCTCGATGATCTCCGAGTCGCGCTCGTTCATCTGGCAGCCAAAGGTCTTGATGTAAACGTGTTTTGCCATGGTATCAGAGGATCTGTCATGCGATGCGGCCCAGCCCCGGGGCCAGGGCCTCGAGCAGGCTGAAAAGCTCCGGGCCCCGCGAGGCGGGATAGAGCAGCCGGACAAGGCCGGTGTCCGCATCCATGGTCGAGAGAACGGCCAGGCCGTCGTATCCCTCGAAGATGAACTTCAAAAAGGCTATCTGCCCGGAAGCGATGCGGAGATAGAGTTCCTGATCAGCCGGCCTCTCCTGCCGCCGGTGCTCGGCGCCGCACTCGTTCCGCTGCAATGTCACACCTTGAGGGTGGCGTCCACCGAGCCGATCAGGTCGCTGTACCTGTCCAGCACCGGGTGCACCACCTCGTCCAGGAATTCCTCGGTCTGTTCGGTGGCCCGGCCGGTGAATTCCCGGTAATTGCCGAGCAGCCCGTTCAGCTCGTCCAGGTCAAAGGGAATGCGGGGATCAATGGCCAGCCGCTGCAGCAGGTCATTGTCCAGGCCCTGTTCCTTGACCGCCAGCCCTGCCGCCACTGAGTGCTCCCGGATCACCTCGTGCATCTCCTGCCTGCTCCTGCCCCGCTCCACGCAGGCCATGAGGATCTTTTCCGTGGCCATGAAGGGAAGCTCCGCCCGAAGGTATTTTTCTATTTGCTTCGGATAAACAACCATATTTGCCGTGATATTCAGGTACAGCTTCAGGATGGCGTCGGTCAGGAGAAAGGCCTGGGCAATATCCATCCGCCGGATGGCTGAATCGTCCAGGGTCCGTTCGAACCACTGGTTGGCTGCCGTGGCCGCAAAATCGGCCACCAGGCCCAT
>DRKI01000073.1 GCA_011051875.1 Desulfobulbus sp. | reverse complement strand
GCAACCTGCCGGTAGTCCGGCACGATGCGGCTACTCTCAACGAGCTGATCGACAACAGTTGCAGCAGGTACGGGGATCTACCCGCCCTGGGTATGGCCCTTGAGGAACCGCTCACCTACCGGGAGCTGCATGGCCAGATCGTGGCCCTGGCCCGGCTGCTGCGGGCCTACGGTGTCGATCACGGCTCCAGGGTGGCAATCCTGGCCGAAAATTCGCATCGCTGGGGCATCGTCTACCTGGCCGTTGTCCGGCTGGCCGCCATTGCTGTCCCCATTCTGCCGGATCTGCCCGAGGCCGATGTGCACCACATCCTGGGCGAGATGGAGTGCCGGGCCCTGTTTCTTTCCCAGCGCCAGGTGGAGAAGATCTACGATCTTGAGAAGAAACCGCCACTTGTGGTCAGTATCGATGATTTCCCGGACCAAACCGGTATCCTCGAGCTGCAGCCCTTCTCCGCCCTGCTGGCCGGGGCCGGGGAGGCGCATGAAGGGGACGGGGAAGAGGCGCCTTTCCCCCGGGTGAGCGGCAGCGACCTGGCCTCGATTCTCTACACCTCCGGAACCTCGGGATTCTCCAAGGCGGTCATGCTCAGCCATGCCAATCTCTGTGCCAATGCCTGTTCCGCCGGCAGGATCATAGACCTGGAACCGGGCTCGGTCTTTCTCTCCGTCCTTCCCATCTCCCACACCTACGAGTTCACGGTCGGCTTCATTCTGCCCCTGCTCAAGGGCTGCTCGATTTATTATGCCGGCAAGGCGCCAACGCCTGCGGTCCTGCAGAAGATCTGTGCCCGGCAGCAGCCCCATGCCATGCTGGTGGTGCCGCTCGTCCTGGAGAAGATTTACAAGAAACGGGTGCTGCCGGCCATTGAAAAGAGCCGCCTGCTCTCCTACTGCTGCCGATTCCGGCTGGGCCGCAGGGTGGTGTACCGCCGGATCGGAAGGCGGCTGCTCGAGTTCTTCGGCGGCCGGCTCCGGATCATGGGGATCGGCGGCGCATCCCTCAACCCCGATGTGGAGCGGTTCCTGCGCGATGCCGGGTTTCCCTTTATCGTCGGCTACGGTCTCACCGAGTGTTCCCCGCTCATCGCAGCCGGTCCCCCGGGTGATCCCTCCGTGGCGCACATGTCCACCGGCAAGCCGATCCCCGGGGTGGAGGTCCGTGTGGCCCGGCCCGACCGGGAGACCGGTATCGGCGAGGTCCAGGTACGCGGGCCCAACGTCATGCAGGGATACTGGGGCGATCCCGAGGCCACGGACCAGAGCTTTACCGAAGACGGCTGGCTGCGTACCGGTGATCTCGGCTTTATCGACAACCTGGGCAACCTGCACATCAGGGGGCGGTCCAAGTCGGTCATTGTCATGGCCAATGGCGAGAACATCTATCCCGAGGCCATCGAGCATCGGCTCAATTCCTATCCTTTTGTCCTGGAGTCCCTGGTGGTGGAGAACAGGGGGCTGCTCGAGGCCTGGGTCTACCCGGACTACGATTTCATCGATGCCGAGACCCAGGGGCAGAGCAGGCAGCAGCGGTATACCTATTTCTCGTCACTGCTGGAGCGGATGCGCGTCGAGGTCAACGAGCAGCTGCCCCCTTCCTCACGTCTCTCCAGGGTTCTGGAGCGGCGGGAACCCTTTATCAAGACCGCGACCCACAAGATAAAACGGTATCTCTATTCCGCCGGTGCCATGCCCTGATCCGGACAGGGCCTCCGCCATGTCCCCCCTTTTCATGGTCCGTGGAATATGCTATGACCTGAATGGATCTCCCCCGGAGCGATACAGCGGGGAGGACCGGGAATGGCCGGGCCCGCGGAAGCGGACGCCACCGGTGCCGGAGACGGCAAGCTGCCCGGGTGTGCCGCGCGGCACGACGGTGTGAGACCTGGGAAGAATCCGATCAGTTGCCCCGGCCGGTTTCGGAAAAACGTGCATGTCCCCGGGGGCGGCACAACAACCCATGCAGACGGAAGGACGGGAAGACAGGGCCCACACCAGGGGAGGAATTGGCCCGGCGCCCTGTTTCCGGCTTCCGGGCTCAGAAAAAAAGGAGGAAAGATGAAAGGAAAAGTTTTGCTTGCCGGTCTCGGAGTCCTGCTGCTTGCCGGCAGCGCCCATGCCTCTGCGTACCGCGTCCCTGAGCAGTCGGTGAATTCCACGGCCAGGGCAGGCGCCTACGTGGCCCATACGCCCGGTGCCGATGCCAGCTACTACAACCCGGCCAACATGGCCTGGCTGGACGACCGGGCCCTGGTCGAGGCCGATCTCACCTGGATCCACCTGCCATCGATCAGCTATGACGACAACCGTACCCCGGCCTATGACGGCGACTCGGAGAGCGAGGATTTCGTGATTCCCACCTTTTTCGCTGTCTCGCCCGATTACAACAATTTCCGCGTCGGCCTCAGCCTGACCTATCCCGCCGGGCTCTCCAAGGAGTGGAAGCAGCCCTATCCCAGGACCTTTGCCGAGGATTTCACCCTCAAGGTCATCGAGTTCAACCCCACCCTCTCCTACAGGATCAACGATATGGTCTCGCTGGCCGCCGGCTTCCGGGTCATCTACTCGGACGCCGATGTCAAGAGCAACGGTCTGATCGCTCCGCCCTCGGTCACGGCCTCCCGCTCCATGGACGGCAATACCTGGGAGGTGGGGTATAACCTGGCCCTCAGCTTGCGGCCGGTGCCGGAAAGCAACCTCAGCGTCACCTACCGTTCAAAGATCGATCTCAACCTGGACGGCCATGCCGACCTCGCCACCTCGGCCGGTCCGTCCGTCTACTCCGGCTCTGCCGACGTGACCGTTCCCCTGCCCGCGGTCCTGGCCGTGGCCGGATCGTATACCTTCTTTGACCAGCTGACCGTTGAGCTGGAATACGACCGGACCTTCTGGTCCGACTACGACACCCTGGATTTTTCCTATCCCGTCTCTCTGGGCAATCCCTATCTCATCGCCGCATTTGACAATCCCAAGGCCAAGGACTGGGAGGATACCGACACCTGGCGGATCAGCGTCTCCTATGACATGAAGAATTCCTTTGTGCTCATGGCCGGGTTCGCCATTGATGACAATCCCATCCCCGACGCCACCCTTGGCTTTGACCTGCCCGACGCGGACGCCAGGCTCTACTCGGTGGGGCTGCGCTACCAGGCAACCGACAAGCTGAATCTCGGTATCGCCTATCTCTATGATGACAAGGAGAAACGGTCGGTTACCAACTCCATGGTCGACGGCAGCTTTGACCATATCGGCGCCCACCTGCTCACCGTGGGCTTGAGCTACACGTTCTGACCACCGTCCCCGCGATATTTTTCCCGCTGAAGAGACCGGTTCGGCCCCTTGCCGGACCGGTCTTTCCGTCTGTGGCCGGGGGTCAACCCAGCAGCAGGGTATTGGCAAAGCTGATGATGGGCATGATCAGGCGGGGAATGATGCCGGTGTAGAAGAGGATCAGCAGGAGGATGAAGCCGAAGGGCTCCAGCCGGGCGTAACTGCGGGCCGTGGCCGGCGGCAGCAGGCCCATCAGGACCTTGGAGCCGTCCAGGGGCGGGATGGGCAGGCAGTTGAAGACCGCCAGCATGATGTTGATCCAGACAGAGGCTACCAGCATTCCCACCAGCGGCTTGAGGATAAAGAGCGGGATCACCGGCAGCATAACCAGAAACTTGGCCAGGATGGCGCTGGCCACGGCCAGAACGACGTTGGCGGCCGGGCCGGCGAGCGCAACCAGGAGCATGCCTTTCTGCGGATCCCTGAAAAATGCCGGGTTGACCGGCACCGGCTTGGCCCAGCCGATCTTCATGATGATGAAGGCGATCACGCCCAGGGGATCGAGATGCTTGATTGGATTCAGGGTGAGACGGCCGGCGTTCTTGGCCGTCGGATCACCGAGATGGAAGGCAACATAGCCGTGGGCCAGCTCATGGAAGGTGAGGGCGAAGAGAAAGGGCGGGGCCAGGATGACAAGCTGCTGTATGAGATGATTGATATCCATCGAATATAGTGGCGAAGGTTAGAGGACGGGTGGCAGGGTTACAGAACAAGCCGTTTATTACCGGTTCCCGGCCCACCACTGCCGCGGTGGACAACCGGTAATCGGTCCATGCCGCTGGCACAGGAAAAGGACAGGATGTACCAGACACGATAAGAAGAAAACAACAAAAATCGAGAGAAAGTTGTCCGGTTTATTCTTCTGTCCCGGTATTG
The DNA here is from genome assembly GCA_011051875.1 of Desulfobulbus sp. Taxonomy (GTDB): domain Bacteria; phylum Desulfobacterota; class Desulfobulbia; order Desulfobulbales; family Desulfobulbaceae; genus DRKI01. The sequence continues at coordinate 1,351 of DRKI01000073.1, read as the reverse complement.
AGGGGATATTCCTGCTGCACAATCTCCATGGCCTGCCTGCGGCTGGTGACCACGCCGTTGAGCTGCAGCTCGATGATGTGGTTGATCATGGTCCGGAACTCCGGCCCCGGCCGGTAGCCCAGCTCCTGCAGATCGCGGCCGTTGATCAGCGGCTCCACGTTGCGCAGGGTGGTGACGAACTGGGAGACCGCCTTCTGGATGTATTTCTTGCGGGCAATGGCCATGAGGTAGAGCAATCCCTCGTTCTCCAGCTCCGAGAGCAGCCAGTAGATCTCGCTGGGTTTCATGAACGGCCGGCGCAGCATGTCGTGGGCGATCCGTTCCACCTCGTTCTTCTGGCGGACCAGCAGCTTTTTCTGCTTTTTGGGCACCTCGAACCGGTCGCAGAAGTTCAGCAGTTCCCGCACCCGTGACCTGCTCATGATGGCCAGGATATAGACCATCCAGGGCTCGCACCGTTCCTTGAGGTAGAGCAGCTTGAACCAGGAGATGGCCTTGCCGGCCTGGGTCAGGACGTGGATGAAGCGGCGGTCGATCTTCAGGTTGGGACGCAGGTCGGGCCAGAGAAAGGGGAAGAGGTCAAAGTCGGCCATGCGGCGCAGGGCCGGGATGGGGTTGTCCTCTGAGAGGATGATCTTGAGCTCGCTGAAGAAGCGGGGGCCGGAGAAACGGTTGAACAGGTTCATCCGCACCGCGTTCTTCATCAGTTTCTCGGTGTGCCGGGTGATGCGGAAGTCCAGCCGCTGCTCGAAGCGGATGGCCCGGAAGATGCGGGTGGGGTCCTCGACAAAGCTCAGGTTGTGCAGGACATTGATCCTCCGCTCCTTGAGATCGTTCTGGCTGTTGAAGAAGTCGACCAGGGTGCCGAACCGGTCCGGGTTGAGGTGGATGGCCATGGCATTGATGGTGAAGTCGCGCCGGAAGAGGTCCAGCTTGATGGAACTGAGCTCCACCGTGGGAATGGCGGCCGGGTATTCGTAGTATTCCAGCCGGGCCGTGGCCACGTCGACCCGCATGCCATCGGGCAGGATCACGGTGGCGGTGCCGAATTTCTCGTGGGTCCGGACCTGGGCCTGCCTGCGGCGGGCGAACTCCCTGGCGAACCGGATGCCGTTGCCCTCGATGACGATGTCGATGTCCAGGTTGCGGATGTGCAGGAGCAGGTCGCGGACAAAACCGCCCACCACGTAGGCATTCACCCCCAGCTCGGCCGCGGTCTCGCCGGCCTCGCGCAGGAGCTGGACGATCTCCCGGCTCAGGCCCTCGCTGATCAGGCTGCTCAGGTTGCGGGTCCGTTCCACCGAGGGATGCTCGTCCTCCTGGAGCAGGTCCTTGGGCAGGTTGGAGGGAT
>DRKI01000072.1 GCA_011051875.1 Desulfobulbus sp. | reverse complement strand
CGCCGACGGCAGCGCGAAATCCGGCATGTTCACCGCGGCTCCGGCCACGGAGGCGACAAGGAGTGTACCCATTATGCAGGCCAGGACCAGCAGGGTTCCTGTTTTTTTCTTGTACGACATGATCACTGAATTCTCCTGTTTAAACGATCAAAATGATAAGGAACAATAAACCGCTGAACTCTCCCGCAGCCATGAAGGCCATCCGGACCGGGCCGTACGTCCGTGCGGCGGACGTCGGCCGCACCTGCCTCCGGCGCAGGGCCCCAAGAGATGGTTTCGACCCGGGCCGGCACCGTTTCTTCGTGTTCCGGAGACCTGTGCGCAGGCAACCGTTTACCGGCGTGCCGTCACCGCGGCACTATCTCCAGACTGCAGCCAGCTACCGGTGCCCCAATTTCGTTGACGCAGGCCGACAAATCCACATGAAGAAGAGCAACCCCACCCTGTTTACACCCCTGACCGAGATTCTGTCAACAGAAGATCAAGGATACAGAGGCCGCTGCCGTCCGGCCGCAAGCCGGCAGACCGGCAGACCAGCGGCTCCTTGCGGCAGCCCGGGTACGTTGTCACAGGAATCCAGTCTCTGCACGGTCGCGCCGGCCCGCACAGCAGGCCCGTGGCGAACCGGCCAACCGGGCACGGGATAACCAGTGTCCCGGAATCAATTCGGGAATTGTCAGCGGTTGCAGGGTGCCACAACTGTGCGTGATCGAATTATACATCCCGTCCACCGGGAGGTCTGGAGCCCAATGAAAACCGCTCAGGTCAGCAGGAAGGATGGGTTGTGATAGGACAGAACTTCGGAAACCGTCGGTCACGGCCCCACCGGAGGAAGCGGTCCGGGCCCCGGTGATATGATCAACGGCGGGAACAGGGCGCAGTAGACGGCTGCCACGGACACGCCCCTGCCGCCGGTCACGCAAAGGGAAGTGGAATTTCAGAATTGCAACAGCCCCTGCCGCCGGCCTATCTCCTGATATCCAGCAGTGTCGCGGCCATCTCGTCACCTGCCTGCAGGGTCTTGAGGTTTGCCTCGTAGGCCCTGGCCGAACGTATCATGTCCGGGATCTCCCCGGCCAGGTCCACATTGGACTGCTCGACCATTTCGTATCCGGCGGATGTCTGTTCGGCCACAACCGATCCCGGCTGATTCACCTTTTCCGGCCTGGCACTGACCCCGCCCTGCGGAGGCTCGGCAAGAAGGACCCGCCCCTTCTTAAAGCCATCCGTATTCATATTGGCGATATTATGACCATTGTTCTCCAGTTTCATTGAAAACGCCTGGAGGGAGCTCACTGCGGCCTGGATACCTGTGATCATTCTCTTTTCCCTGCTGGAGGTTAGCTGACGGATTTTCCCTGGAATTTGCAAAAAAGGTTCCATTTTCAGGCCAGGGCCGTTAAAGTAGAGAGTCCGGCGAAACCCTTGTGCCGCAGCGATTTGAAAACCATTGCGTATTTCCCTCAATCCGAGTAGATAATCCTGGTCAACTACCGGCGTATTTTCTCCCCGGAACCGGGCGGGAACCCCATCCGGCCGGATTTTGTCTGCCCGGGGACCAGGCCGGATCACCGTCTTCTCAACCACCACCCGATCAGACTGAACCATCATGTTGCCGACCCGTCTTCTTCCTGGAATCCTCTCCCTTCTCCTTGTCTTCGCCTCCACCGTACTTGCCGATGTCGTCGATCGCTGTGTGGCGGTGGTGAATGACGACATCATCACCCTTTCCGAGGTCAACGAGCTGGGCAAGCCTCTTTTCCAGCGCGTCGCGGAGGAGGTGTCCTCGGACCAGCTGGCCGAGGCCCTGCGCCAGGCGAGAGAGACCGTGATCAACAAGCTGATCGAGAAAAAACTCCTTGCCCAGGAGGCCGAAAAACTGCACATCAAGGTCACGGACAAGGAAGTCGAGCAGGCCCTGGCACGGATCCTGGAGCGAAACCATACCAGCAGGGAAGTGTTCAAAAAGGAACTTGCCGCCATGGGCATGGACGAACAGCGTTACAAGGAAGACCTCAGGGACCAGATCCTGGGTTCCAAGGTCATCAACTACGAGGTCCGTTCCAAGATCATCATTCCCGAAGAAAAGATCATCGACTACTATGACACCCACTACACGGAACAGGTGGGCGAGGGCGGCTACTACATTCTCCAGATCGGCATCTCCTGGGACAAGGAAGGAACTACCCGGGAGGAGGCCCGCCAAAAGGCCGAGCGCATCCGGAGCCTGGCCGTGAACGGCAAGGACTTCAAGGAACTGGCCAGAAAATATTCAGACCTGCCCTCCAGCGTGGACGGTGGCGATATCGGTGTGTTCAGGAAAGACGAGATGGCCGGGTACATGCGCAAGGCCGTGACGGCCCTGAAACCGGGCCAGGTGAGCGAGGTGGTGGAGACACCTGTCGGTTACCAGATTTTTAAGCTCCTGTCCAGCCAGGAGGGGCAGATCATCACCAAGGTTCCCTACAAGGACGTCAAGGAGGAGATCCGTGCCACCCTCTATCAGCAGGAAATGCAGGAACTTTACAAGAACTGGATGAAAAGGATGCGGGAACAGGCCTACATCAAGATCTTGTGAGGTGCGCGTTTTCGCGTAACTGATCACAGGGGTACTAACTCGTTGTTGGCACAGCCTCAAAACTGTACGTTGGCACAGGCGCCCCGAATCTGTGCAGGCGCGCCGGTTCTCGATACCCCCGGTATGCGGAGCAGCGCGACCGTGCAAAGGCGGGGTGCCGGTGACGGCCTACGTTTTCGCCGGCAGCAACCATTGACGGAACATGCGTGACGAAAAGAAACCCGACAGCAGCGGCCATGAGGCTGCAAGGCAGAAGACGGAACAGATCACCGAGGATGCCGGTGGCTATCTCCGCCGCATCCGCGAGGAAAAGGGGCTGAGCATCCGGGAGGTCGAGGAGGCGACCAGGATATCGGTGTCCAATCTGCGGGCCATGGAGGCCCACGACTACGACGCCCTGCCGGCCGACACCTTCACCAAGGGCCAGGTCGCGCTTTATGCCGATTTTCTCGGCCTGGACGGGGTGCATATCGCCACTGTTTTTCTCACCGAAAGAGACGCCCGGCGGGGCGGACGCAAGGCCAGAAAGCGGGATTCGGCCCCTTCCCTGTCGCCCAAGAAGATGGCTGAGCCCTCCCATATCTCGTCGGCCACCATTGCCGCCATCCTGCTGCTGCTGATCATCATCAGCTTCACGGTCTTCTGTATCTATACCTCGTGGAATCCCTTTGCCTTCCTCACCAAGCGCAGCGACAGGTTCCCGGCCTCGATGATCGGGGTCCTCCAGTCCGAGGAGGCGGCCAGGCAGCAGGGAGCGATGATCATGGAGTCCGGCCGCACCGGGACGGAACAGGAGCAGCACGAGTCCGCCCTCAGCGAGCTGGCCGGCGCCAACAGCTCCAGGGCGGCCGAGATGGAGACCCGTCCCCTGGTGCCCCCCTACACCCTGACCGTCCGCTTTACCAGGTCCACCGGAATCGAGCTTGCGCGTGACGGGGGCAAACCCGTGCGCCGCAGTTTTCTGGAGGGAGACACCGCGAACTGGACCGCCGAGCGGCGCCTGAGCATCCGTTTTGACCGGCCGGCAAGCGCAATCCTTCTGCTCAACGGCCGGCCGCTTCCCTTCCCCGAGGAGCAGGATGGCCGCTGGCTGGTGAAGATCCCGGCTACGCAGACCGATCAATGACCCCCCGCACGACCAGCGGTATAGTTCTTGCCATCGCGGCGCACGCCGAATCCGACAAGCTGGTCACCTTCTACAGCCCCGACACCGGCCTGGTGACCGGGATCGCCAAGGGCGCCAAACGCAGCAAACACCGCTTTGTCAACAAGCTGGAGGTGTTCACCCTCCTCACCATCCTGTACCGGCCCTCGCGCAGCAGCGGCCTGCTCTTCCTGAGCGAGGCCGAGCTGGACAATGCCTTTCTCTCCCTGCGAAAGGACTACTCCCGCTATACCACGGCCATGTTCGTGGCAGAGCTTGTCCTCCGCTTCACCAGGGAGCATGATCCCGATCCCGGGATCTTCACCCTGCTCCACTGGGCGCTCCACTCCCTGGACATCGGCATCCAGCCGCTGCGCGTCGCCGCCCTGTTCCAGGTCCGGCTGCTCGACCTGGTCGGCTACCAGCCGCAACTGGACAGGTGCGGCCTGTGCCGGCGCGGATTGACGCCGAAGCTCATCTACGGCCTGGACCCGGCCAGCGGCAGCCTGGTCTGCTCGCGCTGTCGCCGGGAGCGGATCAACGGCTCCCGGCTCATGCTCTCAGTCCAGACCATCAGGTTTCTCCAGCAGGCCCGGCAGCTCGACCTGCACCTGCTGGGCCGATTGCAGATGCCTGCCAGGGGAGCCACGGAGACAGTGAACGTCCTCACCACCTACTGCCGTCACCTGCTGCAGCAGGACATCCACTCCCGCCGTTTCCTCCCCCCCGCCCGGACCGGTTAGCCCGCATTTCTCATGACCCTCTGCCCCAAAAACAAGAAAACAGGGAAACGGTCACAGGACACACCAGCATTCCCTGGAGACTGTTCGCCGCAGAAACGGACGCATGCGGCGATACACCCCGGTGCCAGCCCGGCCGGACCCGGCAGGGTGGTGCCACGGCAATGATGCGAAACAGGGGGACAGGGACGGACAGTGCCGGCCGAACGGCCCTGCGGGTAGCAGGCGGGCAAAAAAACGACGATTCCGCACGGCCACGGGAGGCGCGGCCGAAGGCCATCAGGAGCTTCGGATCAGCTCCAACAGTTCCTCGGCGCTGATGCGGGCGCTGACGTCGGAGCCCTCGAGCAGGGAGTTGGCGAGATCGCGCTTTTCCTGGTGCAGACGGACGATCTTCTCCTCGATGGTGCCCGAGGTCACCAGCCGGTAGACCGTGACCGGCCGCTTCTGGCCGATGCGGTGCGCCCGGTCCGCGGCCTGGTCCTCCACCGCCGGGTTCCACCAGGGATCCATGTGAATGACATAGTCGGCCGCGGTCAGGTTCAGCCCCAGGCCGCCGGCCTTGAGACTGATCAGGAACAGGTCGCCCTCGCCGGCCTGGAAACTCTCCACCTGCCGCTGCCGTTCCCGGGCCGGCGTGGTGCCGTCCAGGTACTTGTAGGAGATCCCCTTCTCGTCCAGGAACTCGCGGATCAGGGCCAGGTGGCCGGTGAACTGGCTGAAGACCAGGGCCTTGTGCCGGCCGCCGAGCAGCTCCTCCACCACCTCGGCAAAGACATCCAGCTTGGCCGACGGGATGTCGATATCGTCGGTGATCAGGCGCGGATTGCAGCAGGCGCGCCGCAACCGCATGATCTCGGCCAGGATGCGCAGGTGCCGGCCCGACTTCTCGGTGCTGCCCTCGATGTTCTCGATGGCCTGCTGGCGCAGGGCCTCGTAGAAGCGCATCTCCTCGGGCTTCATCTCCACCTGCAGGGTGACCTCGGTCCGCGGCGGCAGCTCGTCCAGGACCTGCGACTTGATGCGGCGCAGCATGAAGGGCCGGATCAGTTTCTTCAGCTTGCGCCGTGCCTCCCGGTCGTGGTGCTTCTCGATGGGGATGCCGAACCGGGCATTGAACTGTTTGTAGGTGCCCAGCAGGCCGGGGTTGATGAAGTGAAACAGGTTCCAGAGCTCGCCCAGGTGATTCTCGATGGGCGTGCCGGTGGTGATCAGCCGGAACCGGGCATTGAGACGCATGGCGGCCTTGGACCGCTTGGTGGCAGCATTCTTGATGGCCTGGGCCTCGTCCAGGACAATGGACTGCCACTGGACGGACTCCAGCAGCTCCACCTCCTGCTGGAGCAGGGTATAGGAGGTCACCAGCAGATCGAACTTGCCCAGCCCCCGGATCACCTCGTCCCGGTTCTGGCCGCTCAGGGTGTGGAGGCGGAAGGTGGGGGCGAACCGGCTCACCTCCTGCTCCCAGTTCATGCAGACCGAAGTCGGCGCCACCACCAGGGTGGGCCCGCGATCGGCAAAGTTGAGGATCACGGCCAGGGCCTGCAGGGTCTTGCCCAGGCCCATGTCGTCGGCCAGGCAGGCGCCGATGCCCAGGTGGGCGAGCCGGGCCATCCAGACAAACCCCTCCACCTGGTAGTCGCGCAGTTCGGCCTGGAGGGTGGTGGGCACCTCGGGCACCAGCTCCTGGGCCTCGCGAATGGCCTCGAGCTGGCGGCGCCAGCCGTCGTCGGCATCGGTCCGCGCCTGGCGGGTGAGGTCGTCCAGGGCAATGGCGGCCAGGGGATGGATGCGGACCTCGTTCTCCCCGCCCTGCTGTTTTTCCCCGAACAGGATCAGCTCCTCGAGCCGGTTGCGGAACTCCTGGGTCAGGGCGAGGAAATGGCCGTCCCCCATGGGAATGAACCGGCTGCGCGACTCGCTGATCCGGTCGAGCAGTGTCTTGAGTTCGATGACCTCGTCCTGGTCGATCTCCAGGTGACCGGTGAGCGCGAACCAGTCCTGCTGGCTGGTACGGATATTGAGGTTGAGCTGGTTGATGCCCGCCTGCCTCCGTACGGCCAGCTTCTCGCCCTCGGGCCATTCGAGCACCACCCGGTCGCGGATCTCCTCCAGCTCCAGCAGGGCCTGCAGACACTCCTCGGGATCGAGCAGGTGCCATTCCCGTTCGTTTTCCTGTTCCAGGTCGATGGCCAGGTCGAGGATGGGACAGCTCTCCTCGATCTCGCGCGCCTTTTCCTCCTCCAGCCTGAGATTGCGCCGGGTCTGCAGCCGCCGCCCCCTGACCTCGGCCATGACATTGGCCCCGCCCTTGCCCGGTTTCATGTAGGGACCGTCATGGGAAAAGGGCTGCACGAACATCTCCAGCCGGAAGCCCGAGCCATAGGGAATGATATGGATGTGGATGGTGGGATCGGCCTCGACCATGGTCACGTCCTGGCCCTCGGTGGAGACGTCGATGGCCGAATGGACAGTCATGAACGAGGCCATGTTGCCGATGGCGTCCAGGACCTGCTGGCTGGCGGCCATGGGTACCCGCAACCCCTTGCGGCCGGTGATGCCCGCCACCCGGCGGTGGTTCTCGTTGATCTGGATGATGCGGTACCTGGTGGGCGTCTCCTGCCAGACCGCCACGCTGCCCTCGCCGATGTCCTGGGCAAAGTGAATGAAAAGAATCTCGTCCTGCTGCTCCACCACCAGTTCCGGCTCACCGGCCACCAGCTCCACGGGCGTGGACGGGGAGCGGGCCAGGAAGACCAGGGGATGGCCCACCATCTCGGGCAGGGCCTTTTCCAGGTCAAAGGCGCAGCCGCCGTTTTTCGAGGTGGGCTCGCCCACCTGCTCCAGGGCGGCGCATACCCGGCGGTCCTGGGCGGTCAGATAATCAAATCCCTTGCCCTGCATGAGCCGGTTGAGGGCGATGGAACGTCCCTTGCTCCACCGGCCCGACGCGGTGCGCCGCTGCTCCTTGGGGAGCAGGGTGAGCATGTTGTCCACGTATTCCACCAGCCAGACGAGCCGGGTGGTCCGCTCCGGTTCCCGGGCCTGGCGGGTTACCTCGATCAGCTCCTGGAGGCTCTGTTTCCAGGCCTCTTCCGGGGTGACCACGTGGCAGACGGAACGACAGCCCAGCTCGGCCCGCATGGCCTCGGCCACCGCAGCCATCTCCTCCCGGTCGCGGTCGACAATGGCCAGCAGCTCGGCCGTCTCCATGGCCAGCCAGGCAAAGGTGTTGTCCCGGGCCTGGCGATGCAGCTCGAGCAGGGCCTGCCGGAACTCGGCCGGGATCTCGACCCCGATCCAGTAGAGGGCGAGCACGGCGATGAAGGTGGTCATGCTCCGCCCGTCCACGGCGAGCTGTTCGGTCAGCTCCATCATGTCAGGCATGGCACCCTCGGTGGAGCGGACATAGGCGTCAAGGAACCGGAACGGCACCTCCTCTGGACAGCCCTGGCAGCGGGCCAGAACAATGGCCACGGACCGGCGGATGGTGGCGCGGTCCCCCTCGCCGTTGCGCGCCAGCAGGGCGAGGATGCAGAACAGGCCGGTGATGCCGAGGAAAAAGTTGCCCTCCGGTCCGGCATATTCCTGCAGTTGCCCGAGATCACGCTCGAACAGGTTCATGGCGGTGGCGGTGTCGCCCCGAAGGAAGGCCACCGTGCCCTCGAAACCCGAGCCCCGGAAGGAATCGGGATGGGTGGCCAGCAGCTCATCCAGGGCATCGAAACGCCCCTGCAGCAGGTAATAACCGGCCAGCATCCTGCGGAAAGGGACCTGCTCGATCTCGCTGATGGTGAGCGCCTTCTCGTCTGCCAGGTAGGCCTGGACCTCGGGAAAATGGTGCAGCCTCTCCACCGCGTACCGGACCACCAGGTTGAGGAGAAAGAACTGCAGGGAACCGGGCAGGCTGCCGAACCAGGCCGGATCAAAGGCGCGGGCCACCACCAGGACCGCGGGCGGCTCCAGGCCCAGGTGACGGCTGCAGTGCTGCTCGAGGAAGGCCAGGGCATCGTCGATGCGGTCGAAATCCCGGCTGTAGACGCCGATCCGGAACTGGCGCATGGCGCGCCAGCAGCGGGTTGACCACTTGCCGTACTGGTAGGAGACCGGCGCCTCCTTCTCGATAAGGGCGACAAAGCGGGAAAAGAGACCGTTGTCCACCGCCATCCTGATCAACCGCTCGGCCAGCACCGGTTCGCACTGGTTCTGCCGGTTGAGAAAGCCGGCCTCGCGGAGGCCGGCCACCACGCCGGCAAGCTCTGTCCTGCCGCTGGTGGTGATATCGGGTGGCAGCATATCCATCTTGGCCAGGCATTTCCCGAGAAAGGTCACGGAAACGGGCTCGTAGATGATGGAGATGAACTGGAGGAGAAACTGCTCAAAGGCAGACAGGCTGGCAATGGCCGGCTGGTTTTCTGCGGTCTGGTCTGGTACGGACATGGACTCCTGGATCCCCGGGGTTGAAAAAGTTCCAAATCGTTCCACTATACAACGATCACCCGGTTTCGTTAAAGAAAAAAAGATCGCCGTTTTCCCTTGGGAGAGAACGAAAAACCCCGGATGGAGGCCATCCGGGGCATGGGGTCCCGCACCGATGGTGGCGGCAGAGAGAAAAAACTACTTGAGAAACTCGGAGTTGACCCAGATCTCCGCATCGGCCTGCATACGGGTCAGCCAGTCCGAGACCAGCCGGTTCCTGAGCGTTGCGGCCAGCCGCCCGGCAAGCTGCTGCCGGTCCTTGCCCTGCTCCTCGCTCCCCAGGCGCCGGTCCACCACCTCGTAGACATAAAAGGTGGAGCCCACGGCCACGGGTTTTTCCGGTATCCTGGTCTTGCCCGGCAGGGCAAAGGCGTCCTGGATCACCTGCGCCGGCGGCTCCGTCGACGAGGCCGCCGCAGAACGCTTCACATAGCCAGACTCCTGCAGATTCTTTTCCACCGCGACCAGTGAACCCTTTTCCCGGGCCTCACCGACGAGTTTTTCCGCAGCCTCACGGGCAAGCCGGACCGACTGATCCTTTTTGTAGTCCGCCACCACCCGCTCCCGGACCTTGTCCAGTGCCGG
>DRKI01000071.1 GCA_011051875.1 Desulfobulbus sp. | reverse complement strand
TTCGAGGTCGCCCTCCACTGCACCCGGGCCGGCAATGTCTTTACCACCCACACCCCGGTCGATGCCGCCTTTGACCGCTATCCCGCCCCCATGCTGCTCCACTACGGCCGTCCGTTCGCCGAGGGTATCGGCATGAGCCACGAGAAACTGCTGGCCCTGGGCCGGCGCGATCCGGATAACAGGGACGAGCCCTTCAACATGGCCTGGCTGGCCCTGCGCGGCAGCGGCATGATCAACGGCGTCTCCAGCCTGCACGGCCGGGTGAGCAGGAGCATCTTCCAGCCCCTGTTTCCCCGCTGGCCCGAGCGCGAGGTGCCGGTGAGCCACGTGACCAACGGCGTGCACATGCCCTCCTGGGACTCGGCGGCATCCGATGAGCTCTGGACCAGGACCTGCGGCAAGAAACGGTGGCTGGGCGGCCTGGAGACTATGGAGCGGGAGCTGGCAACCCTGAGCGACGAGGAGCTGTGGGCATTCCGGTGCCGGAACAGGAGGAACCTGATCGAGTTTGTCCGCAAGCGGCTGGCGCGGCAGCAGGCGATCATGGGCCTGGAGGAGAAGGGGATCAAGCCCCTGGATTCGGCGGTCCTGGACCCCGACGCCCTGACCATCGGCTTTGCCCGCCGTTTCACCTCCTACAAGCGGCCCAACCTGCTCCTCCACGATCCGGAGCGGCTGGCGGCCATCCTCAGCGACAAGGTGCGGCCGGTCCAGCTCATCCTTGCCGGAAAGGCCCATCCCCGTGATCACGAGGGTAGGGAGATGATCCGGCAGTGGATCCTCTTCTCGCAGCGGCCCGATGTCCGGGGCCAGGTGGTCTTTCTCCAGGATTATGACATGGAGATCGCCGCCAACCTGGTCCAGGGCATGGACCTGTGGATCAATACCCCGCGCCGTCCCTGGGAGGCCAGCGGTACCAGCGGCATGAAGGTGCTGGTCAACGGCGGTCTCAACCTGTCCGAACTGGACGGCTGGTGGGCCGAGGCCTGGTGCGCCGAGGCCGGCTGGGCCCTGGGTGACCGGCAGGAACACGACCATGACCCGGCCTGGGACGCCCACGAGGCGGAGCAGCTCTACCGGCTGCTGGAAGAGGAGGTGATCACGGCCTTCTATCTCCGGGATGAGCACGGAACGCCCCACCAGTGGGTGGCCAGGATGTGGGCCTCCATGGCCCGCCTGACCCCCAGGTTTTCATCCAACCGGATGGTGCGGGAGTACACGGAATCGATGTACCTGCCCCTGGTCAGGGCATACCGGGACCGGGTCCGGGACCGGGGCGCCCTGGGGCGGGAGATCGAGCAGTGGCGCCGCGAACTGGACCGGCACTGGCAGCACCTGCGGTTCGGCGAGATCGCGGTGCGGAAGCTGGAGAATGGCATCGGCTTTGGCGTGCCGGTCTATCTCGATGATCTCGATCCGGAGATGGTCCGCATCGAGCTGTATGCCGAGCCCGCCCGCCTGGGCGGCGAACCGGAGCGGATCATCCTGCACCGGGCCGAGCGGCTGGCCGGCAGTGCCAACGCCTACATCTACAAGGCGCAGGTCACCACGACCCGGCCCGCCACCGACTACACGCCGCGCATCATTCCCCACCACCCCAGGGCCATGGTGCCGCTGGAGGACAATCACATCCTCTGGGCCTCCTGAGACCTTCCGGGTCAGGGCCTGTTCGCGGCTCTGTTCCCGCGCCGGCGGGCAATGGCAAAGGGTTTGCGCCGCAGGCGTCCGTAGGTGAGCTCGAAGGCGAGGGCAGCGGCGATAAAGGAAAAAAAGACCCACAGGGCCCGGGGCGAACTCTGCCAGGTCTGGGTCAGGAGGACGGCCAGGGCCGCCAGGCAGGCGAGGCCGGCGGTTACGGCCAGGGCGCGGCTGCCGCCGGTGCGTGGTGCCAGGCGGGCGGCGGCCATGTTGGTGACCGCGAAGACGAGCAGGAAACTGGCCGAGCCGATGATGGCGATGGCGTTGAGGTCGATCAGGTTGGCCATGAGCAGCGAAAGGCCGCCGGTCACCAGTACCCCCCAGACCGGCTCGTTCCAGGCGCGGTGGTCCAGGATGTCGGGCAGCTCGCCCTCCATGGCCAGGGTATAACCCAGGCGGGCGTTGCCGTAGATGGTGGCGTTGATGGCCGAGAAGGTGGCCAGCAGCGCCGAGACCGCGACCAGGGTGAAGCCGGCGTTGCCCAGGGCCGGCCGGGCCGCCTCGGCCAGGGCATAGTCGCGGGCCGCGGCGATCCGGCTCTCCGGCACCGTGCCCACGGTGACCAGGGCGATGAGCACGTAGAGCAGGATGACCAGGAGCACGGAGATGTAGAAGGCCCGCGGCAGGTTGCGGCCGGGATTCCGGATCTCCCCGGCCGAGTTGGCGATCAGCTCGAATCCTTCATAGGCGACAAAGATCACCATTCCGGCCGAGACGATGGAAAAGGGTGTGCCCCAGTGGTCCGGGTTGAGGCGACCGGTGTCCACGTAGGAGGCGCCGGAGACGATGACCACCAGCAGCATGAGCAGCTTGATGACCACGATCAGGGTCTCGGAGCGGCTGACGATCTCGGCATTGAAGAGGTTGATGATGACGGGCAGGACAATGGCCGTCGAGATGAGGAGATGCCGGAGCCATGGCCCGTGCTGGCCGGGAAAGAAGGTGAGGGCGTAGGAACCGAAGGCCACGGCGTACAGGGAGAGGGTGACCAGGTAGCTGAGCCAGAGGATCAGGTTGAGGGTGCCGGTGATGAAGTCGCGGCCGAATGCGTGGTCGATGAAGGCCACTGTGCCGCCCTGGCTGGGAAAGGTGACCGAGAGGCGGGCATAGGAGGAGGCGGTGAGCAGGGCGATGAGGCCCGCCACCAGGAAGGCCACGGCCGTGGCCCCGTGCGCCAGCGAGACCGCCTCGCCGAGCACGGCGAAGATGCCGCCGCCCACCATGCCGCCGATGCCGATGGCCACCGCCCCGGCCAGGCCGATCCCTTTCCGGTCCGTGGGGCCGGACTCCAGCGCACCGCTCATGAAGCGGTTTCCTCGCCGCTGCTCATGTTCATTTCCGCCAGGGCCGCGGCAAGGTCGTCATGGAGTTCGTCCACGGTCTCGTAGAAGACCTCGGTGCCCTGGGAGAAGTGGAGAAAGATGTTGTTGAGTGTCACGGGAATGAAGGGAAAGATTTTTTTCAGGTTGACGATCCGGTTCTTCGAGAGCAGGGAGTAGTCGCCGGGTTCGATGGTATCGAGTACCCGCCGTCCCAGGGCCGGATCGGCCTCGACATCGCGCGGATAGAAGTTGCGGCGCACCGTGAGGTACATCAGGATGTTGCCCAGTTCGTAGAGGTCCAGGGCAAAGGGGCGTTCCGGCAGGTAGAAGTCATAGTCGAAGTCAATCCAGCGGTAGAGTCCCGTGTGCCGTTCCACCAGGATGTGGTCCCGGCGGATGTCGCCGTGCCGAAAGCCGTGGCGGTGCAGGAAACTGATGGCCTGCAGGCAGTCCAGGAACTGGCCCAGGATAGCGGGCAGCTCGTTATGGAAGTACTCCTCCAGGGGCGCGCCGCTGCGGTGGATGAACTTGTCCAGCCGCGAGCCGTTGATGATATCGAGGATCCGGACCAGGTTGCCGGCCCCGTCCAGGGCCGCCTCGCCCTGCATGAAATGGGGATGGCCCTGTACCAGCTCCAGGACCCGGGCCTCCTTTTCCGGGTGGCGGTAGCAGGGTATGGTGAAGGAGCCCAGGGTAATGTCAAAGGTCTCGTGAAAGACCAGCTTCAGTATCTTTTTTTCGCCCGTGGCCAGTTCCTCGACCTTGGGGACC
>DRKI01000070.1 GCA_011051875.1 Desulfobulbus sp. | reverse complement strand
GCCCGGCCGGGTCATTGCCGGCAATGCCGGCATCCTGGTGACCGAGGTGCAGTACACCAAGGTCAACACGGGTGTTGAGGAGGAAAAGCGGTTCGTGATCGTGGACGCGGCCATGAATGACCTGGCCCGGCCCAGCCTGTACGGCGCCTTTCACGAGATCATCCCGGTGGTGCAGGACGACCGGCCCGGGCAGCGGGTGGACATCGTCGGCCCCATCTGCGAGACCGGCGACTTTATGGCCAGGGACCGGATGCTGCCCGAGGTGCGGCAGGGCGACCTGCTGGCCATCATGAGCTGTGGCGCCTATGGCTTTTCCATGGCCTCCAACTATAATTCCAGGCCCAGGGCGGCCGAGGTGCTGGTGGGCGGCGATTGCTTCCGGGTCATCCGCATGCGCGAGGACTACGAGGACCTGGTCCGGGGTGAATTTATCGTGGAGCTGGACTGTAAATGATGATCGCGGATCTGCCGCTCGCTTTTGTCAAGATGAGCGGCACGGGCAATGATTTCATCCTTGTCGATCACCGCCGGCCCCGCATAGTCCCCGAGGCCATGCCGGAGTTTGCCCGGCTCGTCTGCCGGCGCCGGTTTTCCGTGGGCGCCGATGGCCTGATCCTGATCGAGGATTCGGACCGGGCCGATTTCCGCTGGCGTTTCTTCAACGCCGACGGCTCGGAGGCCGAGATGTGCGGCAACGGGGCCCGCTGCGCGGCCCGGTTCGCCTACATGCACGGTATCGCGCCGGCCCGGATGCGTTTCGAGACCCTGGCCGGGATCATCGAGGCAAGTGTCGCTGATATCAACGTGTCGGTGAAGATGACCCGGCCCACGGACCTGCGGCTGGATCTCGGGCTCGAGGTCGGCGGTGCTTCCCTGGTTCTGCACAGCGTGGACACCGGTGTGCCGCATGTCGTGATCTTTGTCGAGGATATCGACCGCACCGATGTCTGCGGCCTGGGCCGCAGCATCCGCCATCACGAGGCCTTCATGCCGGCGGGCACCAATGTCAACTTTGTCCAGCAGCGGCCGGACGGGGCATTCAAGGTGCGGACCTATGAACGGGGTGTCGAGGACGAGACCCGGGCCTGCGGCACCGGCGCGGTGGCCGCGGCCCTGGTGGCCGCCCTGCTGGAGCGGGCCGCATCCCCGGTGGAAATCGTCACCTCGGGCGGCGACCGGCTGACCATTCTCTTTGACCTGCAGGGGGGCCCGGCGGCAGATAACGTATTCCTGAAAGGACCCGCGCATGTGGTCTACAGGGGCGAGCTGAACAGCGAGGCGCTGCTCGGGGGCAGAAGCGGCTGAACATACGGGTTATACCGAGCGAAACAATACCGGATGGAACCGGTTCTTATCTGTGAGGAGGGAAAGCAATGAAAAAGATTCAGGGCGCTTGTACCGCAATCGTTACCCCCATGCTCGACGGCAAGGTGGACGAGCAGGGGCTGATCGACCTGATCGAGTTCCAGATCGCCGGCGGCATCCACGGCCTGGTCCCCTGCGGGACCACGGGTGAATCGGCCACGCTGGACTTCGACGAGCATAAACGGGTCATCGAACTGACCGTCAAGACCGTGAACGGCCGGGTGCCGGTCATCGCCGGCACCGGGGCCAACAATACCCTGGAGGCCATCGAGCTGACCGAGTCGGCCAAGGCCAGTGGCGCCGACGCGGTGCTGTCGGTGGTGCCCTACTACAACAAGCCGAGCCAGGAGGGGCTGTACCAGCACTTCAGGACCATCGCCGAGGCCGTGGACATCCCCATGGTCCTCTACAACGTGCCCGGCCGCACGGTCACCAACATGCTGCCGGCAACCGTGGCGCGGCTGGCCGAGCTGCCGAACGTGATCGGCATCAAGGAGGCCAGCGGCAGCCTGAACCAGGTCAGCGAGGTGATCCGGGTCTGTCCCGATGACTTCATCGTTCTCTCCGGCGACGACTTCACCTCCATGCCCACCGTGCTCATCGGCGGCAAGGGGGTCATCTCGGTCACCTCCAACGTGGAGCCGCGCGGCATGGCCGATCTCATGGAGGCGGCCCTGGCCGGCGACCTGGCCCGGGCCAACGAGATCCATTACCGCTTGTTCCCCCTTATGGGCACCATGTTCTGTTATCCCAGCCCGGCACCGGCCAAGAAGGCCCTGGAGCTGATGGGCAGGATCCGCTCCGGCGAGGTCCGCCTGCCCATGACGGCCATGGACGAGCCCAGTCTGGCCAAGCTGAAGGCGGCCATGACCGAGCTAGGCCTCATATAATAGGAATACCCACAGCAGCCCGCAAACCTGAAACCTGAAAACCGAAACCCGGAAAGGAAACACGATGACCAAGGTTATAGTAGCCGGCGCCGCCGGCCGGATGGGACAGCGTATCAGTTACATGGTACAGCAGCATCCAGACCTGGAACTGGCCGCCGCCTTTGAACATGCTGACAATCCGGCCGTGGGCAGGGATGTCGGCGAGAATGCAGGCTTCGGCACCACCGGTGTCACCATCGAGGCCGGCCTGGAGCCGGTGATCGACAAGGGCGATGTGATCATCGACTTCACCTTCCACAAGGCGACCATGGAATTTGTCCGTCTTGCCGCCGGGCATGGCAGGGCCATGGTCATCGGTACCACCGGGCTCTCGGCCGATGACCTGGCCGTGCTCAAGTCAACAGCCGAGGCCCATTTTCCCTGTGTGCAGGCCCCCAACATGGCAGTGGGGGTCAACGTGCTCTTCAAACTGGTGGAGAAGGCCGCCTCGGTTCTGGGCGATGCCTATGACGTGGAGATCGTCGAGGCACACCACCGGATGAAGAAGGACGCGCCCTCGGGCACGGCCCTGAAGCTGGGCGAGATGGCCGCCGGGGCCCTGGGCCGGGACCTGGCCGAGGTGGGCGTCTTTGAGCGGCACGGCATGATCGGCGAACGGACCGACAAGGAGATCGGCATCCAGACCATCCGCGCCGGTGACATCGTCGGCGAGCACACGGTCTACTTTGCCGGCGCCGGCGAGCGCATCGAGATCACCCACCGCGCCCACAGCCGGGACAACTTCGCCCGGGGCGCCGCCCTGGCCGCCGCCTGGGTGGCCGGCCGGCCCAACGGCCTCTACACCATGTTCGATGTCCTCGGCCTGACCGATTTCTGATTCCACCGGTCTGGCGGCAGGTCAGGTGCATTCCAGTCCTCCTCAGCCATGAATCCGGTCTGCATCGGCCTGGGCTCCAACCTGGGCGACTCCATGGAGCTGCTTCGTGATTCCTGGGCCGAGCTTGACCGGATTCCCGGCATCCGTACCGGCGCGCTCTCCCGTCCCTATCTCACCGAACCGGTGGACATGGAGAGCGAGCACTGGTTCGTCAACGCGGCGGGCGTGCTGACAACCAGTCTTGCCCCGGATGTCCTGCTGAGACACCTCCTGGCCACGGAGCAGCGTTTCGGTCGCCGCCGGGATCCCGGCCTCCGCCAGCACCAGGACCGGACCCTGGACCTGGACCTGCTGCTCTACGGCGGGCTGGTCATGAGCTCGCCACGGCTCGTTCTGCCCCATCCCCACATGCACCGGCGGCTGTTCGTGCTTGCGCCGCTGGCCGAGCTGGTTCCGGACATGGAGATTCCCGGCAGCGGCCGCAGTGTCCGGGAGTGGCTGCGGTTCCGGCAGGCCGAGCCTGGATGTGCAATCATAAAACCCCGGACATGGCCCGGTGAGCATGACAGGTCACCTGCCGGGTAACAGTCCAGATTGGATTAGACTTTTCCCTTCCCGCGTATATAATACAGCTATGCATACAGAAGATGACCGCTGCAGGAGCGTGCCGGAGGCAGGCTCATGAGCCCGATTCGTCTGCTCGTCCTGGCCGTTCTTTTCTATATCGCCTGGCGGCTGCTGCGGGGGCTGGGTAAAGATTCAAACCCTGTCTGCCGAACCGGAAAACAGGGGGAGAGCAAGGTGCAGGATGTCCTGGTCGAGGACCCGGTCTGCCATACCCTGGTCCCGAAGCACCAGGCACTGCAGTTGCGTCGCAGGGGTGTGACCTACTATTTTTGCTGTGAAAAGTGCCTGCGGGCATTTGAGCGGAACAGTGACCGGAAGCCATCCCACGGCTGATCCCGCATGACCGGACCGGGTTGCGGGGGAGGGTACACCGGCCGACTCCTGCTGTTGGATGCAGGGTCATGCCTGGTGGCATAACAACAATGGACATGGGAGGATACCGGAGACCGGCCAGGATCATTGCCGTCGCAGGCGGAAAGAGACCGGGCTTCTGTCCTCTGGATTCTGATTCTGATCAACGGGGAAGAGATGAAATTTTTTATAGATACCGCAAACATCGAGGAAATCAGGAAAGGGCTTGAACTCGGCATGGTGGACGGGGTGACCACCAACCCCTCGCTGGTGGCGAAGGAGCAGCGGCCGTTCCTGGAGATCCTCAACGATATCTGCGGGATCGTGGATGGCCCCATCAGCGCCGAGGTAGTCAGCCTGGACGCCGAAGGTATGGTGAGGGAGGCGCGGGAACTGGCCGGAATCAGTGACAACATCGTCATCAAGGTCCCGATGATCGAGGAGGGGCTTAAGGCAGTGAAACGGCTCACTGCCGAGAAGATCAAGACCAATGTCACCCTCATCTTTTCCTCCACCCAGGCCCTCCTGGCCGCCAAGGCCGGCGCCACCTATGTCAGTCCCTTTGTCGGCCGTCTCGACGATATCTCCAGCAACGGCATGGATCTGATCGGAGATATCATGACCATCTTCGGCAACTACGGTTTTGATACCGAAGTGATCGTGGCCTCGGTGCGCAACCCCATGCACGTAGTGGAGTCGGCACTCATGGGCGCCCATATCGCCACCATTCCCTACAAGGTCATTGCCCAGCTTGCCCGCCATCCGCTCACTGATATCGGCATGGAAAAGTTCCTGGCAGATTGGGAGAAACGACAGAAATAACAAGGGGGCGGTATGATGAAGGGGATGCTCTGTGCCGTGGTTCTCCTGTCGGCCCTGGTCCTGTCCGGACCGTGCCGGGCCGATATCTATACCTACGTGGACGCCAGTGGTATTCGTCATTATACCAACGTACCCGGGGACGGTCGCTACCGGCAGGTCCGGCTGCCGGGGCTCAAACCCGCCTCCAGCCGGATGGTCACCAGGGAAAAAACACGCATCGTTCGGAGCGGCAAGGCCAGGAAGCGGCGGCTGGCCGGCAGGAGATGGATGGGGCCGCGCAGTTATGACCGTCACATCCGGCAGGCGGCCTCCCGGCACCGGGTCGACCCGCTCCTGATCAAGGCCATCATCCAGACAGAGTCCAACTTCAATCCGCGTGCCGTTTCCTCGCATGGCGCCCAGGGCCTCATGCAACTGATGCCCGAGACGGCCCGCGACCTGCAGGTGAAAAACCCCTTTGATCCACGGCAGAACATTGCGGGCGGCACCCGCTACTTCAGGCGCTTGCTCGACTGGTACAACGGCGATCTCGCCCTGAGCCTGGCAGCCTACAATGCCGGTCCGGGCCGGGTGCCCAAGCATGGTTCCATCCCGCGCATTCCCGAGACCATGGCCTATGTCAACAAGGTGCTGGGCCTGTACCGGTCCTACCAGCAGGGCATGATGGTACGGGCCACCAGCATCAATGTCCGGAAACTGGTGACTGTGAATTGAGCCGCGTAAACAGGGTCCTGAACCTGCCCAATCTCATAACCGCCGCCCGTTTCGTGCTCGCCGGCTGTCTGGCCGCACTGCTCGCCACCGAACAGACCACCCTGATCGCCTCCATCTCCTGGCTGGTCTTTGTCGTGGCAGCGGCCAGCGACTGGGTGGACGGCTACTTTGCCCGCCGCTACCAGAGTATCACCGTGCTGGGCAAGCTGATGGATCCCCTGGCCGACAAGGTCCTGGTGGCCACCGCCCTGATCATGCTCATCCCCCTGGGCCTGATCCCGGCCTGGCTCGCCCTGCTCATTCTCTGCCGCGAGCTGATGGTCACAGGGCTGCGCGGGGTGGCTTCGGCGGCCGGGATCGTGGTCGCGGCAAGCGGCCT
>DRKI01000069.1 GCA_011051875.1 Desulfobulbus sp. | reverse complement strand
TCTTCCGTGTAGCCGCTGAGCTGGATGATCTCCATCCGGTCCTGGAGCGGCAGCGGGATCCCGTGCAGGTTGTTGGCCGTGGTGATGAAAAAGACCTCGGACAGGTCATAGTCCAGGTCCAGGTAATGGTCGTTGAAGGCGTAGTTCTGCTCGGGATCCAGGACCTCGAGCAGGGCCGCGGACGGATCGCCGCGAAAATCAACGCTCATCTTGTCGACCTCGTCCAGGCAGAAGACCGGGTTGATCACCTCCGCCTTCTGCATGGAGTGGATGATCTTGCCGGGCATGGCGCCGATGTAGGTGCGGCGGTGGCCCCGGATCTCGGCCTCGTCGCGCACCCCGCCCAGCGACAGCCGGATGAACTTGCGGCCCATGGCCCGGGCAATGGACTTGCAGACCGAGGTCTTGCCCACGCCCGGCGGTCCCACCAGGCAGATGATGGGGCCGCGGATCTTCTTGACCTGGGACTGGACCGCCAGGTATTCCAGGATCCGCTCCTTGGGCTTTCTGAGTCCGTAGTGGTCCTCGTCCAGCACCTTTTCGGCCCGTTCGATGTCAATCCTGGTGCGGGTCTTCTTCTTCCAGGGCAGGCTGATGATGGTATCGATGTAGTTCCGCACCACCGTGGTCTCCGCCGACATGGGCGGCATCTGGCGGAGCTTTTTGAATTCCTTGAGTACCTTGTCCCGGACCAGCCTGGGCAGGTGTTTTTTCTTGATGGATTTCTCCAGCTCGTCGAGATCGTTGCCGCCCTCACCCTGGCCCATCTCGTCCTGGATGACCCGGATTTTCTCGCCAAGGTAGTAGTTGCGCTGGGTGGTACCCATCTTCTTCTTGACCTTGGCGTGGATATTCTTCTCCAGCTCGAACAGCTCGATCTCGCGGTGGATGATCTCCAGCAGCAGCTCGATGCGCTTGGTCACCGAAGTGGCCTCCAGCAGTTTCTGCTTCTCCTCGGTTTTGAGCTGCATGTGGGAGGTGATCAGGTCCACCAGGCGTGAGGGGTCCTCGATGGCGGCCACCGACTTGAGGACCTCCTTGGGGAACTTCTTGTTGATCTGCACGTACTGGTCAAACGTGCGGCGCAGCTCCCGCAGGTAGGCCTGGGCCTCGGGCCCCTCGGTATCGGTATCGGCCAGCTCCTCGACCCGCACAGTGTAAAAGTCGTCGCCCTCGATCGTCTCGACAATGCGGCCGCGCCGTTTTCCCTCCACCAGGGCCTTGATGGTGCCGTCGGGCAACCGCAACAGCTGCATGACAGCAGCCAGGGTCCCTGTGCTGTAAAGATGCCGCCTGGCAGGATCATCGACCCGGGCATCCTTCTGGGTGACCAGAAAGATCAGGGCGCGCTCTTCCATCGCCTTTTCCAGGGCCTTGATGGATTTTTTCCGTCCCACCACCAACGGCGCCACCATGCCGGGAAAAAGCACAATATCCCGCAGTGGCATCAGGGGGTATGTTTCTGCTGTCTGGTCACTCATATGGTCTTCAGGCACTCTTCTTGGTTTCAGTGTTGTGGTAGAGAATGACGGGATATTCACCGCCGGTGATCACCTGCTCGTTGATTACGCACTCGCTGGCATTCTCGTCCGAGGGCAGTTCGTACATCACGTCCAGCATGGCCTCTTCCATGACCGAGCGCAGGCCGCGCGCGCCGGACTTGCGCTCCAGCGCCTTCCTGGCAATGGCCTGCAGCGCGCCCTCGGTGAAGCGCAGGGTGATGCCCTCGAACTCGAACAGCTTCTTGTACTGCTTGGTCAGGGCATTCCTGGGCTCCTTGAGAATCCGGATAAGATCCTCCTCCACCAGTTCCTCCATGGTGGCGATGACCGGCAGCCGGCCGACCAGTTCCGGGATCAGGCCGAACTTGAGCAGGTCCTCGGGCTGGATACCGGAGAGGATCTCGCCGATGCTCTTCCTGGTCTCGCCCACCACCTTGGCGCCGAAGCCGATGGCCTTGGTGCCGGTGCGCCGCTTGATCACCTGGTCCAGGCCGACAAAGGCGCCGCCGACGATGAACAGGATATTGGAGGTGTCGATGCGGACCAGCTCCTGCTGCGGATGCTTGCGGCCGCCCTTGGGCGGCACCGAGGCCATGGTGCCCTCGATGATCTTGAGCAGGGCCTGCTGCACGCCTTCGCCCGAGACGTCGCGGGTGAGCGAGGCGGAATCGGACTTGCGGGCGATCTTGTCGATCTCGTCGATGTAGATGATGCCGCGCTCAGCCTGCTCGATATCATAGTCGGCCGCCTGCAGCAGGTTGACCAGGATATTTTCTACGTCATCGCCCACGTACCCGGCCTCGGTGAGGGTGGTGGCATCGGCGATGGTAAAGGGCACGTTGAGGATCCGGGCCAGGGTCTGGGCCATGAGCGTCTTGCCGCTGCCGGTGGGGCCGATGAGGATGATGTTGGACTTCTGCAGCTCCACGTCATCGCTGCGGCCCGTGGCCTGGGAGTCGATGCGCTTGTAGTGGTTGTGCACCGCCACCGACAGGACCCGCTTGGCATACTCCTGGCCGATGACGTATTCATCCAGGTGGGCCTTGATCTCCTTGGGTTTGAGAACCCGGGGCCGCCCCCCTTCCTTCTCCTCCTGCTCCGATGAATCCATGACGATCTCGTTGCAGAGATCGATGCACTCATCACAGATGTAGACATTGGGACCGGCGATCAGCTTGCCCACTTCATCCTGATGCTTGCCACAGAAGGAACAGGTGCACGAGATGCCGTGTTCATCATGAAAATCATCACTCATGATTCGTTCTCCTTGTCCATCTCCCTGCGACTGGTCAGCACCTTGTCGACAATACCGTACTTCCGTGCCTCCTCGGCGCTCATGAAGTTGTCGCGCTCGGTATCGTTCTGCACCTTCTTGACGGTCTTGCCGGTATGCCGGGCCAGGATGGCGTTCAGATCCCTGCGCATGCGCAGGATCTCCCGGGCGTGGATATCGACGTCCGTGGCCTGGCCCTGGAACCCGCCCATGGGCTGGTGGATCATGATCCGCGAGTTGGGCAGGGTGAACCGCTTGCCCGGCGCGCCGGCGGCAAGCAGCAGGGCGCCCATGGACGCGGCCTGTCCCATGCAGAGCGTGGCCACGTCGCAGCGGATGTACTGCATGGTATCGTAGATTGCCAGGCCGGCGGTCACCGAGCCGCCGGGCGAATTGATGTAAAAGGTGATGTCCTTGTCCGGATCATCGGCCTCGAGAAAGAGAAGCTGGGCGATTATCACGCTGGCGACATCGTCGGTCACCTGGGAGCCCAGAAAGATGATCCGCTCCTTGAGAAGGCGCGAGTAGATATCAAAAGCCCGCTCTCCGCGCGGGCTCTGTTCGACGACCATGGGAACCAGGTTCATACTGCTACACTCCAGTGATAGAAAAACAGGCGGGTATATTCCACCTAAAAGATGGTCACGGCCGGGGAAAAGATCAAGCCTCCTGCTTATGCTCTTCCTTTTCCTTTTTCTCCTCCGCCGGCACCTCGATGATCCTGGCCTGCCCGCGCAGAAACTGCAGGATCTTCTCGTTGAGCAGTTCCTGCATGAACGGCATCAGCTCCTCCCGGCGCTGGAAGTAGCTCTTCACCTCGGGAAGGGTCATGTTGTATTCGTCGGCGATACGCTGGTAGCCACGCTCGAGATCCTCGTCCACCAGCTTGATCTCCTCCAGTTCGGCAACCTTCTTGAGCAGGAAATCGCCGCGAACACGTTTCTCCGCCACCTCGCGGTTCTTCTCGACCAGGTCCTCGAGCTTGATGCCGGCGGACTCCATGGTCAGGCCGGCGCGCTTGAGGTGCTCCTCGGTCTGGTTGATCATCTCCTGGATCTCAAACTTGACCAGCCGTTCCGGTACCTCGAACTGGTTGAGTTCCAGCAGCCTGTGCATGATCCGGTCGTCCAGGTCACCCTCCAGGGCCTTTTCCTTCTTCTCCTTGAGCTGCTTGCGGATCGACTCCTTCAGGTCATCAAGCGTCTTGTGCTCCTCGCTGATGTCGCGGGCGAACTCGTCGTCCAGCTCGGGCTTGATCCGTTCCTTGACATCCTTGATGTCGATCTTGAACTCGACCGTCTTGCCGGCGAGCAGGGGGTTGGGATAGTCGGCCGGAAAGTCGATCTCGTGCAGGGTCTTGTCGCCCTTTTTCATGCCGATCAGCTTTTCCTCGAACTCCTTGCCCAGCCGGCCCGATCCCACGTCCACGGAATAGTTCTCGTTGCGGACCTCCTTCATGGGCTTGCCGTTGTGAAAGCCCTGGAAATCGACGATGGCGATATCGTCCCTGGCAATGGCATGGTCGTCACCGGCGGAGCGCAGGACCGCGTGCTGGCGCCGCAGCCGCTCCAGTTCCTCGTTCACCTCCTCGTCGGTGACGTCGGTGGCCGGTTTCTCGATCTCAAGCCCCTTGTACTCCTTGATATCGAACACGGGCTTGACATCGACCATGGCGACATAGGTGAAGGTGCCATCGTCGTTGAACCGGTGCTCGGTGATCTCCGGGTGGACCACCGGGTCCAGCCCCTTCTCTTCCACGGCGTCGAAATAGGTTTCCTGGACCAGCTGCTCGCCCACCTCGCCCTGGACCTGTTCCCTGTAATTCTTCTCAAGAACGGCCCGCGGCGCCTTGCCCCGGCGGAAGCCTTTTAACTTCACGTCCTTCTTTAATTTATTATACGCCTTGTCCAGGGCTTTGCCCACCTCTTTCTCGGGCAGGGTGATGGTCAGCTTCCTGGTCAGTTCACTCACATTTTCTACAACGATATCCATGGACTGTGGTTCCTTTTCGTCAATTCGCCCGCCCGGAATACGGACAGGTCATTTTTTAGCCGATCATTGCGGGGGCACGGAACACCTGACTGCCCCGGCCCCGTCATCGGGCGGGTTTCGCCCCTGCCGAAAAAATACGGCGACGCGCCAGCCGGACGCGCTGCCGTAGCCTGCTGCCGGGTATGGTGCGAGAGGGGGGATTTGAACCCCCATGCACAAAGTGCGCTGGATCCTAAATCCAGTGCGTCTACCAATTTCGCCACTCTCGCGTTAAACTTGTATAAATAACCAATTTGGCGACGGCCGTCAAGTGAGGCAGGGTGCGAAAAAAACGTATTTTTAATAAACTTGAAAAGTTACAGAGCCGCTTGCGAAACGGCCGGCTCGTCATTATACTAGGGGTATTCCGGAAAAGGGGCGCTCGCCCGGTTATCCCTGCATGTCCGACCCAGGCCTTACCTGCCGGCATTCCCGGATCACCGCGGTTCATATAGTATTCCCGCAGGGAACAGTATACCCCCGACTCCAGGCGAGATGATCCATGTCCATGGGCCCATGCCCTGCTCAACAACATCAACCAAAGGTTCTGCTGACATGAACAAGTTTTTTGCCTTCTGTATCCTG
The DNA here is from genome assembly GCA_011051875.1 of Desulfobulbus sp. Taxonomy (GTDB): domain Bacteria; phylum Desulfobacterota; class Desulfobulbia; order Desulfobulbales; family Desulfobulbaceae; genus DRKI01. The sequence goes on along the minus strand of DRKI01000069.1, from coordinate 1,639 downwards.
CTGCTGCTCCCCGTGACCGCGCATGCCGCCCCTTCCGCCGGCACCAACGGCAGGCTCAACTGGTCAATGCGCACCACGTGGACACTGGATGTCAAGCCCCTGGATTTCGTCCAGTCCCTGGACAACCGCAAGGTTTTTGTCCTCGGCAGCGATGCCAGGGTCCATGTCTATACCCAGGACGGCACCCTGCTGGGCTCCATTCCGGTGGACAAAAACACCACCGCCATTGACATCGCACCGCGGGGCGAAACACTCTACCTGATCAACGACAGGGACAATACCTATACCGCTCTCGACGTGGGCGTGATCCAGTCCATCGACATCACCGGCGCCCCTGTCATGGGCAGGGAGGATGCGCCGGTGACCCTGGTGATCTTTTCCGACTTCCAGTGTCCCTACTGCAGCAAAGTCCAGCCCCTGCTCAAACAGGTACTTGATCACAACCGGGACACGCTGAAGATCGTCTTCAAACACCTGCCCCTGCCCATGCACAATGAGGCCGAGCCGGCGGCCCTTGCCGCCATCGCGGCCCAGAACCAGGGCAAGTTCTGGCAGATGCATGACGCCCTGTTTGCAGCCAAGCCCCTGACTCCGGAGAAGATAGACCAGGCGGCCCGGCAGATCGGCCTGGACATGGCCCGGTTCAAGAAGGACATGAACAGCCCCGAGACCAGGCAAAAGCTGGCCAGGGACATGATGGACGCCCGCAAGGCCGATGTGTCCGGCACTCCAACCCTGTTCATCAACGGCCGCCGGGTGACCAACCGCAGCGAACAGGCCATCCAGCAGATGATCGATCAGGAAGTGCGGAAAGCCGGGTCTGCTGACAAGAGCGAGAAAAAATAAAGAGAACCATTGAAGACATCGACTGCCCTGAACATGCACACCACCCGGGACCTGGACTTTGCCGACAACGCCTCCGCCCAGATCCTGTTCGGTGACCTGAACCGCAACCTGCAGGCCGTGGAACAGAGCGCGGGCGTCTCCATCCATGCCCGCGGCAACACGCTCCAGGTCAGTGGCCGCAGCCACGCCGTGGAGCTGGCGGTCTCGGTCCTGGAACAGCTCTACGGCCTGATCATTCGCGGCTACCCGGTCTTTACCCAGGATATCGCCTTCGGCGTCAGGATCCTGGAATCCGCACCCGAGACCAACCTGGAGGAAATCTTCCTCGACAAGGTCTACATCACCTCGCGCAACCGGGTGATCTCGCCCAAGAGCGTCAACCAGAAACGCTACATCGAGGCCATCCGCAACAACGACATCGTCTTCGGCATCGGCCCGGCCGGAACCGGCAAGACCTACCTGGCCGTGGCCATGGCGGTCTCGGCCCTGGCCAGCGAGCAGGTCCGTTCCATCATCCTGACCAGGCCGGCGGTGGAGGCCGGGGAAAAGCTCGGGTTCCTGCCCGGCGACATGGCGCAGAAGGTGGACCCCTACCTGCGGCCGCTGACCGATGCCCTGGGTGACATGCTCGGCCAGGAACGGACCCGGGAGCTCATCGAGCGCGGCGTGATCGAGATCGCGCCCCTGGCCTTCATGCGCGGCCGGACCCTGAACAACGCCTTTGTCCTGCTCGACGAGGCCCAGAACACGACCCGCGAGCAGATGAAGATGTTCCTGACCAGGATCGGCTTTG
>DRKI01000068.1 GCA_011051875.1 Desulfobulbus sp. | reverse complement strand
TCGCCTCTTCGGTGCACTGCTGCAGGGCGGTGAGCTGGGGAACGCCGACCCCGGCCACGATGCGGGTGGTGCAGATGGAGCCGGGTCCCACCCCCACCTTGACCGCGTTGGCCCCGGCCTGGATCAGGGCCGCGGTCCCCTCGGCGGTGGCCACGTTGCCGGCAATGACCTGCAGGTCGGGGAAGTTGCTCCTGATCTCCTCCACCGCCTTGAGGATACCGGCGGAATGGCCGTGCGCCGAGTCGAGGACCACCACGTCCACCCCGGCCTCGACCAGGGCCTGGGTCCGGGGCAGCATGTCCGGGCCGACGCCGACCGCGGCGCCGGCGAGGAGGCGGCCGATCTCGTCCTTGGCCGCGTTGGGATATTTCTTGATCTTTTCGATGTCCTTGATGGTAATCAGTCCCTTGAGCGCCCCTTCCCGGTCCACCACCAGCAGTTTCTCGATCCTATGTTCATGGAGCAGGGCCTTGCAGTGTTCCAGGTCGATACCCTCGGGCACCGTGACCAGGTCCTTGCTGGTCATGACATCGCTCACCCGCAGGTTGTCATCCGAGACAAAGCGCAGGTCGCGGTTGGTGACGATACCCACCAGCTTGTCGCCCCGCAGGACCGGCAGGCCGGAGATCTTGTAGGTGCGCATGATGGCCTGGACCTCGGCCACACTCTGCTTCTCGGTCACGGTCACCGGGTCGATGATCATGCCGGACTCCGACTTTTTCACCCGTTCCACCTCGGTGGCCTGGCTTTCGATGGACATGTTCTTGTGGATGATGCCGATGCCGCCTTCCCGGGCCATGGCGATGGCGGTGCGGTGTTCGGTCACCGTGTCCATGGCGGCGCTGACCAGGGGCGCGTTGAGGTGGATGGTGTCGGTGAGCCGGGTCTTGAGCGAGACCTCGGAAGGAAGGACCTCCGAGGCGGAGGGGACGAGCAGTACGTCATCAAACGTATACGCGGGGGGTATATCCTGCGGGAACATTAAAATCTCCTTGGATGTGTGAAGAAGCAACTTGCGGTGGTGCGGATTCCGGAATGGCCGGTGTAGCGGATGGAAACAATTCTTCCCTGGATTGAGCGGTTTTCATTTTGCCCCGGGATGCGGGTCCTGCGGTGTTTTTTATCGGGGTTCAGTCTCCATGGAACACCGCAAGAAGGAGCAGAGCGGGGTGCAGCGGAAATCCCGGAGAGTTTCACCCATCTGCAACACCTTGAAAAGAAAAGCCGTTATAATCATATACTTTGTACCATTTGCAGACAGGCGAACCTCCCTGTTCAGGTCTTATGCCGCAGTGTAGCACGTTACGCGGCAAAAGCAAACAGGCCGCCGGGAAAAAGCAGCCATCACTTGTCAGGTTTGTCGTTCAAGGGTATTCTGATGGTTTGTACGGACTGTCTCCGGAGCCGTGATGGTGCCACCGGGAGGCTGATCCGCGGGTATCCCATGTCTCCCTGGTACAGACAAATGGCAAAGATCCTGGAAATCAATCCCTACAATCCCCAGCCACGCCTGATCCGGCAGGCGGTGGAGGTCCTGAAGAAGGGGGGCGTCATCGCCTATCCCACGGACACCATGTACGGCATCGGCTGTGACATCTTCAACAGCAAGGCGGTCAAGCGCGTCTACCAGATCAAGCGCCGGCACAAGCAGAAGCCGTTCAGCTTCATGTGTTCCAGCCTGAAGGATATCAGCCGGTACGGGCATGTGGGCAACCTGGCCTACCGGCTGATGCGCAAGAACCTGCCCGGGCCCTATACCTTTGTCCTGCCCGGCACCAAGCTGGTGCCCCGGATCATGATGACCCGGCAGAAGACCGTCGGCATCCGGGTTCCGGACCATCCCATCTGCCTGGCCCTGGTCGAGGAGCACGGCAACCCGATCCTCACCACCAGCGCCCTGCTCGAGGAGCACGAAGAGCCGGTGATCGACGGCCTGGACGTGGCCCGGCTCTTCGCCAACCGGATCGACCTGGTTATCGATGGCGGCGAGGTCTACCCCGATCCTTCAACGGTGGTGTCCCTGGTCACGGACCAGCCGGAGATCCTGCGCCACGGCAAGGGGGACAGCAGCCTGTTTCTGTAGAATTTCTCCGGGGACCCCTTTTCCCTCTCATGGTTGCGGCAGCGGCCGCAGCCAACGGTGACAGGCCCCTGGGCGATTGTCATTGTTCCCCCGGATGGCAAGCGTGCAACACCCCGGGCCGCGGCATCTGGAAAGTGGCTGTCTCCTGTTTCCTGATAAAAAAAAGGCCGGTACCTTGAACTGCGCAAGTACCGGCCCGGAAAGAGTACTCTCCAGCCTATTCGTCTTCGATCAGCACTTCCTTCAGGGACTTACTCATGGTGAAATGAAGGGTTTTCCTGGCAGGGATGTTCATCATCTTGCCGGTCTTGGGATTCTTGGTCGTGCGCGGTTTGCGGGTGCGCACTGAAAAACTGCCAAAGCCCCTGATTTCCACCCGCCGCTGCTCCGCCAGGGCGGCAGATATCTCCTCGAGGATGATATCAACGGCCTGGGCAATGTCCTGCTTGTAATAATCGCCAAGTTGATTGGCGACCTCGTTGACCAGTTCACGCTTGAGCATGATTGTTTCCTTTTGTTGTCTCCTCGCACTATTCTGTCCGGTATGGACCGGTACAGACGTGGATAGATAGGGGAAGGGAACACGTCTCCGGCCTGTACGGCCGGAGACGCACGCCGTTTCGGTGACGACGTCCTACTTGTCTTCGCCTTCGCCGTTGTCGGATTTACCCTCGCCGGAGGCGGCCGCCTTGAGCAGATCACCGAAGGTGGACGGGCCGGAACTCTGTCGCTGGGCATATTCCTCCACGGCGCCGCCGCCACTTTCCTCTTTCTCCTGCAGCGCCTTGACCGAGAGTCCGATCTTGCGGTCATCGGCAGAGACATTGATGATCATGGCCTTGAGCGTATCGCCGACAGTGAACATCCCGACCGGGGTCTTGATCTTCTCCCGGCTGATCTCCGAGACGTGCACCAGTCCCTCGATGCCCTCCTCGAGCTGGACAAAGACGCCGAAGTCGGTGACGTTGGTGATCTTGCCCTCGACGATGGTTCCGGAGGGGTAGTTGTTGGCCGCGGCCTGCCAGGGATCGGGCTCGAGTTGCTTGACACCCAGGGAGAAGCGCTCGTTTTCCTTGTCGATCTTCAGGACCACTGCCTGGATGGTCTCGCCCTTGGAGTACTTTTCCGAGGGATGCTTGATCCGCTCGGTCCAGGAGAGATCAGAGACATGGATGAGGCCGTCGATGCCCTCCTCGATGCCGATGAAGATACCGAAATCGGTGATGTTCTTGATCTTGCCCTCGATGACCGATCCGACCGGGTAGTTCTCCTCCACCACGTCCCAGGGATTGGGCAGCAGCTGCTTCATGCCCAGGGAGATCCGCTTGGTCTCGGCCTCCACCTTGAGGACCTGGACCTCGATCTGCTCGCCCACGGAGACGATCTTGGATGGATGCCTGGGCTTCTTGGACCAGCTCATCTCCGAGATGTGGACCAGTCCCTCGACACCCTCCTCCAGCTCGACAAAGACGCCGTAATCGGTGATGGAGACCACCTTGCCGGTGATCCTGGAGCCGGCCGGGTACTTCTCCGGCACCAGTTCCCAGGGATCGGGCTTGAGCTGCTTGACACCCAGGGAGACGCGGTCGGTCTCGCGGTCGTACTTGAGGATCTTGACCTCGATCTCCTCGCCCACCGAGTAGAGCTTGGAGGGGTGGGAGACGCGGCCCCAGGAGAGGTCGGTGATGTGGCAGAGACCGTCCATGCCGCCCAGGTCGATGAACAGACCGTAGTCGGTGATATTGGTGATGGCGCCGCGGATGGTCTGTCCCTCCTGCAGGGTGGAGCGCATCTGCTCGCGCAGCTTGTTGCGCTGCTCCTCCAGGATGGCCCGGCGGGAGATGACGACGTTGTTCCGCTTGCGGTTGAACTTGAGGATCTTGAACTCGAAGGTCTTGCCGATGAGCGCATCCAGATCCTTGACCGGCCGCAGGTCGATCTGGGAATAGGGCAGGAAGGCGGGAACACCGATGTCCACAGACATGCCGCCCTTGACCCGGTTCTCGATTCTTCCCTCGATGGTGCCGTCTTCCTCCTGGATCTTGGCGATCTTTTCCCAGACCTTGATGGCAATGGCTTTCTCCCGCGACAACAGCAGACCGCCCTCTTCCTTCCGCTTTTCGATGAAGACCTCGAACTGGTCACCTATCTGGATCTCCCGGTCCGGGTCCTCGTGGCGGAATTCGGAAAGGGGGATGTAGCTTTCCGCCTTGTCTCCCACGTCGATGAGAACGGCATCGTCGGTCTTGTCCACCACCGTGCCGATGGCGACTTCTCCCACATTGATGACGGTGTTGTTGTCTTCCTGTTCGAAGAGTTCAGCGAAACTGATGTCCTCGGTGGTGTTTTCTTCTGCCGCGGTTGCGGGCTGAGTTCCATTGTCAGTCATGGGTTGATGTTCCTCTGTGGACCGGCACCTGCCAGCCTCTTGAGATTATTAAATATATTTTGAGTAGAGATCCTGGCCCCCGTGGACAGGACTATAAAATCCCTTCTTTACCAGAGTTGTTTCATAAAAACAACTGTTTCGTCGTGAAAAACTGGCTTTTTTTGTCACCGGGATTTTCAGTTGCACGGCAATGGAAAACAGAGGAGTGGGCGGCTCGGGGGGATCAGCGTTTTCCCTGGGCGCCGAGCTCATCCAGCAGGGGGCCGAACAGTTCCTCGTAGGAGGGGATCGCCTTGCGCAGGATGATATCGAAGTACTGGATGTCTTCCTCGGCCACGACCAGGTTGGCGCTTGCGGCGAGGGCCTCCAGGTCGTAGAGGGTGTGGAATTCCGGGCCGATGAGAATATAAAAAATATAGCGGCGCCGTTCCATGGTCATCTGCCGCATGTAGCGATGGAAGATCGACTCGTCGAGGGAGGACTCCAGGCCGCTGTGGAACACCACGCAGGCGAAGTTGACAAAACGCATCCGTTCGATGGCCTCGTCGGCCGTGTCCGCGGTCAGGACCTGGTAGCCCACCGATTCCATGGCATCCCGGATCTTCTGCCGCGCCGGTGTATCGGCGAACAGGACCAGGGCCATGGGCACGTCCTCCACCTTTTCCTCGGCCTGGAAACGGCCTGTTTTCAGCCAGTCCAGCTCGGGCGGCGCCGGCGGCCGGACACCGCCGGTGGCCGTGTCGGCGCCGCCGCCGGCAGGGGGACCGTTGCGGCCGAGCCTGATCGCCTTTTTGCAGTGCGGACAGCGGATGGTGAGCTGTTTGCCCGGCTCCAGGGCGGCCAGGGCCTGTTTGAGCCGGGCCTGCTGGGCCTCGCTGAGGCGGAGAGGCTTGCTGCAGTTGGGACAGTTCTTGATCATGGCGATACTCCGAAAGCTTGGCAGGGTGAGGGGCGCTCCACTCCGGTTGCGGCGGCGATCAGGACCATCCGCCGTAGGGATCGACCTGTTCTTCCTCCTCCATCTTCAGCCCGTCGATATCCGAGGTCTTTTCGCCGCGGGCCGACTTGATGGTGTCCAGGCCGCGCTTGATCTCGCTGCGGTGCGAAGAGTAGGAGATGGCCGACTCCTCGGTGATCAGGCCCTGTTCGTAGAGTTCGATCAGGTGCTGGTCAAAGGTGCGCATGTTGTGGGCCGATCCCTCCTTGAGTACATTGTAGAAGGTCTTGTCCTCGGTCTCGCCGTTGATGATCAGGTCCTTGATCCGCAGGCTGGTGCAGAGGATCTCCATGGCCGCCACCCGGCCGCCGCCGATCCGGGGCAGGAGCCGCTGGCTGACGATCCAGCGGATGGTGTCCACCAGCCGGTTGCGGATCTGCGGCTGCTCGTCCTGCTCGAACATGCCGAGGATGCGGTTGATGGTCTGGCCGGCGTCGATGGTGTGCAGGGTGGAGAAGACCACGTGCCCGGTCTCGGCAGCGGTAAGCGCGATCTCCAGCGTCTCCCGGTCACGGATCTCGCCGACCAGGATCACCTTGGGCGCCTGCCGCAGGGCGGCCCGCAGGCCATTGGCAAAGGTGTCGAAGTCATCGCCCATCTCCCGCTGGTTGAAGGTGGCCTTCTTGTGGGGATGGACATACTCGATGGGATCCTCCAGGGTGACGATGTGCACGGCCCGTTCCTCGTTGATCCGGTTGAGGATGGCGGCCATGGAGGTGGTCTTGCCGGTGCCGGTGGCGCCGGTGAACAGGATGAGGCCGTTGACTTCCCGGGCCATCATCTTGAACTGGGGGGGGAACTGGAAGCTGGATATGGAGGGTATCCTGGTCTCCAGTTTCCTGAGTACCGTGGTATAGTAACCCTTCTGGGAAAAGATGTTGACCCGGAAACGGACCCGGTCGTCGAGGGAGTAGGAGAGGTCGCAGGAGCCCTTGCCCACCAGGTCGCGCAGCAGACGGCGGTTGCCGCCGATGAGGTTGAGGGCGAAGACCTCGGTCTGGAAGGGTGTCAGTTCCCTGACCGGCGGTTCCACGTCCACCGGAACAAGGACGCCGTCGCTTTCCACTTGCAGAGCCTTGCCCACAGTGATATTGAGATCCGAGACACGTTCATGTCTGGCCAGCATGGCCGTGATCCAGTAATTGATTTCCGGCTGTTTCATGGTAGAGAGTACCCCGGCTTGTCCAGAGAAATTGAGACCACCTTATGTAGGTAGTATCGCCAAACCAGGACGAAATACAAGGGAAAAAATTTGCGGCCCCTCCGGGCCGCGCGACAATACCAGGAGAAAAGACGATGGCGGTTCCTTTGCGCAGTGCAACCACGACCCAGGGAAGAAGAATGGCCGGGGCCCGCGCCCTCTGGCGGGCAAACGGCATGAAAGACGAGCAGTTCGGCCGGCCGGTAATCGCGGTGGTCAACTCGTTTACCCAGTTCGTGCCCGGCCATGTCCACCTGCACGGGATCGGGCAGAGGGTCAAGAAGAAGATCGAGGAGCTGGGCTGTTTCGCGGCCGAGTTCAACACCATCGCCATTGACGACGGCATCGCCATGGGCCACGACGGCATGCTCTACTCCCTGCCGTCGCGGGACCTGATCGCCGACAGCGTCGAGTACATGTGTAACGCGCACCAGGTCGATGCCATGGTCTGCATCTCCAACTGCGACAAGATCACGCCGGGCATGCTCATGG
>DRKI01000067.1 GCA_011051875.1 Desulfobulbus sp. | reverse complement strand
TGGACGTCAACTCCGGCGTGGAACAGGCGCCGGGCATCAAGGACCCGGCCCTGATCCGCGAGTTCGTCCAGGCGGTACGCGACTGCAGCCCCTGATCCGCATACGCGCTGTTCCTTGCATTCATGGCATTGTCCGGCCTTTTGCGACGACCGTTGTGAAATATGCGGGCCGGGCTGATGCCGGAGGGGTCAGCGGGCGATCACCAAGGCATTGGGAAAGCCCGAGGACTCAAGCCGTTTCTCGTCCTGTTTCGCCCCGGCCAGGGATGTGCCGCTGTAGACCATGACCCGGTAGAGGCTGATGCCGGCGGCCGGAAACTGCTGGATCACCACGTCCCGGCCCCGGGCCGCGAATTTCCGGGCCAGTCGGCGGGCCTTTTCCAGGTCGACGAATGATCCCACCTGCACGTAGAACCTGCCCTTGTCAAAGTCCCGGTGTTTCAGCCTGGGCCGTTTTTCGTTTCCGGCCGTTCCCTCTCTTTTCTCCTGTTCGCCCATGGCGACGATCTCCACCCGGGCGGTGCCGTTCCTGATCATGCCCAGCTCCCGGGCCGCCCGGTAGCTGAGGTCGATGATCCGGTTCCTGACAAAGGGTCCGCGGTCGTTGATCCGGACCACGGTGGTCCTGCCGTTGTCCAGGTTGCGGACCAGCAGCACCGTGCCCATGGGCAGGGTCTTGTGGGCCGCGGTGTGGTCGTGCATGTCGTAGCGCTCGCCGCTGGCCGTGGGGCGGCCATGGAATCTGCCGCCATACCAGGAGGCCACCCCGGTTTCCCGGTAGCCCTCGGCTGACGGGATTGGATAGTAGCGCCTGCCGCCGATGGTATAGGCCCGCTGCGTGGGCCTGATAGCGGCGGGCTCCTTTTCCGGCACAGGGCCCCGGCCGGATGTGCAGGCGGTGACGAGCAGTGATGCCAGCAGGCCTGCGAGGAGCAGGCGGAAGCAACCGCTGTTCATGGCAGGGGATGTTCTGTTTTCCCGGCGTCGAGCAGGCGGGAAAAGCGCTCCAGGTAGAAAAGTCCGGCCGGGCCTGTGGTGTGGGGCGTATAGGGCAGCAGGCCGCTGCCGTTGCCTCCCATGTTGTCGAACCGAACCTCGCCGTCCCCGTCGACATGGGAAAGATGCAGGTCCAGGATCGGCCGGAAGAGCCGGATGATGCCGTCACGGTCCCGGCGGACGATGAAATCTTCCCAGCGGCGCTGGCCATACCCCATGTACCAGACGCCGGGCCGCAGGATGCCGGTGATGCCGTCGGGCATGGCAGGTTCCATTTCGTCTTCATCGCTGTACAGATTGTGATCGAGCAGGGTCTCGACCCAGGAGCTTGATTGCACGGTCAGTCGCTCCCACATCTCATAGTCGTCGGTATCGCTGCGCATGAGATAGGTGCCGGAATCGTTGAAGACCCATTGCGCGTGACAGACCTGGCAGGCCACCTCCCGGCCGTACTGTCCGTGGGCCGGGTTGCGCAGCCCCGGCACCCGGTGCTCCCTGTTGTCCGCCCGTCCCCTCAGGATCAACTCGTCGCCCTGCACCCTGATGTTGTCCAGGGCCGGCGGTGCGTCGCCGGGCTTCCAGCCGTGGCATGTGCGGCAGGTGGGGCCGGCTGCCCCGCGCATCAGTGCGGCGCCGCTGTGGCAGTCGATGCAGAGCAGGCCCCGCTGCTGATGGATGTCCGGCTGCAGGTCATGGTATTCCACGCCATAGGGCCGGATGTAAGGGGAACGGGTGATGTATGGCGTACGGTATTCCCAGTTGAAGTCATGTTCGAACCGGCCGTGATAGTCGGCCCCGACATGGTTGGCATAGTGGCAGCTCAGACACTGGTGATCTTCGGGCCGGGCGATAAAGGCATGGTCCTGCAGCCTGCCGTCCTCGTATCGCAGGTGACATGCCGCACAGCCGGTGCCGCGCCGGACATGGGCATAGTCGTCTCCGGGCGAGTAGACATGGCAGCGCAGGCAGCGGCGGCGGAGCATGTCATCGGCAAGCGCCTGGAGTGTCGACGGTTCATCCACCGGGATCCCGGTCAGGCTCTCCAGCGGACCCTGGGTACCGAAGTGGTCCCGGACCAGGTTGACAGTATTTTTCAAGGTGAAATGGAGCGAGGCGGCGCAAGCACGGGTCAGCTTTTCGTGGCAGCGGCCGCAGCGTGCAGCCATCCGGTCCGGATGCGCGGGCCGGGTGACAAGGCCGGCGTGGGCCTTCTCTTTCTCCGCTGTGTCATTGTCGCCGTCGTGACAGTCGGTGCAGGCAAAGTCGTGGTTGGCATCGGCTCGCATGTCCGCATGGCAGCCGCGGCAGCCGGGTTGCACGGGCCGGGTCTTTTCCGGTTTCACGACCGGCTTTTGCGGTCCGGCCGTCTCCTGCGGCTGTTCATTGCGGCAGCCGGCCAGGCAGAGCAGCAGGGCAGTAATCAGGATCATGAAATTTCGGTTCATAATCTTGACACTATACCATAAAATTGCTACATCAATAAACCTCAAATGGTCCCGTGCGGGTACCATCCACAGGCCGATATAGCTCAGTTTGGTAGAGCAACTGATTCGTAATCAGTAGGTCAGCGGTTCAAGTCCGCTTATCGGCTCCAGAATTGCAAGGGCCTGACTCGTGGCGAGTCAGGCCCTTTTTTTTGCAGGAGGATTTTTTTCGATTTTCAGCACACTGTTTTTCAAAACAAGTGGTTGTATACAAAAAGTTTTTCCTGCCCGGAAATACGACAGAGCAATGGCGGGATATTTTCAATGACCTGGATTGGGCGTTATTGTCCTGCGGAATTCTGTACCGGCGGGCTGGGCGATGGGCAGCATCTTGAATAGAATTGGCTATGATGGGGAATGGCAACGGGACCTGTACCTCGTGCAGGCGTCACGTCCGGAGTTGTTGCAATCCTTAGAGATTTCCACGGGATATTGCGTCTGTCTTCTCCTCTGGGATGCGGCGGGCGAGGATATCGGGACCATGGCCAACGTGGCGGAGGTACTTTTGCGGTCCGGCTGCGTGTACCTCTGCGCATGGGGGGACAACTGCGCATTGGTGCACGATGTGTACGACATGGTGGCGTGCCGGGACCATGGTGAGAAACAAGCGGATGGTGCCGTCGTGATGATCACGTGGCATGACAGGGAACCGCTTGAAGAAGCGCTCTGGTTTTTTCTGCGCTGTGCCTGGCCTGATGACTGTTATGCGGATGATTGCGGGGCCGGCCGAGAGAAATTTCCTCTCCCGGCAGGGAGAAGTTGGTCCACTGAAGCCTTGACGACAGGACGTGTCCGGATAGACCCCGCAAAACACAAAAAAACCGGCCGCAAGGGCGGCCGGTGCGATGCCTGTAATGCCGGAAGGGCGAGACTTAGATGCCCATGACAGCGCCGAACCATGCCTTGGTCAGGGCGATGGGGCCGCCGGTCATGACCATGGCGGTTGCCAGGCTGGCAAAGGCCCAGATGCCGACGACCGCGCCGGCGGAGGCCAGCGAGATGATTGCGCCCCTGGAGATCTCTGCCTGGGTGTTGACGTTGGCCTGTACACGGGTCTTGGTGGTTGCTGCGGTCATGATCGTTCCTCCTGGAGTATATGGTGCTGAATTTCTGGTTCTGTTTTTTTCGTTTGTTTTGTCCTCACTGCTGCCAATCCCGTGCCAGTTGAAAAAAAGTAATGATTTCAAGGAAAGATGGTGAGAGTCTCCCTGGATGCCTGCCAGAATGACACGCGCCTGTGCCAGCCTGGCAAAAAAAGACCATGGCTCGGTGTCTGCGGTGGTTCAGGACGGACCGGCAAGTGCCGAGAAGCCGATGCGGACCGCGGCCAGGGCGATACAGGTGGCCAGGATGAGGCGCAGGGTGTTCACCGGGACCCTCTGGCTGAAGGTGGCGCCCAGGAATGCGGCCGGCACCACGGTGAGGACAATGGGGACGGTGAAGGGCCAGGCGACCTGGCCCGTGATCGCCTTGCCGAGAAAGGCGGCCAGGGTGGAGAGAAAGACGATGGCCAGGTTGCTGCCG
>DRKI01000066.1 GCA_011051875.1 Desulfobulbus sp. | reverse complement strand
GGCCGTTGTGCATCGGCGTTTTCGGTCCGCCCGGCTCCGGCAAGTCCTTTGCCGTCAAGCAGGTGGCCAACGTGATTGCCAGGAATCTCGAGGGCAGTCCCTTTGACTTCTTTGAATTCAACCTGACCCAGTTCGCCAGTCCCGACGAGATCAACTCCGCCATCGATCCGGTCCGGGCCTCGGTGGCCCAGGGCAAGGTACCCATCGCCTTCTGGGACGAGTTCGACTGCCGTTACGATGACCAGGAGTTCGGCTACCTGCGCTACTTCCTGCCCTCCATGCAGGATGGCGTCACCTACGTGCACGGTATCCCCTACCACATCGGCCGGGCCATCTTTGTCTTTGCCGGCGGTGTCAAGGCGAGCTGGGCCGACATGGAGGCCCTGCTGATCCCGGACAGCCCGGAAAAGCTGCAGCGGGCCAAGACCCTCAAGATACCGGACTTCATGAGCCGGCTGCGGGTGGTGCTCGACATCGACGGCATCGAGATCCAGGAGCACCTGCTGCGCGATTCCGCATCCGAGGAGGAACTCGAGGAACTGCGCCGGATCCTGCTCAAGCGGGCCTTCATCATCGCCCACCAGATGCAGACCCACTGGAGATCGGCGGCCCGAAAGACCTCGGGCCTGCTGTTGCGGCTGCTGCTGGCCGACTACAAGTTCGGCGCCCGTTCCATCGAGGCGGTCATCGAGGCGAGCCGGGCCGCGGACCGCCTGGTCTACGGCCTGCCCGAGCTGATCGCGCCGTCCGCGGCCAGGATCCATGCCCAGTGGCGGGTGGAACTGGAACGGCGGATCGACCAGGTCCGGAAACGGAAAGGACTGCGGGCGGTCTGGTAACTATCGCCTTTTTCCGAAGAAAACAACTCCGGAACATGAGGATGACCACGGATTCCCGTCCCATACCACCTCCTGGCTGATGGCAGAACAAGGAAAGCCGGAGAAGAACTCCCGGCACGATCCGGCAGAGGAAAGGACCCGAAAACGACGCAAGGCGCAACAGGTCCTCTTTATCCTGCTCGCCCTGGGCAACCTGCCCACCCTTTTCAGGGATCCGCTGGAATACCTGGGTGCCCTTGTCCTCTGCTTTCTGCTTGCCGTGGCCGTGATCCGTATCCTGTACTGAGCAGCGGATCGGCGGTCGGACAATCACGTTGACCCGTGCCGGCCCGATACCATATAGTAGACCAGACACTGAAAAGCGAATCACCCTCTGCCCGGGATATCATGCTCCATGAACCTGCCTGATCGCAACCTGTCCGCACGTCTTCTTGCCGTCTTTCTCTACATGCTCCTCCTGCTGCCTGCGGCCGCCGTGGGTCAGGACTGGTTCTACACGGTCCGGCCCGGCGACAATGCCTGGGACGTGGGAAAACGGTACCTCAAGAGCATGCGCTACTGGCCACAGTTCAAGGAACTCAACCGTATCAGCGATCCGCGGCGCATCACCCCGGGCAGCAGCCTCCGCTTTCGGCTTGCCTGGCTCAAGTCCGGCGCGGTCATGGCCACGCTGCAGGCGGTCCACGGTGAGGTCACCATCCTGCGGACCGGAACCGGCAGCACCATCCCGGCCCGGGCCGGCATGACACTCTGGGGCGGTGACGAGGTCCATACCGGTCCCGGCGGCAATGCCACCCTCCGCTTTGTCGACAATTCCCTGGTTCTCCTGGAGCAGGACTCGGTCCTGGCCTTGGACTCGCTCATGTACTACGGCGGCACCGGCATGGCCGAGACCAGGCTGCACCTGAAAAAGGGCAGGACCGACAACAAGGTGACGCCGAAGAAAGGACCCGGCTCCCGTTTCGAGATCCGCACCCCCTCGGCCATGGCCGCGGTACGCGGCACCAGCTACCGGGTCGGTTGCGACAGTGAAGTCATGCGGACCGAGGTCAGCGGCGGCTCGGTGCAGGTGGCCAACAGCCGGGCCCGGCTGCTGGTGCCGGCCCGGTACGGCACCCTGACCAGGAAAAAGGACAAACCCGCCCCCCCCATCCCGCTGCTGCCGCCTCCCGACCTCTCTTCCCTGCCGAAGATCATGGAGGAATCTCCCTTCATGCTCCGCTTCCCGCCGGTGGCGGGAGCGACCGCATACCGGCTCCAGGTCGCCACTGACCGCAACTTCAACCTCCTCCTGGCGGACACGGTCTCGGACCGGCCACGGATCGTGGTGCCGCAACTGGCCGACGGCGACTATTTCCTCCGATTGCGGGCCATTGACGGCAACGGCCTGGAAGGCCTCGACGCCTATCATGCCTGTACGCTCAACGCCCGCCCCCTGCCGCCGATCCGGGTCAGGCCCCGGGACGGGGCCGTGCTCACCGATCCGCACCCCTCCTTTCTCTGGTCAGCGCCCGAGCAGGCCCGAAGCTATATCTTCCAACTGGCCGACAACAGGGACTTCAACAATCCGCTCGTCGACATCCAGTCCTATGGCAAAACGATCCTGAAGCCCGACATCCAGTTGAAGCCCGGCACCTATTACTGGCGGGTTGCCGGCCGCGACGCGGCGGGAAATCCCGGCCCCATGGGCATGACCATGCATTTCCGGGTCCCGGCGCCGGCCCCGGACATGGGCAAATCCACCTTTGACGACAAGGACATGGTCTTCCGCTGGCAGGCCGTGGGGCCGGAGCAGCGCTACCGCATCCAGATCGCCACCGACAGGGACTTCAGCCACGTTCTCGTGGACAGGATGACCGGCCAGGCCCGGTTCAGGATGACATCCCTGGATCCGGGCGACTATTACATCCGGGTGGCGACCATCGAGCCAGATGACTTCCAGGGACCGTTCAGCACGCCGCAGCACCTGAAGGTCCCGTCACCGCCCAATCCCTGGGGGCTGATCCTGGTTCCCCTCTACTTCCTCGGCATCGCCCTCTAACTGTGGAGAAACGAGAAAAATACCAGGGCCGGCCGCTGCTTTTCAGCCTGCTGCTTACCGCCGTGCTTCTCCTGCTCACCTCCGCGCACCTGGTCCGGCGCTGGGATTGCACCCTCTACGATCTCGCCTCTCCCCTCTTCCACCGTCCGGCGCCCCCGGACATCGTCATCCTGGCCATTGACGAGCACAGCCTGGCACGGCTCGGCCGCTGGCCCTGGCCCCGCCGCATCCACGCCCGGGTGGTGGACAAGCTGAGCCTTTGCGCCACAAAGGGGGTCGGCCTGGACATCCTCTTTGTCGAACCCTCCCCGGACGGCAGCGATGACCAGCTCCTGGCACGGGCCATCCGCCGCAACGGCCACGTCATCCTCCCCGTGGTCAACGAGACCGCCAAGGCCGGCGGCCCCATCAAGCTCACCCGCCCCCTGCCGGAGATTGCCGGGGCAGCGGCCGGCCTCGGTCACGTGGACGTGGAACTCGACCCGGACGGCATCGTCCGCCGTACCTTTCTCAAGGCCGGTCCCGGCCGGGCCGACCTGCCGGCCTTTGCCCTGGCCATGCTGCTGCCCCATGCCCAGGAGATGGCCGGCAACCTGCCCGGTCTGCGCAACCCGGACCCGGCCCGGACCACACCCGGAACCTGGGTCCGGGACTACCAGGTCCTGATCCCCTTTGCCGGTCCCCCGGGTCACTTCCGGCGTATCTCCCTGGCCGACTTCCTCGATCCCTCCTTTGACACCAGCGTGCTGAAGGATGCCTATGTCCTGGTCGGTGTGACCGCCCCGGGCCTGGGTGACAGCCTGGCCACCCCGGTATCGGGCAACGGCGTGCCCATGCCCGGCGTGGAGCTGAACGCCAACATCCTCGACACCATCCGGACCGGCCAGGCCATCCTGCCCATGACCATGCCCATGCAACTGGCACTGGGCTGCGCCCTGGTCCTGCTCTCCTTTCTCCTCTATCCGCGGCTCCAGCCCAGGAGCAGCCTGGCGGCGGTGATCCTGCTCCTGGCCCTGACCCTGCTGGCCACCGGGCTGCTGCTGCGCTGGCAGCACCTCTGGTTTCCGCCGGTGGCGACCCTGGTCTGCCTGGTGCTGGGCTACCTGCTCTGGACCTGGCGGCGCCTCGAGTGGACCGTGACCGCGCTGGCACGGGAAAAGGAACAGGCCCTGGTCACGCTCCAGTCCATCGGCGACGGTGTGATCCGCATCGACCGTGAGGGCAGGGTCCGCTACCTGAATCCCATGGCCGAGCAACTGACCGCCTGCAGCTGTGGCGAGGCCCATGGCCGGCCGCTGGCGGAACTGGTGCAGCTCAGTGACGAACGGCACGGCCGGGACCTGGGGCCCCTTTTTGACCGCTGCCGGCAGGCCGACCGGCCGGCCACGGTACAGGTGGATGCGCGGCTGGCCAATAGGGACGGCCGGGAGTACATCGTTCATGTCAGCGCCGGCACGATCCGGGCCCGGCGGCAGGGCACCAGTGGCGTGGTACTCGGGATCAGCGATCTCACCGAGACACGTTCCATGGCCGAACGGCTTGCCTTCCAGACCACCCACGATCCCCTGACCGGGCTGCCCAACCGTGTCCTGCTCAAGGACCGCCTCGGCCAGGCCATCAGCCGGGCCGGCCATCGCCGGCAACGGGTGGCGGTGTACCACGTGGACCTGGATTCATTCAAGAAGGCCAATGACCTGCTGGGCCATGCCGGTGCTGACCAGCTCCTGCAGGAGGCCGCAACGCGGCTCCAGGATGCCGCCGGCCCGGAGATGACCGTCAGCCGGCTGGCCGGGGACGAGTTCGTGATCCTGCAGGAAGAGCTGTCCGGAAGGGACCGGGTGGAAGAGATGGCAAAGGAACTGCTCGCCAGCCTGCGCAGGCCCTTTGTCATCGAGGGCCAGACCATCCGGCTCTCGGCCTCCATCGGGATCAGCCTCTTTCCCGATCACGGCACCGGGATCGACGAACTGCTGCGCAACGCCGATATCGCCATGAGCCATGTCAAGGAGACCAGCGGCAACGACGTGCAGGTGTTCACCGGCCGGATGCAGGACTGGCTGCAGGAACGGCTGGAGCTGGAGAAGAACCTGCGCCTGGCCCTGGAAAACGATGAACTCGAACTCTATTACCAGCCCCAGATCCGGCTCAGCGACGGCCGTCTCATGGGCGTGGAGGCGCTGCTCCGCTGGCAGACCCGGGACGGCCGGCACATCTCACCGGCCCGGTTCATTCCCATTGCCGAGGAAAGCGACCTGATCCTGGCCATCGGCAGGTGGGTCCTGGAAAAGGCGTGCCGGCAGGCAAAGGAATGGCAGGACGCGGGCTATCCCCCCATCACCATGGCGGTCAACATCTCGCCAAGACAATTCCTGCAAAAGGACTACCTGGATCTTATCGTCGGGATCCTGGAGAAGACAGGCATGCCGGCCCGCTACCTGGAGCTGGAGATCACCGAGAACACCATCATCCGGCACCTGGAACATTCAAGCCGCTTCATCCAGGGATTCCGCGAACTCGGCGGCACGGTCTCCATCGATGATTTCGGCACCGGCTATTCCTCGCTCAGCTACCTGAAACAGTTTCCCGTCGACCACCTGAAGATCGACCGGTTCTTTGTCCGTGATATCGCGGTGGCCCCGGAGGATGCGGCCATCACCAGGGCAGTGATCGCCATGGCCCACGGCCTGGACCTGAGCGTGGTGGCGGAAGGGGTGGAAACGCAGGAGCAGCTTGCCAAGCTGCTGGACCAGGAGTGCGACAAGGTCCAGGGCTACCTGCTGGCCAAGCCCATGACGGCGCGGGAGATGACCGTGCTGCTTGCCCGGGGCGGATCCTGCGCCGCCTACCCGACCCGGGATGAGGAGCAGTGAAGGGGTGCGGCAGGCCTTCTGTCCATCTCCCGCCGTGAGGACCAGCGCCGAGCTCAGCCGGTCTTACCGGCAGCGCAGAAAGGCGACCTGCATCATGATGGGGTAATCAAAGCGGATCCTGGCGTTACCCCATTCCTTGAACCCGATGTTGACCCAGTCGCCCTGCTTTTCCCAAGCGTCATAGCCATACTTCCAGCCACACCACTTCTCGTTGCACAGGTACTCCTGCTCCGGGCCGTAGTAGACGAAGTTCAACCCCTCGTCCTCCTTCATCTGGCGGCTCTGGCCGATCAGGAT
>DRKI01000065.1 GCA_011051875.1 Desulfobulbus sp. | reverse complement strand
CCGCGCCCATGCCCGGCGGCTGTTTTCCACCCTGGGCCTGGACCCGGAACGAAACTTCGAGACCCTGCCCGAGCTGGGCAATGTCGGCTCGGTCTCGGCGCCGGTGACCATGGCGCTCGGCATCGAGCAGGGCGCGCTCCTGCCCGGCCAGCGGGCGGCGCTGCTCGGCATCGGCTCGGGCATCAATTCCCTGATGATGGGGGTGCAGTGGTGAGAGAACAGGAACTGGCGGAGTTTCCTTTTTCCTCCGGATCCGTTATCATGGACGGATACAGAATGGCCTTCCTGGACGAGGGAGAGGGGGAGTGCGTGGTCATGGTGCACGGCAATCCCTCCTGGTCCTACCTGTACCGGAACCTGGTTTCGGCCCTGCGGCCCCGGTATCGCTGCCTGGTGCCGGACCACATGGGCTGCGGCCGCTCCGACAAGCCGCAGCGCTATCCCTACCGGTTGCGCACCCACGTGAACAACCTGGAGCGGCTGCTCGACCGGTGCGGCGTCAACCGCTGCGTGCTGGTGGTCCATGACTGGGGCGGCGCCATCGGCATGGGCTGGGCAGGTCGTCACCCGGAACGGGTGGCCGGCCTGGTGGTGCTCAACACCGCGGCCTTTCCCTCGGACCGCATCCCGCTCCGGATCAGCGTCTGCCGCTGGCCCCTGCTTGGTGCCCTGCTCGTGCGCGGTGCAAACGGCTTTGCCCGCGCCGCCACCTTCATGGCCGTACGCAGGAGGATGCGGCCCTCGGTCGCTGCCGGTTTCCTGGCGCCCTACGGTTCCTGGCGCGACCGGGTGGCGGTGCACGCCTTTGTCCGTGACATACCGCTGAGCCCGCGCCACCCCTCCATGGAGACCCTGGTCGAGGTGGAACGTTCCCTGGATCGTCTTGCCGGTAAACCCATGCTCATCTGCTGGGGTGGAGGGGATTTCTGCTTTGACGATCATTTTTACGAGCAGTGGCGGTGTCGCTTTCCCGACGCCGAGGCCCACTACTTCCCCGATGCCGGGCATTATGTCCTGGAAGACGCCCTGGAGGCGATCAGGCCCCTGGTCAGCCGTTTCCTTGCCCGGTGTTCCGGGCCGCATTCCTCCTGAGGGGTGGTGTCTATCCCCGTGTCTTAAAGAGGAGGCAGCATGACTGATTACAATATCGCCAACGTTCTTGAGCAGACCGCGGGGGAACAGGGCGCCCGGACCGGGCTGGTGGCGCCTGCAGGCGGCCGCTGGCCGTCCTGGAGCTTTGCCGGTCTTTGGCGTAATACCTGCCGTTTTGCCGGGATCCTGGCCCGGCAGGGGATCTGTCCCGGCGACAGAGTCCTGCTCATGGTCCGGCCCTCCATGGAATTCATCTGCCTGACCTTTGCCCTGTTCCGGCTGGGAGCGGTGGTGATCCTCATCGATCCGGGCATGGGCACCCGCAACCTGCTGCGCTGCATCGGCCGGGTCCGGCCCCGGTTCCTGGTCGGCATCGGCCGGGCCCTGCTCCTGAGCCGCCTCGTTCCCGGCCCCTTTGCCTCCCTGCGCCGCCGCATCCCTGTCAGGACCCTCTCCCGGGCCCTGGAGAATGGCGTTCCGGGCAGCGACCAGGCACCGCAGCCCTGGCAGGCAGGCCGGGACGAACCGGCCGCCATCATCTTCACCACCGGCTCCACCGGCCCGCCCAAGGGGGTGCAGTACACCCACGGTATCTTCTCGGCCCAGCTCGGCCTGATCCGCGACTATTTCGGTATCGGCGGCAATGACGTCGACCAGCCGGGTTTCCCCCTGTTCGGCCTCTTCTCCATTGTCCTCGGGGCCCGGGTCGTGATCCCGGACATGGATCCCACCCGGCCGGCCCGGGTGGATCCCGGGAAGTTCATCCGCTCCATCCTGGATCAGGAGGTCACCTTCTCCTTTGGCTCGCCGGCCATCTGGAACGTGGTCAGCCGTTACTGCCTGGAGCGCGGCATGATCCTGCCGCTCAGGCAGGTGCTCATGGCCGGGGCCCCGGTCTCCGGCGAGCTGGTGGAACGGGTGCGCGACATCCTGCCCCCGGACGCGACCATCCATACGCCCTATGGCGCCACCGAGTGTCTGCCCGTGGCGGCCATCACCGGCGGCGAGATCCTGGCGCAGACCTGGCCCCTGTCTCTGCGCGGCCTGGGCATCTGTGTGGGCAGGCCCCTGCCCGGCATGGAGATCCGGGTCATTGAGCCCGTGGACGGGGCCATCGGTTCCTGGAGCGAGGTCACGGTCCTGGAGACCGGGCAGATCGGCGAGATCGTGGTCCGGGGGCCGGTGGTGACCAGGAAATATGACCACGATCCGGAGCAGACCAGGCTGGCCAAGATCCCTGATAACGATACCCTCTGGCACCGCATGGGCGACATGGGGTACCTGGATAAGGAGGGGCGGCTCTGGTTCTGCGGCCGCAAGGCGCACCGGGTCCTGACCGCGGAAGGGCCCCTGGACACCATCCCGGTGGAGACCATCTTTAATACCCATCCCCGGGTCTTCCGTTCGGCCCTGGTCGGGGTGGGCCCTGCCTGCTGCCAGCGGCCGGTCCTGGTGGTGGAGCCGGCGGGCAGGATAGGGGACCGGAAAAAGTTTTTGCAGGAACTGCGCGAGATCGCCGGGAGCCATGCGGTGACCCGGCCGGTGCAGACCTTTCTCGTCCACAAGTCCTTTCCGGTGGACATCCGGCACAACGCCAAGATATTCAGGGAGAAGCTCGCCGTGTGGGCAGAACGGCGTCTGCGGGCCAGGCGCTGCGTCAGGAACAAGGACGGGCTCTGATAGGATCTGTATCCGTGGCGGCGCCACGGGCGGCATCAGGCAGGTGAGGTGAATCCATGAAAAGGGCGCTGGTAACCGGCGGTGGCGGCTTTATCGGCTCGGCCATTGCCCGGCGTCTGTTGGAGCGTGGCACCAGGGTCACGGTGCTGGGCAGAAACCGCTACCCGGCCCTGGAGCAGGCAGGGACCGTCTGTATCCGGGGTGATATCCGGGATGGCGCGGCAGTGGAACAGGCGTGCGCTGATCAGGACGTGGTCTTCCATGTCGCGGCCAAGGCTGGGATATGGGGGGGATGGCAGGAGTATGCCTCCATCAATGTCCAGGGCACGGCCAACGTGATCCGGGCCTGCCGGAAGCACCGGGTCCGGATCCTGGTCCATACCTCCACGCCCTCGGTGGTCTTTGACCGGAACAGCCTGGAGGGGGTGGATGAGTCCGCGCCCTATGCCCGCCGCACCCTGTGCCATTATGCCACCAGCAAGATCATCGCCGAAAAACTGGTCCTGGCCGCCAATGGTCCCCTCCTGCGAACCACGGCCCTGCGGCCGCACCTGGTCTGGGGACCGGGGGACACCAACCTCATCCCGCGCCTGCTTGCCCGGGGCAGGGCCGGAACCCTGAAGATCGTAGGCACCGGCGCCAACATGGTGGATATCGCCTATATCGACAACGTGGCTGACGCCCATCTGCTTGCGGCGGAAGAGCTGGCAACCGCTGGCAGGGCCGCGGGCCGCCCATTTTTTATCGCCCAGGACGAGCCGGTGCCGCTCTGGCAGTGGATCAATGATCTCTTTGCACGGCTGGACATCCCGCAGGTAGAGGCCAGGGTTCCCTTTCCGGTCGCCTATGGGGCAGGCTGGCTGCTGGAGGCCCTCTATTGCATGCTCGGACGGCGGCAGGAGCCGCCCATGACCCGGTTCCTCGCGCACCAGCTGGCAAAATCGCACTGGTTTTCCGGGGCAGGTGCACAGCGGATTCTCGGCTACCGGCCCGCAGTTTCCACCGAAGAGGGGCTGGAGCGGCTGGTTGGTAGCCGGCCACAGGATGCATGACTCATTGTGTTCACATTCCCGGAACGGTACGTTGGCCCAGGTGGCCGTATCCGTGCATGGATGCCGGTTCGTTACAGACCCTTTGTGCGGGCCGGCGCGACCGTGCGGAGACGGGAGCCCGGGGCAGCCGATGACAGGTCCGGAGCCCGCTGTGCGAGGAGGCCTGATCGGACAGGGAAGGGTGCAGGTGAATGCCTATGTGAACTCTGCGGGTTTAAGCAGCTCAGCCCGGGTCCCGGCCACTGCGGGTGACCATTTTCGATTAAAAAATATATATTGAAGTGTTCAGTTCTTTTTGCAGGAAAGCGGCGGCACGGCGCTCCGACAGCTCCGGCTCCGGCCTTCTTGACGAATGGAAAAGATCCGTGAATTGCAGCAACGGTGCGGGATCAGGGAGGGGCCGGGGAAGGATTCCTGTTTTTGCGGCGTCGGAGAGCGCTGCCGGCATCGATGTCAGGGGAGGCGGCAGGCGGCGCAATGTGGTAGCAGGGCTGGAATATGGGATGAATTTTACGGAAAAAAGATTTGACAGCTTGACGTTTTTTCATTAGTTATCCAGTTCGTGAGCTGAACCATCATTCACTTTAAGGCGTAGGGAATCTTACTTTTTTTAATCATCAGGAGTGGTTGGCATGATTACACTGGATATCACGCTCTTCATTCACATTGTGAACATGATCGTATTGATGCTTGTCCTCAACGCAATTCTCTATAAGCCTATTCTCGGTATTCTGGACAAGCGGCAGGAAAAGATTGATTCCCTGAACACCGACGTCGAGCAGTTTGAGCAGAACGCCCGTCAGCGCCAGGCAGAGGTGGACAGGAAGATGCGTGAGGCAAGTGCCAAGGCGAAAAAAGCTCTTGATGGGGCCCGAAGTGAAGCGCAGGCTGCCGGTGCGGAAAAGCTGGCCGCCATTCGCCAGGAAGCGGAGGGTGAAAAGGAGAAGCAGCTTGCAGAGCTTCGCTCGCAGATCGAGGCTGCCAGAAAAGAGCTTCAGGATAATGCAGCCGGGTTTGCCCGGGATATGGCAGCAAAGATACTTGGAAGGAGTCTGGAAGCATGAGAGCGCAAATCGCAAAAATCATCCTGCCGGTTCTGCTGGCACTGTTGCTGGGCGGCGTGACCGTGGCCCTTGCAACACAGGAGCATGGGGCCGCTGTCCACGGTGAGGCAGCTGCAGAGGCGCAGACGCACGAGACCGTGCATGCTGCAGCAGATGGTGGCCACGGGGCCATGGCCGAGGCCACTCACGGTGCCGCTGTTGAAGGCGGTCACGGTGCGGCCGTGGAAGGTGGTGCAGAGAATGGCCATGGCGGTCGCCATGGCGAGACCCACAATTCCCTGTCCCCGGCCAAGCTGAAAGACCTCTTCTGGCGGACGGTCAACTTCATCGCCCTGGTGGTGATCCTTGTCGTGTTTCTGGCCAAGCCCATCGGTTCCGGGCTCACCGGCAGGCAGCAGCAGATCCGTGAAGAACTTGAGGCGCTGGAGGCCCGGCGGGACGAGGCCGAGCGTTCCTACAAGGAGTTCGAGGCCAGGCTGGCCGGTATGGAGCAAGAGATGGAGCGCGTGGTCGAGAAGGCCATTGCCCAGGCTGAAAATGAAAAGGCCCGCATCCTGGCCGAGGCCGAAAAGGCTGCCGAGGATATCAAGCGTCAGGCTGAAGCGGCCGTCCAGGCCGAGCTGGTCGATGCCAGGCGCGTACTGCTGGAAGAGGTTGCCGACAAGGCAGCCGCCATGGCCGAGGAGTTGATCGTGAAGAACCTGACCCCCGAAGATCAGGTCGCGATAACTGAACAGTATCTTGACAGAGTGGGTGCAGTACAGTGAGACAGACAATCCTAGCACGAAGGTATGCCAAGGCGCTCTTTTCCCTCGGTAAGGAGCAGAACAAGATCGAGGAATACAGCGAAACGCTCGGTGCGATCGCCGCACTGTACGCCGAGAGCGAGACAGTCATCGACGCCCTGACCAATCCGCTGTATCCGCTCGATGCGCGGCAGAAGGTCATGGCCAAGATCGCCGAGCTGGTCAAGGCGGACCAGATCATGACCAGTTTCCTCAACCTGCTCATCGAGAAAAAGAGAGCCGCGATCCTGCCCGATATCGCCGACGTGATGCAGGCCATGGTGGATGCTGATCAGAACATCAGTCATGGGTCCGTTGTGTCGGCCATTGAACTTGATGCTTCCCTGCAGAAAAAGATCCAGGAGACACTGGAGAAGATTACGGGAAACAAGGTCATTCTTGAGACCAGGGTCGATCCCTCCATCATCGGTGGAATCATTGCCAAGGTCGGTGACCTGGTTCTCGATGGGAGTATAAAGACACAACTTAATGGATTAAAAGAATCTATCAAGGGGAGAGAATAGTCAAATGCAGATCAAAGCCGAAGAAATCAGTCAGATCATAAAGGATCAAATTGCT
>DRKI01000064.1 GCA_011051875.1 Desulfobulbus sp. | reverse complement strand
CATCAACCTGGGCAACCACGACCTGGAGCTCTGCCTGCCCGCGGTCCAGCACGCGCTTCTCTCCCGCCTGGCCGGAGATGATCCGGTGGCCCGCGACCGTATCCACATCATTGCCGATGGCAGCGGCTACTGTTGCCGCGTGGGCGGATGCAAGGCGCTTTTTGTCCACGGCAACGAGACCGATGCCTGGAACAAGGTCGACTTCAGCAAGCTGCTCGCCATCAAGTCCGCCCGCAACAGCGCCAGGACCCCGCCCGACTTCCGGGCCAATGCCGGCACGCGGCTGGTGATCGAGGTGCTCAACAAGATCAAGGGCAGCTATCGGTTCGTGGACCTGCTCAAGCCGGAAATACCGGTGGTCCTGGCCGTCCTTTATGCCGTGGTGGAGAAAAAATCCGAACTGGCGGGATGGATTCGGCGGTTGCCGGGCGTTTTGCCCGATTGGTTCCGGTACCTTCCGACCTTTCCCGTTCTCGGGGAAAAGGAGATGGCGGACCTGCTTGCATCCCCGGATCTGCCGGAATCCCTTGCCGAGCCCCTGCAGGGCCTGAAGGAACTGCGGGATGTGATGGCCGTGATGGCGCCGGCCCTGAGCCATGACGCGCTGCTTGAAACGGCCTGGAGACAATACCAGCAAGAAAGACGACTCGAGGATCTTGACGACTGGACCGGGCCCATGGCGGACCAGCTATTGCACGTCTTATCCCCCTACCTCCCCACATGGATGGATATGGTCGGTTCCCGAACCGAACGGGCGGAACAACTCCGTAAGACCCTCCGGGAGACGCTCGGGGAAGACCGAAGCTTTGCACTCTCGACCCCGGACAGGATCTCGAAAAACCGGGACACGCTGATCGGCGCGGACGTCCATTTCCTCGTGGCCGGCCACACCCACCTGCCCCGTTCCCTCGGCCTGGCGGCCGGGCAACTCTATCTCAACACCGGAACCTGGACCGATGTCCTCTGTTTTCCCGCCGACCTGCTGGATGACCAAAAAAGGTTCGCCAAGGTCTTCAAGGCCCTGCAGGAGGGCGCCGGCGCCGCTGAACTGGAAAGGTTGGCGCCGGCCATGATCAGGAAAGAGTACACCCTTGCCCACCTTCGGGCAGGGGACGACGGGACCTCGGGCAAGCTCCTCCGGGCCGACCCGGACGGCGGCCTGACCGACGTCAACCTCAGTGCACAATTCATCAGGACACCATGAAGATCCGCACCATCCGCCTCGAGCTGCTTCGGCATGGCCCGCCCAACAACCAGCTTCTCTCCCCCCTCACCCGCTACCTTGGTGTCTGCGGCAAGGTCGGGGTCACCTCGATCTCGATCCCCTATGAGCACCAGGTGCTCCTGGACCGTCTTGACCGACTCAGGCATCATCCCGGTCGCGATCCGGCAAGCAGCCACGCCATCCTGGCGCGGACAGGGGCCGAGGTCACCGCGATCCTGGAGGCCAACCCCGGCCTCGTCCCCCAGCTCCACGACGGTGCCAACCATGACCAGGCCCTGATGGAGCTGCAGATCGTCCTGTCGGCCACCGAACTTTCCCTGATTCCCTTCGAGATCGCCAAGGTCCCCGAAGGCTGCATCGGCAGCCCCGCAAGCTGGCTGGCCACCCAGAACAAGGCGCCGGTCTGCATCACCCGCGGCACCCGCTCCATGACCCACCCACCGGTGCGCTGGCCCGACGAACCCCGCATCCTCTTCATCACCGCCGATGTACCGGAACAACTGGTGGTCGCCCATCTTCGGGCCCTGTTCGAAGCCATGGACCCGTGGCTGCCGGAGGAGCTGCGGCGCAACCACGGCATGCCAAGCGCAAACGACCCCACAGGAGACAGGATCGCCAACCTTCTCGAACATATGCTTGTCTTCTGCCCCAATGGTTCACTGTCCGATGTCCGGGAGGCCTGCGCCGCCTCCGGTCCCTTCACCCACGTGCATATCCTGGCCCATGGCGCCAGGGATCCCCACAAACCGGGCAACCAGGTGGGTGTCGCGCTGCTGAACCCGCAGAAGACAGGCCGGGAGGTGATCGGTGCCGAACGGTTGGCCTCGGCCCTGGGCGGGAGCATGCACCGCCGGTGCAACCAGACCGGTGAAGGACTGCCCGTGGTGGTCACCCTGGCCAACTGCGATATCGCCTCGGCCGGGGACGTGGTCTACAGCCACGGCAGTTTCGCCCACCTGATGCACGAAGAAGGCGTGCCCGTGGTCTTCGGCGCCCAGTTTCCCCTCACCTTCAACGGCTCCATCCGCATGACCAGCTCCATCTATACTCACCTTCTCCGGGGCGACGATCCGCGCATCGCCCTGCACGAGGCCCGGCGCGCCCTGTTCACCGGCCGGGAATGCGGCAACCACGACTGGGCTTCCCTGGTCGGCTACATCGCCCTGCCCCCGGACATCGACGACCAGTTACCCCGCCACTTCTACAGGCGGCAGAAACAGGTCATCGACAACATCCTCCACTCCATCGACAGGTGCGGCAACGGCGCGAGCTGCAACCAAGGGGCCAACGCGGACTGCCATTCCGGGATCAAGCCCCTCCTGGACCGGCTGGACCGGGAAACCGCCAACCTGCCGGACGATCCCTGTTTCGCCACCGAGGCGCTGGCCCTCAAGGGCTCCATAGCCAAGCGAAAGGCGCAGGTATTGCACCGGCAGAACAGGGAGCGGACCGGGGAAATCCTGCGGGAACTCAGGAAGGCGAAACGGCTGTACCGCAAGGCTGCCGAGGCGGCCATCGGCGAGACAGAGACCGGGGTGGTGAAAAAACGCTCACCCCACTGGAGCCTGACCCAGTACCTATCCCTGCAACTGGTCCTGTGCGGCAGGCTGCCCTCGGATGACATGGAAAAATGGCACACTGCCCTCTATTCCGCCAGGGTGGACATGACTGCCCCCAACGGCAGCGACAGGCAGATCTGGGCCTATGCCAGCGCCATGGAGCTGAACCTCCTCCGGTACGCCTGCTGTGCCGACAAGGGCGGCGAGTATGCCGCAACCGCCAAGAGACAGGCCAGGTTCATCCGCGACCACGGCGCCGATTTTCCGGTCGCCTCGAGCCGGAGGCAGATGCGCCGATACGTGGACTGGTGGAGCGAGATCCTGCCGGCCGACCGTGCGCAGGAGGAAAAAACGGAAGGATGGGAGAACATACGGAACCGACTGAAAACACTGGCTACGGAGCTGTGCGAGACGCTGGAGGGCAGGCAGTGCCCGTGAGAAGGTGCCTGGCAGGCGGTATCGTCCCTGGTGACAGGACGCATACGGCTGCGGACCGGGTCGCGGATGTTCCGCCCTTTGCCCTTCCCCTGGCCACCTACCGGTTCACCTGCCGGGCCGAGGATGCCGTCTCCCTGCCCGCCCTGGCCGATCCCCTGTGGCGCAGTGTCTTCGGCCTCGCTCTGAAACGGTCCTCCTGCATCCGGGAGGGCGAGAAGTGCCGCGCCTGTTCTCTGCGTTTTGACTGCGATTACGCCTTCCTGCTCATGGGCTTCAACCGGCCGCATACCCGGCACGGCATCACCCGGCACATGCACACTGTGCCACCGCCGCTTATCTTCCGCTGCCGGGTACGGGATCATGCCTCCCGCGTGCCGCCGGCATCGACCTTCTCCGTCTGCCTGGCACTGGTCGGCACGGCCAATGAGCGGCTGCCCGCCGTGATCCGCGCCATGGAGGGCGCGGGCCGCCTGGGCCTGGGCAGGAAACGGGCCCGTTTTTCCCTGGCAGAGGTGGTCCAGGACGGACCGCAACCGCCCGAGCGCCTGGTCGCGGACAGCCGGCACGGGATGACGCCCGGCCGGCCGGCGCAGGTAACCATCCCGGAGGCACCCCGCACGATCCGCTTTCTCTTTCTCAGCCCCTACCTCCTGCCGTCCGACACCGACCTTG
>DRKI01000063.1 GCA_011051875.1 Desulfobulbus sp. | reverse complement strand
CCGACATCCGGACCCTGCGTTTCATCCAGCGGTTGCTGTACGCCCCGGACGAGGCGGAGCGCTATCACGTCGCCTGGATGCTGGGCGAGGTCTGCGCCGGCGTGGCGACCAGGGAGCCCGGGCCGGTGGCCGATCTGCTGCACCGCCTCTTCGAGGCCTGCACGGATTCCGCCGCCACCTCCTGGGGCATGGTGGAGGCCATCGGCGCCATCATCGCCAACAGGCCCGATATCTATGGCGCCTTTACCCGCCATCTCCTGAACTTCATGGCCGACCGGGCCACCCAGGAGGCCGTGATCTGGGGCCTGGGCGAGATCGCCGCCACCAGGCCGGACCTGGTGCGCAAGACACCTTTTTATTCAACCTTTCATTTCCTGGGGCATGATTCCGCCCGCATGCGCGGTCTCATGGCCCGCCTGCTGGGGAGGATCCGTGCCACCGAGGCCTCGTTCCAGGTCATGGCCCTGCAGAAGGACCGGACGGAAATAACTATCTTCGAGCAGGGGAGTCCCCTGCAGACCACCGTCGCCGCCTTGGCCGACCGGGCGGTGCAGGAGATGCACGAAACCACTACAGACAAGTGATGGGGCGCCGGTCCGGCGCCGGTCCCCGGAAGGAGGGAAACGAGTCATGGTAAGCGAGAACATTCAGCCGCTGAACTCCATCGGCCCGGCCGAGGACGGTCGGGGAGATGGGCCCAGTGATCCCGCCAGGCGGGACTATATCGAGGGTCGTGAGCAGTACAAGACCGGAAACTATACCCAGGCTGCTGCCGCATTTCACAATGCCCTCAAGGGGTTCGAGGAACAGGGTGACGAACAGGGCATCGCCAATGCCTGTGACCGGCTGGGCGACACCTGCCTGGCCCGCGGCGAATATGCCCTGGCCCTGGAGAACTTCGAGCGGGCCAAGGCGATCTGTGAGAAGATGGACGATTCCTTCTCTGTCCTCTCCCTGCACAAGAAGATGGCCCTGGCCCTTCGGAAACTGGGTGAGCTGGACCGGGCGTTGGAACTGCTGTTCGACATGGTGGAACATTACCACCTGACCCGCAATCCACAGGGCGTGGTGGACACCCTGGAGGCCACGGCCGAGGTCTATGTCGCCCAGGGCAAGATGGACAAGGCTGCTGACGCCTATCGGACCATCTCCTCCATCCACAAGAATTTCAGGCACCGTCGCCTGTCCGAGGAGTTCGCCCGCAAGGCCGAGGCGCTGGAGCAGTAGGCGCAGATGTTCACCGGTATCATCCAGGGCGTGGGTACCGTGGTCGAGAAGCGGCCGGCCGGCGGCGGCATGGTCTTTCGCATCGAGGCCGGCTTTGACCTGACCGACCCGGAAGAGGGAGAGTCCATCGCGGTCAACGGCGCCTGCCTCACCGCGCGCAACATCACCGGCAACCGGTTCTTTGTCGATGTCTCGCCCGAGAGCCTCGCCCGGACCGGCCTGGGCCGGCTGGAGGTGGGGTCCCGGGTCAACCTGGAGCGGGCGCTCCGGCTCAGCGACCGACTCGGCGGCCACCTGGTGAGCGGCCATGTCGACTGCCAGGGGACGGTGGAGGAGCGCAGGACGGTGGGCGAGTACACCCTTTTCTCCTTTTCCCTGGATCCGGCCCTGGCCAGGTATGTGATAGAAAAGGGCTCGGTGACCATCAACGGTATCAGTCTCACGGTCAACTCGTGCGAGGGCTCCAGGTTTTCGGTATCCATCATTCCCCACACGCTGGCCGTCACCACCCTGGGCGAACTCAACACCGGCGACCGGGTGAATATCGAGGTGGACATCATCGGCAAGTACGTGGAAAAGCTCCTTGCCGAACACCCTGTGCCCACCCGTTCAGCCGGCAGGATCAATCCCGCTTTTCTGGCCGAGCACGGCTTCCTGGACGGCAAGGGCTAGCCGATGGCCGCTGTGCTGCCCGGGCTGAGGAGACAGATCGCCAGGCCTGCAGGAGCTGGCGCGACCAACGATGCAAACAACCTGAAATGGAAAATCCCGGAGGGTTTCACTCGTCTGCAGCAGATGTATGAAGAAAACCATTTATAATCATTTTTCTTGTTCATTTGTGCAGATGGGTGAAACGCTCACTTCGGGAACAGGAGTCCCACATCGTGACACCGCAGAGCGGTATCACGGGGGTGGGGCGGGGTCGGATCACGGGAACAGGGCCGCGGATCTGCCGCCGCCGGCGCCATCCGGCGCCTCCCCGCATCCCCCGGTTCCCCGCTTTTGGCGGAAGGAGACATGACATGGCTGTCAGTTCGATTGAAGAGGTTATAGAAGATATCAAGGCCGGCAAGATGATCATCCTGGTCGATGACGAGGACCGGGAGAACGAGGGCGACCTCTGCATGGCCGCGGAGAAGGTAACGGCCGATGATATCAATTTCATGGCCACCTACGGTCGCGGCCTGATCTGTCTTGCCATGAGTCCCGACATCGTCGAGCAGCTCGAGCTGCCCATGATGGTCAGCAACAACCAGTCGCCCTACGGCACCGGTTTCACCATCAGCATCGAGGCCCGGACCGGTGTCAGCACCGGCATCTCGGCCGCGGACCGCGCCCGGACCATCCAGGCCGCGGTGGCCCCGGACGCGACTCCGCGCGACATCATCAGCCCGGGCCACATCTTTCCGCTCAAGGCGCGCAAGGGCGGCGTCCTGGTCCGCACTGGCCAGACCGAGGGCTCGGTGGACCTGGCCCGGCTCGCCGGCCTGCGGACCGCGGGCGTGATCTGCGAGATCATGAAGGAGGACGGCACCATGGCCCGGATGCCGGACCTGGAGAAGTTTGCCGCCGAACATGATCTCAAGATCGCCACCATCGCCGACCTGGTCGCCTACCGGCTGCGCAAGGACAAGCTGGTGCACCGGGTGGCCGAGGCGCGGCTGCCCACCGAGCACGCAGGGGAATTCAGGGTGCTGGCCTACACCAACGACGTGGACGGCTACGAGCACGTGGCCCTGGTCAAGGGAGAGATCACCCCGGACGAGCCGGTCCTGGTCCGGGTCCACTCCGAGTGCCTGACCGGCGACGTCTTTGGTTCGGCCCGCTGCGACTGCGGCGAACAGCTTCATGCCGCCATGCGCATGGTCGAGCAGGAGGGCAGGGGCGTGGTACTCTACATGCGCCAGGAGGGCCGCGGCATCGGCCTGGTCAACAAGCTCAGGGCCTATAACCTCCAGGACGAAAAGGGGCTGGACACGGTGGAGGCCAATGTTCAGCTCGGTTTCAAGCCCGACCTGCGGGACTACGGCATCGGCGCCCAGATCCTGCGCGACATCGGAGTCTCCAAGATGCGGCTTCTGACCAACAATCCCAAGAAGATCGTCGGCCTGGAAGGCTACGGCCTGGAGGTGGTGGAACGGCTGCCCATCGAGATCCCCGGTGAGGCAGAAAACAGACGGTACCTCAAGTGCAAGCGCGACAAGATGGGGCACCTGCTGGAGCTCTACGGTGAGGAACCCATGAGCGGTGTCCGTCGGGATCCCTGAGTCGGCGGCAGCCGTTTTTTGGTATTTCGCATCAACAAGGACTGATCGCAGGATAAGGACAATGGCAAATTACAAGGAAGGCAACCTGCAGGGAACCGGCAGGAAGATCGGCATCATCGTGGCCCGTTTCAACTCCTTTATCTCTGAAAAGCTCCTGGAGGGGGCCATCGATTCCCTGGTCCGGTCCGGGGTCCGGGCCGAGGACATCGACGTGGCCCGGGTGCCGGGGGCATTCGAGATTCCCCTGGTCGCCCAGAAGATGGCCCGCAGCGGCCGTTTCGACGCGGTCATCTGCCTGGGGGTGGTAATCCGCGGCGCCACACCCCATTTCGACTATGTGGCCGGGGAAGTGGCCAAGGGCACGGCCCAGGTGATGCTCGACACCGGCGTGCCGGTCCTGTTCGGAGTCCTGACCACCGAGACCATCGAGCAGGCCATCGAGCGGGCCGGCAGCAAGGCCGGCAACAAGGGCTCGGACGTGGCCGTGGCCGCCCTGGAGATGGTCAGCCTGCTGGAGGTGTTGTGAGGTCCGTCGTTTTTCGGGGGCGGTTGCCGGACTCTTTCCCCGGGTCTGCAGGGTTTGCGCCATGGGTCTGAGACGCAAGGCCAGGGAACTGGCCCTCCAGTTCCTGTTCAGTCATGATTTCCGCCGGTCCGGGGAGACCTCCGACCAGGCGGCCGCGGAACTGGAGCGGTTTGCTCTTCATTTCAATTCGGGCCGAAAGGCCCTGCCCTATGCCAGTCACCTGGTGCTCGGCATCCGGCAACAGCAGCAGGAGATCGATGCGCTCATCGCTGCCCATTCCCACAACTGGCGCCTGGAGCGGATGT
>DRKI01000062.1 GCA_011051875.1 Desulfobulbus sp. | reverse complement strand
CTATGGTGACGAGCAACGCATCCCGATGCGATGCAAAATAGGCCACTGCCCGGCGCACAAACCGGTCAAGCCGGACCCGTACCTCCTCATCGCCCTGCAACTCCTGGCGGGCCACCTCCAGGTAACCGGCGAGAAACCCGTCCAGGATCTCCTTGAGCAACTGCTTTTTGGAGCCGAAAAAGTAGTTGATCATGGCCAGGTTGACTCCGGCGGCTGCGGCAAGCTCCCGCAGACCGGTACCGGAATACCCCTGGCGGGCGAAAAGCCGCTCCGCCTCCTTGAGGATTCGCTGCCTGGACAGCCTGCCCTTTTCTTTGCCGTTGACTTTTTTGCTCATGATGGTAGTTTTAATTAAACGTTTGTTTAAGACCTGGTCTTATTCAAACAGTATTTCCTCTACCTGTCAAAATAATCGTCATGTATCGATATGGATTTTTCCTGGCCGTCACCGTGCTGCTCCTCACCGGCACGGGTCTGGCCCGTGCCCTCACGCTCGATGAGTGCGTGGCCCTGGCCCTGCGCAACAATCCCGACATCCGCAGGGAGGAACTCGGGGTCCGTCTCGCCGACCAGGCCATGCGCGAGCAGAAATCACGCAATCTCGGCCGGCTCGATCTCGTCTCCACCTACACCCACTATAACCTGCCCCGGACCCTCGCGCCACTGACCCCGGCCAGCCTCGGCAGCGATCCGGCCGGGGTGGCCACGACCCGCAACCTGTTCACGGGAGGCATCACCTACGAGGTCGCCCTGTTCACGGGTTTTGCCGATACCCGCAGTGTGGAGATCGCGGCCCTGCAGAAAGAGATGGCGGCATCAGCATTCAGGGTCAGCCGGGAACAACTGATCTACAATGTCCGCTCGCTCTATGTCAGTATCCTCTCCGCCCAGGAGCAGGCCAGGGCCCAGGAAGCCTATGCCGATGCCCTGCAGCGGCTGCATGACAAGATCGCCAGGGAGCTGGAACTGGGGAAAAAGGCCCGCATCGACCTGCTCAAGGCCGCTGCCGACCTGGAAAACGCCAGGGCGGTCCAGAACCAGATCAGGAACAACATTGCCAGCCTCAGGTCCGCCCTGGCCAGCCTCCTGAACATCGACCGGCTTGGCGACCTGGTGACTGCCGGCCCGACCCCACCAGACCTGCCCGCTGCCACGACCCCGGCACCGGACCGGCTCCAGCACCTGGCCCGGCTGCGCAGCGCCCGCCTGGCCGCGGAAAAAGAGGAGACCCTGGCCCGCAAGGCTGAAAGCGTCCTCTATCCCCAGGTCCTGCTCACCAGCGCCTATGGGCAGAACTTCGGTCCCAATGACCAGTCCAACATCTACAGCGGGGAGTGGAATAGCGAGCAGGTCTGGCAGGCCGGGCTCACCCTGCGCTGGAACATCTTTGACTTTGGTTCCAGCCGGGCCAGGATCCGGCAGGCGAAGATAGCGGCCCGCCGCAGCCGCTACCAGGAACAGGCCACAAAGCTGTCCCTGCGAAACAACCTGCAGGAGGCCGTGGCCAGGATCAACACCGCGATCAGCGATCACAGCGCCGCCCGCGCCGAGCTGGCCCTGACCCGTGAGACCGTGGCCATCGAGCAGGTCCGCTTCGACCAGGGCGCAGCCGACATCAACGATCTGCTGACCGCAAGGGCAAGAAACCGCCTGGCGCAGAGCCGTGCCATCGACGCAGGTTTCCGCTATCGCACCGCCCGTTATTACCTTGACTACCTGCTCGAGCAAGGAGAGCAACAATGAAAAAAATCATCCTGATCATTCCCCTGGTCCTCCTGCTGGCCGGTGGTGTCCTGCTGCTCAGGAAACGGCGTCAGGCCATCGAACATACGCCCACGGCCAGCCCCATCACCTACCAGGTCCGGACCGTTCAGCCACAGACCATGACCGTTGTCCGCAAGCGGGCCTTCCTCGCCCGCCTGGAACCGCGCACGGCGGCGCAGATCGCCTCCAGGCTCACGGCCAGAATCCGTGCCGTCGAGGTCCGGGAAAGCGACCGGGTCCGGCGGGGCGAGCTCCTGGTGCGCTTGGACGACCAGGACCTGCAGACATCCAGGCGCTCGCTCGTGGCCCAGCGCGAGGCAGCGAAACAACAGCTCGAATACAGCGCCGCCCTCCACCGCCGCAACCAGGCCCTGTTCAAGGTCGGTGGACTTGCGCGGGAACAGCTCGAGGCA
Source organism: Desulfobulbus sp. (assembly GCA_011051875.1). Lineage (GTDB taxonomy): Bacteria > Desulfobacterota > Desulfobulbia > Desulfobulbales > Desulfobulbaceae > DRKI01. Next base: position 361 of record DRKI01000062.1, on the reverse strand, counting down.
TCAAAGGTCACCCTTGCCCGGGCGCGTTCCTCTGTCCGGGAGTTGGAAGAGAAGATCGCCGCCCTGGACAACCAGCTCGGTTATGCCAACATCAGGGCGCCCTTTGCCGGCACCGTGGGCACGATCCACCTGCGGCAGGGCGACCTGGCCTCACCCGGACGGACGATCCTGACCCTGAATGCACCTGAACAGAAACTGACCTTCAGCTTCATGCCCGGAAGGGAATCGATCCGGCCGGGCCAGGAGGTCCGCTTCGAGGGCGGCAGCGGCAAGATCAGCCGGATCTACGACGATGCCAGCCACGGCCTCACCGTGGCCGAGGCGATTCCGGACCAAGAGGTGCCGCTGCCGGCGGCCAGCT
>DRKI01000061.1 GCA_011051875.1 Desulfobulbus sp. | reverse complement strand
TGGATCAGGGTGCCTGGAATCGGTTTGTTGCTCTTGACGTGCAGGCCAAGGATGACATTTTTTTCAGGAATATGCCAGAGGGTAAGCACCTGGTGCGCTTTTTTGCCCTGCAGGCGTCGCAGCATTCTTCGGGCCGCCGAGCCGTCACTCTGCCAGGTGGCGGTCAGGGGATCGCTTTCGCTGACAAGCGGGAGGCCGGCGGCGAGATGGTCGCCGAAGCGGGCCAGGGTGTGGTTGTGCAGCAGTTGTTCCGCCGGTCTGAACCGGAGCAGGGAGAGAAAGAGATGGTCCTGCCGGAATTCGATGGTGAAGGTGCCGGGCAGAAATCGATGCCTGATCAGCCGCATCCCGGCCGGCAGCCGGGCGCGGATATCGAATACGGCCCAGGTAAGGCGGTCCTCCTGCGGCTGTTCGCGCAGCGACTCCAGTATCCCTGAGTAGTGGGCGGTCCCGCTGCCTGCAGCGCCATGGAAGCGCAATAGCATGGACCTGGCGGTTGCCGGGTTGTAGAGCAGGAGGCCGCAGCCCCGGGATTCTGCCTGTTGCCATTGAAATCCGTGCATGCGGCAGCCGGAGAGAGCATCACGCCACTCCGGCGGCGGTTGCCACGGAACAAGCCCGGTATCACCGGTTGCGCGTGCCAGTTTCCGGAGCACACGTTCGGCCGAGAACCGGCCCCGAACCATCTGCCACCGGATCTCGAAGACGGGCCGGTAGTCTTCCTCGAACAGGAGATAGCCGGCCAGGATGACCGCCGGATGCCAGGTGCCCGGCACCCGGAGGAGAATCCCGTTCCAGCCGATCTCCTGCCACGTGACCATGCTGTTCATCGCATGATGATGCCCCCGGCCGGCCGTCTCCGGCAGGGATCAGGCCTGGTCAATCCGGAGCCGGGACTGCCGTGCAGTGGCGGCAACAGGGGCACGGGTGTCAGTGGGGAATCAGCGCATCCCAGTCCACCGACTGTGGCGCCTGGGTGGAGCAGGGAGCATCCCGGCGGCTGGCGCAGGTCTTGTTGAAGCATTTCCGCTCCGCCTCGATACGTTCCGGCAGTGACAGTTTGACCATGTTGCCGGTGGCCTCGTCGGGATTCTTCAGATTGTGCTGCAGAGACAGGCTGATCCTGTTGCCGTCCTTGTCCCGGAAGTGCCATTTCCAGGACTTGACAATACCAAAGGTGTCTCCGGTGAACTCGTCAGGCTCGCCGAAACGGCGCTTGAACTCCTTGAACAGCTTGCGGTAGAACTTTTCACTGGAATCAAGGTATTTCAACTTGATCTTGACGATCTGGCCCGGGTTGTCACAGACGCCATACTCGATGATGCCCTTGCGAAAGCCGCCGATGTGGTCCACTACCACCTGCTTGAGAAAATTGCGGTAGCTGATGTAATCATAGTCGTCGATGGATGAGCCCAGCCGGAAGCCGCCGATCTCGTGCGGAACCTTGTCCGCGGCAAGGGCCGGCATGGAAGTCAGGAGAAGGATGCCGAAAAGAAGGATGATACGCTTGCCGATCATTGTTCTCACCTCGAAGATCAAAATCATTTAGTATCCTTTGCCTTTTTTCGCCTGCACGCCTGCAGGCGGGTGAAACGCTCAATGCAGGGCTGTTCTGGCCGATTGTACGGCTTCTGCCGGACGTTGCCGGTTCAGAAGAGCACGGATTTGCGGGGCGGCTGTCAGCCACTGTGGCTCTGCACCAGGTCGTGGAAGGCACCCTTTTTCGCCATCAGCTCCTCGTAGGTGCCGTGTTCGATGAGCGAGCCCGACTTGAGGACGAATATCCGGTCATAGGAGGGCGCCAGGTCAAGGCGGTGAATGACAGCGATCACGGTTTTGCGGCCCCGGAACCGGTTGTCCATCAGATCCTGGATCCTGGCCTGGGATGCGTTGTCAAGGCTTGCCGTTGCCTCGTCCATGATCAGGATGGTGGTGTCCTTGAGAAAGGAACGGGCAATGGCCACCTTCTGTTTCTGGCCGCCGGAGAGGCGGTCTCCCTTGCTGCCCACGTTGAAATCGAGGCCTATGTCCAGCACCTCGCCCAGCAGTCCCTCGCGGGTAAAGGCCTGCAGAGCCAGTTGCACCAGGTGCTGGTTGTCCTTGATCTCCTGTTTCATGGCCCCGAACAGGATATTGTCGCGCAGGCTGTGGCTGTAGAGATATTCCGAGGGACAGTAGGGGATGAAGTCCTTTTCCTCCTCAAAGACAGGCAGCCGGGCCAGGGTCCCCTCGTGCAGGAACTGCTCGGCCGCCTTGCAGCAGACATCGAGATTCACTTTCATCAGGTCCCTGAGGAAGATATGGCGGGCGCGCAGGATCTTCTCGCTCAGGCCGGTATCCAGGCTGACGATATTGTGCCTGCCAGGGATGAAACGCAGGGCCAGGACAAGGAGCATGTCGCGTTGCTCCCGCCGGCGGGGCAGCTCCCCACCGCTCTGCCGCACCAGTTCGTCAAAACGGTCGAGTTCATCGGGCCGCATGGGACTGCCGCGGAAGAAGAATTCGTCCGTGCCCAGGTCTCTCAGCAGTTCCACCGTATGGCGGGCAATGGAGTAGCCCAGGGCCAGGAGATCATCCTCCAGGCCGGTGGTGCGGAGGAACTCCCTGAACATATCGTCTCCGGGCAGGCTGTCGGTCTCGAACCGGCCGCTCAGGCTGTCACCGAAGATCAGGTTGTCCCGGATGGTGGAGTAGGCGAGGAACCTGTTGGCGTCATAGACCTCGATGACACGGGTGAATTCGCGGCTCAGTTCGCCGGAGATGATCTGCCGCATACGCAGGAACTTGTTCTTGAGCGGCAGGACCCGCTGCCGCGGGATGATCGAATTGAAACCGAAACGGAGGATATCGTCCTCCAGGCCCACGTCACGGATCACCTGGAACAGCCGGTCTCTGTCGATTTCGGCCTCGCGGCCGGCGGCCCGCACCCCGTAGAGAAGGTTGTCGCGGATGGTGCCGGTGAAGATGAAGGGATGCTGGGCGATCATGGTGACATTCCGGCTGATGTCCGCCTTGCTCAGGGTGGAGATATCCTTGCCGTCGATGAGGATGGAGCCGCTGGAGGCGTCATAGAGCTGGGCTATGAGCAGGGCCAGGGTCGACTTGCCGGATCCGGAAAATCCCACCAGGGCCACCTGCTCGTTGGGCCGGATCCGCATGGTGATGCGGTCGAGCAGGCTGACGCCGGAATCCACGGTAAAGCCCACGCCCTTGACGTCGACGGCGCCTTGGAGCTGATAGGGTTCCCGCCCTTCGGGCAGAAGGGGATGGGGCGGATCAAGGTCGAAGATCTTCATGATCTGCCGGTAGCGGATCTGCGCATCCTGCAGGGACTGGTAATACTCGAGCATCTCCTTCCAGGGGTCGTAGACCTTTTCATAGGCGGAGAGAAAGGCCACCAGGGCGCCCAGGGTGAACTCGCCGTGGATGGCCAGGTAGCCGCCGACCAGGAAGAGGATGAACGGACCCATGGACTGGAACAGGTTGTTGGCGAATTTTATGCCATACTTGACGATGAACAGTTTTTTCAGGTGACCGTACAGGATGCGGATGTGATCCTGGATCCGTTTTTCTTCCAGCACGAAGCTGCCGTTGGAGTGGATCTCGTGAATGCCGGAAATGGCCTCGTTGACCACGTTCGCCATGGCGCGGGTGGTCTTGATTCGTTTCTTGTTGAGCCGGTTGTACCGTTTCTGCAACAGCGGAATGACCACCAGCTCCAGGGGATAGATGGAGATGGACAGCAGGGCCAGCAGCGGGCTCAGGCTGTACATGAAGCCGAGAAAGACCAGGAAGGTGAGCACCGAGGTGAGCGGGATGGCCAGGGCGCCGCCCAGGAAGAAACCGATAGCGTTCAGCTCGGATGTCATGGCCGAGATCACGGTCCCCGGCTGCATCTTCCGGTAGAATTGCAGGGGAAGCTGGAGGATGTGGTTGTAGAGCTCGGTGCGCATCTCCACCAGGATCTTCTGGCCGATGATGACCTGGAGGACATTGATGGCATACTTGGTGACCCCGGCCAGGATCACCGCGCCGATATAGAGACCGCAGTAGAGATAGAGCAGGTCCACCTGCTTGAGATGGATGGCCTCGTTGATGATCCGCTTCTGCATTTCCAGGGGGAAGACTTTGAAAAAGAGACTGGCCATGATGATGATCAGCAGCAGGAGCTGCATCAGTCGATGACGGCGGAGGATCCAGAAGAAGAGGGAGCGCTGGGTAACTCGCATGGAGGTGTCGGGGCAACGGGTGGTGGATCAGACCGGTCTCCGCCCGGGGCGGGAACAGCGGTCCGGCAGGTTCATCAGCAAAGTTCAGTCGACCAGGGCATAGACCTGTCCCTTTTCCTGCCAGATCTTCACCGTATTGGCCGAATATTGCAAGATGTATTTTTTCGGCTCTTTCAGGGGAAAGGTGAGATCCCCTGCATTGATGATGAAAAGGGAGATTCTGTCCCGACCATGGCCGTAGATGAGCCAGGCCACGTTGCACCTGGCGAAAAGACACAGCCTTCCTCCGATGAGCCGGTATCCCCTGTCGACGATCCCGGGTATCTGTACCGGGAAACCCAGCTTTGCGCTGAACCGGGCCGAGAGGTCGTCCGGGCTGCCGGGAATGAATTCCACCCGCTCAATGGCATGGTGATCGGCAAAGGCGAGTTGTCCTATCTCGTCCAGGGAGTGCAGACCATGCTGGGAGCGCGGTTGCAGGAAGAAAAAAAGCACGATTCCCAGCAGGGCCATGGCCGGGAGCAGCAACCAGGAGGGCCGGACGGGAAACCGGCGTCTGCGTTCCCCGGCGGCATCGAGGTTGTTTTTCAGCATGGTGAGGAGATGGTCTGACACCGGTTCCCGACGCAGGGTCCTGGCCAGGGACTCTTCCAGCCTGCGGTCCAGGGCGTGGATCTTCCTGCAGTGTGCACACTGTTCCAGGTGCCGCCTGCACTGCGGCGACAGGCCCGATCCGTCATCGTTGAGCAGGGCATCGAGAAAATGGGTGCAGTCATCGTGCTTCATGATTCACCTCCTGCACTGACGGTGATGCACCGTGTTGCCGGCGTTTTTCTGACAGCCGGACGATCTTGCCCCCGGCCTCTTCCCGTTTCAGGTACTCCAGCATGATCCGTTTCAGATAGGTCCGCCCCCTGTTGAGCCGGGACATGACCGTGCCGATGGGGGCCTCCAGCAGTTCGGCTATATCGCGGTAGCGCATCTCCTCCATATAGTAGAGGAGCAGCACGGTGCGGTATTGCTCCGGCAGATCGTCCATGGCCCGCCGTACCTGGGTGGCAAGTTCCCTCTCCTCGAGCAGGTGGCTGATCTCTCCTTCCCCGGCCATGGTGTCGAGCAGGGAGAGGTAGTGGTCATTGTCAAAGGGAAGCGGCGCCCGCGCAGCCCTTTTCTTTTCC
>DRKI01000060.1 GCA_011051875.1 Desulfobulbus sp. | reverse complement strand
GGCCATGTGGAAGTGCTGGACCGTGGCCGGTTTGGCCATGAATTCGATCCGGTCTTCGACCTGAAGCAGCTTGGAGTAGATGATGGCCGGGTAGAGATCGATGATCAGGTAGTCAGCCGTATCCTCTCCCAGCATCTCGAAGGCCCGGTTGTAGGTGGTATAGGTGACGTCAAGCCTGGCCTTGATATAGTCATCGAATTTCTCGCCAAAACTCTCCCCCGTATGGGCCACTCCTTTCTTGCCGATCAGGTCTGTCCAGCAGTTGCAGGCAAAACCATCCCCTTTTTTGGTCACAATGACCACCGGGCTTTCCAGGTAGGGTTCGGAAAATTCCAGGTAGGCCTCCCGGTCCTTGTTGCGGTAGGCGGAGACAATCAGGTCCACGGCGCCGCTCCTGGCCTTTTCCTGCACTTCGGCCCAGCTGCCGGCCGGTCTTATGACATGGGGCACCGCCAGCGGCTTCAGCGTTGTTTCGGCCAGCCACGGGCCGATGCCGACGAGTTTGCCGCCTTTCTCCCAGACAATGGGCGGCGCCTCCGGATTGCCGGTAACCAGCATGGGCTCGGTGGCGCGTACCGGATTGACGGCGAAAAGAACGACTGCACAGCAGAGGAGAACGAGCGGTCTGATGTATTGCATGGTTGCGGCTCCGGGGAAGTCTTGGTGTTGATGTATGCCACGGACCCCTGGACCGGGTCGGTGGCAGGGAACTGAAGCCGGATGGACCGGCGTCCGGGGAGAACCCGGAACTCCGGACCGGTCGTACCGGTGTATCGATATGTACCAGAGTGGTCGTGAAAAAGCAATTACCCCGCAGCACTCCAGCGGCAGCTGATCAGGGGCCCGGAAGGGAAGGGACGGGGCCGGGCCAGGAGCGCGGCAGCAGACAGTAGGTGTACAGGTGCCGCGGGTCCGGCGTCCGGATGAACAGCTCCAGGGCCTGTTCCTGCGCCGGCCTGAGGATTCCGGCCAACAGGGACCTGTCAGGCGGGCCCGTCAGGCTGGCCGCCTCTCTCCCCAGGTGTCGGAGCAGCTTCAGCAGCGACGGACCGGGTGGTTCGATGTACACCGGAACCGCGTTCCTGGCACCGGCCAGTTCGCCGGCGGCGGCAATGGCGTCGTCCAGGGTGCCCAGCTCGTCAACCAGGCCCAGTTTCCTGGCCGTGGCCCCGTCCCAGACCCGTCCTTCGGCGATCTTTTCCACCTGGGCGGCCGGGATGCTACGACCCCGGGAAACGATGGAGATGAACCTGGAGTAGCCGTTCTCCACGCTGATCTGGATGGCCCGGCCCACGTCATCGGCCAGGGGACGCGTCGGATCGCCGGCATCGGCCAGCCTGGTGGTCCCTGTGCCGTCACTGTGGACACCGATGCGGGCAAGGGAGTCTTCAAAGGTGGGCATGGCGCCGAAGATGCCGATGGAGCCGGTCAGGGTGAGCGGTGATGCAAATATCCGATCTGCACCCGCAGCGAGCCAGTAGGCGCCCGAGGCGGCCATGGAGCCCATGGAGACCACCACCGGCCGCCCGGATTTCCTGGTCGCCTCCAGCTCCCGCCGGATCAGCTCCGCTGCCAGGGCCGACCCGCCGCCTGAGTCGATGCGCAGGACCAGGGCCCTGACATGGCGGTCGTTCCGGGCCAGGCGGATCTGGCGGCAGAGGGAGGAGGAGCCGATCTTGCCCACCCCGCCTTCACCGTAGACAATGTCCCCCTGGGCCACGATGAGGGCGATCCTGTCCTTTGCGTCACCGGCGTCGGTGAAGGACGGCGTGAACGTGGAAAGATAGGTCTCCAGGGAAACCTGGCGGAAGCTGCTCCGGTCCTCGGACCGGCCCACCAGGCTGCTCAGGTAATCGGTAAACTGCTGGTGATCCTTGAGACCGTCCACCAGCCCCGTGTTGAGCGCCATCCGGCCGGCATCGCCGCCGGCCGCCCGCAGGTGCGCGGGCAGGTTGTTGATGGCGTCGTTGATGGCCCGCACGGTGATGCCGCGATGAGCAGCGATCTCTGCGCAGAAGCGGTTCCAGATGTTGGTCAGCCAGAAGCTGTTGGCCTCCCGGGCCTCGGGTGACATGGAGTTGCGGATGAAAGGTTCCAGGGCTGACTTGAAGGTTCCGACCCGGAATACATGGAAGTTGACCGCCAGCTTGTCCAGCAGTTCCCGGACATAGAGACGGTAGACGCCAAAGCCGTGCAGGTCCACCGAGCCCATGGGGTGGAGATAGATCTCATCGGCCCAGGAGGCGAGATAGTACTGGGTCTGGCTGAAGGTGTCACCGGTGGCGATCACCACCTTGCCCGAACGTTTGAACTCCTCGATGGCGCGGCCGATGGCCTGCACCTGGTTCAGGCCTGCCTGCTCCATGCGGCCCGGGGCGATGACCAGCAGCCGGATCCGGTCGTCGTTCCCTGCATGGTGGATCGCATCAAGGACGTCCTGGAGCAGGGTTTCCTCCCTGACCGGCAGCCCGGCGATGTTGTTCATGAACCGGGCCATTGGGTCCATGGCCGAGGTCTCTTCGACCAGCGTACCCTGTGGTGCCACTACCAGTGCCGAGCCGGGGGGAATGACGGTCCGGGGCCGGTGAACGAGGACCACCAGCACCGCCAGGATCAGCAGGACAAAGAGGAGGGTGGAGAGCAGTTGCATGGTGATGCGCAGGGCCCTCCAGAGCCCCTGTACCATCGAGGCGGAGATCGCGAGAATGTTTTTCAAGACAGGACTCCAGGAAGCGGGGAAAGGGACGGACAGTGGACCGGGGCCGTGCGGTCATGCACCGGGCCGGCCGGCGCGGGCAGCCATGGAGACCGTCCACTGGCACGGCTGATCAGAAAGAGGATAAAGGATTGGTCAACTTATTTCAAGTTTGAGGGCCCGGCCCAGGTCCTGGATGGAGTAGGGTTTCTTGACAAACTGGGTGATGCCCAGGGCCCTGGCCTTCCTGATCTCGGAGTCGCTGGAATAGCCGCTGGTGATGATGGCCTTCTGGCCGGGGATATGCTGGATGATCCGCTGGTAGGTCTCGCAGCCGTTGATGCCGGGCGTCATGATCATGTCGAGCAGGACCAGGTCCACCGGCTGTTTCTTGATGAATTCCACCGCCTCCTCGCCGCTTCGCGCGGTGTGGGCCTGGTAGCCCAGGCGGGCAAGGAGCCGGCGCGCGATCTCGCGTTGGCTCTTCTGGTCGTCCACCACCAGGATCTCCTGGCCGTTGCCGCCGAGATCGGTGAGGCAGAGAGCGTTCTGTCCCACGTGGATGTTCTCGTGCGTTACCGGGAAGTAGAGGGAGAAACAGGTTCCGTTGCTGCTGCTGGACAGGTCGATGTAGCCGCCATGGTCGTGGACGGTATTCCAGACCACCGTGAGACCGAGCCCGGTTCCGCTGCGGCCCATGTTCTTCTTGCTGTAGAAGGGATCAAAGATATGCTGCATGTCCCTGGACGATATCCCGGGACCGGTATCCTCCACGGTGAGGACCACGTATTCGCCCCGCTCGATCCGTTCGTAGCCATTGATGGGCGACTCCACGTAACAGTTGTAGGTGGAAAGCCGGATGTGGCCCCGGTCCTGCATGGCCTCGGCCGCATTGTTCACCAGATTGATGATGGACTTGGTGATATGGACCGGCGATGCGGCGGTGTTGAAGAGTTCCGGGTCAAGGCTGGTCTCGATGGTGATGCCGGGGAACCGTTTTTGCAGCTCCCGGTGCTCCAGCGAGCCGGTGAAGCCCGAGACAAGAGAGTTGAGGCTGATGACCTCTTTCTTGCAGGTCGCCCCCCTGGTGACGGTAAGCAGGTCGTTGACCACTGCCGCGGCACGCTTGCCGGCCTCGCGAATCAGCTCGATCTCTTCCCGGTACCTGCAGTCCTCCTCCATGTCCATGAGCAGGAGTTCGGGATAGGTGATGATCCCGGCCAGAATGTTGTTCAGATCATGGGCCACGGCGCCGGCCATCATGCCCAGGGACTCCAGCCGCCGGGCATCGGCGAGTTTTTCCCGCAGGACGATCTGCTCCTCCAGGGCCTGCTTGTTGCGGGTCACATCCCTGATCGCCGCCACCTGCACGGTGCGACCGTAGAACTCCATGTGCTTGACCCGGATCTCCACCGGAAACCGCCTGCCGTTCTTGGCTATGGCCATGGCCTCGAAGGGGCCGATGGTATCGTTGTCCGTCTGCACGTCCAGGGCCTTGATGGTCTTGCGGTCCAGGAGCACGTCAAATATCTGTTTACCCACAAGTTCGTCTTCCCTGTACCCGAACATGTCGCAGAGCTGACCGTTGGCCTGGAGCAGGTTGCCGGCCTCGTAGATGATGATCCCCTCCCAGGTGGCCTGGGAGAGCTGGCGGAACCGTTTTTCGCTGGCCCGCAGCTGCTGCTCGAGTTGTTTGTGGGCGATGCCGCGTTCAACGATGCGAAGCAGCTGCCCGGCATCACAGGGCTTGCGCAGATAGTCATAGACCCCGAGGCGCAACGCCTCGACAGCGCTGTCCACGGTGGCATGACCGGTAAGGATGATGACGGCGGTATCGGGATGTCTGTCATTGATGCGGGCGGCGATCTCCGTGCCCTTGATGTCCGGCAGGCCGATGTCGAGGAGAACGGCCTGGTAGGAGGAGTTCTGCAGGCGGAAAAGGGCTTCCCTGCCAGAGTTGGCTGTATCTACTGTGTATCCGTCGGCTTCCAGTAACAGGCTGAGACTGCTGCAGAAATGAGGTTCATCGTCAATGATGAGAACACAGTGCGCCATTTGCTCAGGATGTGGTTTGTGTACAGATCTGGGTGTTGTGGCAAGATACTTCTGGAACGGCGGCTGCTGTTGTTACGGGGAATGGTGTCCAACGTATCGCCTGCCTGGAAAAATACACCAGCAGGCGCACCTGCTGCTCCCCTCCCTCCGGGCAGACCTGTACCCCCTGACGGTTTATACCTGGCCGGTGATCGGCATGCCGCCATCGTGGTCCCTCTTCCACGGGGTCTCCCGGAAGCGACAGGAAATGACGGTTAGTCTCACAATAATATTACATTTACTCAAAAGCATTGAACCGCAGTTGTTTCAGAAAGTCAAAAGAAAAGTGATTTCTTTCAGTAAAGCGGAAAATCAAGTATGGCGAAGCGGAAGAGATACACTAAATATAGTACCTTTTTCTGAACTGGAGCAGGTGATCGTACCCCCCAGTCGTCTTGTGATCTTGCGGACAATGGCAAGGCCAAGGCCCGAATGTCCGCCTCCCTTGGTGCTTGTCCCGGCGTCAAACAGCGAGGGCAGGAGGGATGCAGGAATACCGGGTCCGGTGTCGGTCACTGTCAACAGAACAGCCTGCTCCCCGTCTTCCTCTTTTTCGGCCCGGACGGCGACGGTGATGGTGCCCCTGTCCTGGAGTGCATCTGCCGCATTGCCGATCAGGTTCAGGAGGATCTGGCGGATACAGTCAGGATCAGTCTCGATCTCCGGCAGATCGGGATCCGGTTCAAAAAGTATCTCGATCTCCCGGTCGGGCGGCAGGGACTTGCCGTACATCGTCACGGTCTCAGCCAGGAGCTGGTTCAGGTCCAGGTGGCGGGGCCGGATCAGGAGCCGGTCCGTGGCCAGGTCGTCGAGCTGGCTCGAGATGTTGCCGATGCGCGCAAATTCCTGGTCCATGACGGCCAGGTCTTCCCTGATTGACTCGTCGTCCCTGAGCTTCATTTCGAGGATCTTGATGTAGTTGCGCAGGATGGCCAGGGGATTGTTGATCTCGTGCGCTATCTTCCGCGCGACCATGGTGGCCGCGGCGACCCGCTCCTCGGCGATCCGTTCCGCCTGGGTCTGGTACAGCTGGCAGAGGAAGAGACCGGCGCCGGCCTGGCCGGCAAGCAGCCTGAGGGGAGCGGTGTGCCTGAGCAGGGCGGATCGGGAATCGGCGATGCCGATGACAATCAGGCCCATGAGCTGTCCCCGGTGGATCATGGGCACAACGGCCATGCCGTCGCTGCCAAGCAGCCGCACGAGCTGGCTGTCGAGCATGGTGCCGGAATGTTCCCGGTTCTCCATGAACGAGTGCACGGGTTGTCTCTGGAGCACGGCCTGCCCGGCCAGGCTCTCTGCATGATCATCCGGCCGGAAACTGACCTTGACCGCCTGGTGCGCCAGCCTGTTGTCCGGAGATGTGAAACCGTGCAGCCTGTCGCCATCGGTGTCCATGAGCAGCAGAAAGCAGGTGTCCTCGTTGAACAGGATCTTCATGCTCTGTTCCACGGCACCGGCAATCTGCTCCCTGTCACTTGCCCGGAGCAGGTTGTCCAGCATGCCGGTCAGCTGGGAGATATCCCTGACCCGGGAGATCAGGTCAATGGAGGTCTCCCTGTGCAGGGCCTCGCTTTCCGGCTCCTTTTCCAGGGATGAGAGGCTTTTCTCCGGAATGCGGATGCCCAGGTTGTCGGCGACCTCGCGGAGCTGGTCCTCGATTCCCTCGGTGAGGGTGCCAACCTGCTGCGGCGTGAGGTCCAGCAGGCGCCGGGCCAGCTCTTCACTTTCTTTGTCCGTCGTTCCGGCGTGGCTGAGCAGATCGGCCAGGGAGATGATGCGGGTGAGCGGCAACCCCTGGGCCAGCTCCTCGGCCGGGTGATGGTGGAACCGGATCGCATCGGCAAAAAGCGAGGGCAGACGCCACTGTTCCATGAGCCAGGCCCCTGCCTCGCAGTGATTGATATGCAGCTTTTCCTGCTCCAGGAAGGCCAGCCTGCCGTTATGGCAACGCACGCCCTTGAGCAGCAGGGGTGCGTATTTTCCGGGAAAGGCCATCCAGAGCAGCAACTTGCCGATATCGTGGAGCAGGCCACCCAGGTAGGCCTCCGACGGGTCAGGGTAGGAGACGGCACGGGCGATCCGTCTTGCCAGGAGGGCGTTTTCATAGGAATGGTACCAGAACCGGTCCAGCGAGAGCAGACCGTTGGTCTCGACACGGCGGAAGACCTGCTGCACCGAGATGCTCACCGCCAGGTTGCGCACCGTGTCGGCGCCCAGGTAGACCACCGCCTGCCGGACGTCCATGAACGGCGACCTGGCGCCGATGAAGGCCGAATTGACCAGTTGCAGTATCTTGGCGGTCAGGGTGGAATCCTTGCTGACAATCCTGGCCACCTTCTGCAGGTCCACCTCCTGCTGATGGCAGGCGTCGATCAGCCTGACCAGGACCTGGGGCATGCTGGGCAGGTTGCCCGAGACCTTGAGGTCGTTGAGAACGGTATGGGGGGTACTCATAGGGGGTGGTTCCGGGAAAAGGTTGCTCTGGTGCGGCCTGCCGGCCAGGTGGCCGGAGAATGCATGTCTGCGCCACTGATTGTACCTTGAATTGACCGGAGGGTTTCACCACTCTGCAACGCGCTCAAAAGAAAACAATTCATAATCAAGTTTCTTTGTATCATTTGCAGGTGGGTGAAACGCCCGATCCAGGTATAACTGAGTATACCGCAACCGTCCTCCGGAATACAAGCAGCCGCTGTTGCCGGCAAAAACCGGTTGCGGCCGCCCCCGCGTCCCCCGGGGCCGGCGGTAGGGGGTGAATCGCCGGAACCGGTCACGGGATATCCGGTTACCAGCAATCAATACAGGCAACACAGGACTTGTAACCGGTTGCAGGGTGCCACAGCTGTGCGTGCCCGAACCTCACAGGTGATACACCCGTATATCGGGAGGTTCGAGCGCGTGCGGACGGGGTGCCCTGTGACGGCCAGCGAATCGTTCATGGTCGCGGCTGTCATGGTGCCTCGTCCATGGGGCCGATCATGCCGCGGGTAGCAGGATCTGCCGAAAAGCCGGCCTGGTCATGCGGGTTTGTCTTGACTTGTCCGAACCTGAACAGGTAAGAGATGATCTTGATTCCACGACTCCGGCCTCGCCGCAGTCCAAGAACCATATTGACGAGGAACGTAATGCTGATACAGACGTCTGTTGTCCGGGCGGCGGGGGTACTCCTTGCCCTCGGCGGACTGGCCCTGGCCGCCGGCTGCGCCGGGCCCAAAACCTACGGCGCCGTGAAGTTCATCTCCAGGCCGCCGGGTGCCGAGGTCATCAATCTCAAGGATGACACCCACCTGGGCATGACCCCGCTCCTGGTTGTCTGGGAGGGCGAGGAGGGCCGGCCGGAGTATGTTACCGTCGAGATGCTCAAGTCGGGCTACCGGGAGGAGATCACCGCCTTCTGGGTCAACACCCGCCACCGGAGCAGAAAAGAGGCCGAGGCCGAGCCCCAGCCGGTAACCGTTGAACTGAAAAAGAGGAAATAAGAGATGCATATACCAGGTGATGGCCGGCTGCGGAAAAGGCTTCCCGTCCTGTCTGCCCTGCTGGCCCTGCTCGTCTTGTCCTCGGCCTGTTCTCCATCCGTGCGGACCGTGCGGTTCAAGGTCAATTCCGAGCCCGAGGGGGCGCACGTGGTCTACCGGGTCCTGGGCGATGCAATTCCCTGCCAGGGGCAGTGGATCTATCTCGGCAACACGCCGTTGCGCAGTGTCCGCCGGTTCAGTGACGAGCAGCTCGAGAAGATCGGCAGGATAACCCTCAAGGTGATGCGTCGCGGATACTATGACCAGGTCAGGGAATGGGACGGCCCCTCGTTCATCGAGGAGGCCGAGGGCCGTGGCGTCATCTTCTGGACCCCGGAACTGGTCCCCCAGCCCGCGGGCGACTGACTGGTACAACAAGGAGTGGAGGCCTGCTGCCATGCGTGTGGGAAATACGCACTACCGGTCGATCTGGACCGGGGAGGACGGCCTGGTCCGGATCATCGACCAGACCAGGCTGCCCCATGAGTTTGTCGTCACCACCCTTGCCGATCTCGACGATGCGGCCCGGGCCATCAGGGACATGCTGGTCCGCGGCGCCCCCCTGATCGGCGCCACCGCGGCCTATGGCTTCTGCCTGGGTCTTGCCGCCGGCGCCTCCGATGCGGACCTGGACCGGATCGGCGATCTACTGGTCCGCTGCCGGCCCACGGCGGTCAACCTGCGCTGGGCCGTGCAGCGGATGGATGACCTGCTTCGGCCCCTGCCCGAGGGGGAGCGCCGGGAGGCGGCCTGGCGGGAGGCGGCGGCCCTCTGCGAGGAAGATGTGGCCACCAACAAGGCCATCGGCCGGCACGGGGTGGAGCTGATCCGGGCCGCCTGGCAGGACAAGGGGCAGCAGGAGCCGGTGCACATTCTCACCCATTGCAATGCCGGCTGGCTGGCCACCGTGGACTGGGGCACCGCCCTGGCCCCGGTCTACAGGGCCGTGCAGGAGGGTATCCCGGTCCATGTCTGGGTGGACGAGACCAGGCCGCGCAACCAGGGCGCAGGTCTCACCGCCTGGGAGCTGGCCGCGGCCGGAATAGGTCACCACCTGCTGGTGGACAATGGTGGCGGCCACCTGATGCAGCACGGCCGGGTCGATCTTTGCATCGTGGGCACCGACCGGACCACGGCCACGGGTGACGTCTGCAACAAGATCGGCACCTATCTCAAGGCCCTGGCCGCCCATGACAACCAGGTGCCGTTCTATGTCGCCCTGCCCGGTTCCACCATCGACTGGAGCGTGGAGAAGGCAGACAGGATCCCCATCGAGGAACGGGACCAGGATGAGGTCCTGTACGTGGCCGGCCGCCTGGACAACGGCCGCCTGGACCGGGTCCGGATCGCGCCCCCGACCACGGAGGCCCTCAATCCCGCCTTTGACGTGACCCCGGCCCGCCTGGTCACGGGGCTCATCACCGAGCGCGGCATCTGCCCCGCCTCCCGGCAGGGGCTGCTCGCTCTCTATCCCGAACAGCGATGAGTGGTTTTTTCCGCCAGCGCCGCACCCTGCTCGACACGGCCCTGGCCATGAACCGGCAGGAGCTCAACCAGGGCATGGCCGGCAATGTCAGTATCCGCGTGGGCAACGGTTTTCTGATCACTCCCTCGGCCATGCCTTACGAGGAGTGCACGCCCGCCGACATGGTCCTGCTCTCCATGGACGGCCGGCCGCAGGGCCGCCGTCATCCCTCCTCGGAGTGGCGGCTGCACCGGGATCTCTACCTCCAGCACCCGGAGGCGGGCGCTGTCCTGCACGCCCATCCGCCCTGGTGCACCGTGCTCGCCTGCCTGGAACGCGAGATCCCGGCCTTTCATTACATGGTGGCCGTGGCCGGCGGCGACTCGATCCCCCTGGCCGGCTACGCCGCCTTTGGCTCGGCCGAGCTCTCGGCCCTGGTCACGCAGGCCCTTGTCGACCGGACCGCATGTTTGATGGCCCACCATGGCATGGTCTGCTTTGCCGGTGACCTGAAAGAGGTGCTGGCCCTGGCCGTGGAGGTGGAGAACCTGGCCCGGATCTATGCCAGGGCCCTGCAGGTGGGCGAGGTTCCGCTGCTCAGCAGTGGACAGATGGCCGGGGTCATGGCCCGGTTTGCAGCCTACCGGCATGGCGGGCCCCTGCCGGAACAGGAAGATGGCGCCTGAGCGCCGCACCAGCGAGGCCGTGAGAGGAGGGCTGGCGTGCTCCACTTTCTGAGGGTCAACTGGCTGGGCTCCGGCCTGGTGCTGCTGGATCTGCTCATCATCCTGCTCCTGGTACCGCGCATCATCCTCCAGAAGCGGGAATCCGGCGCCACCCTGGCCTGGATCCTGACCATCGTCTTCATCCCCTTTCTCGGCCTGCTCGCGTTCTGGGTCTTCGGCACGACCCGCATCCGCATGCGCCGCCGCCGGCGACAGCGGGTGGAGCAGAAACTGGCCCATTCCATGGAACGGATCCGGCGGCAGCAGAAGATCCCCCGGGTCGAGGAACCCCTGGTCCGCGCCATCTTCAAGCTGACCTCGCGCCTGGGCGGGCCGGCGCCGCGGCCTGGCTGCTCGGTCTCCTGGTACCGCGACGGCGGTCGTGCCTTTGATGTCCTGGAGGAGGCCATCGACCGCGCCCGCCACCATGTCCACCTCTGCTACTACATCTGGGAGCCGGACCACACCGGGACCCGCATGCGGGACGCCCTGGTCCGGGCGGCGAAGCGCGGTGTCGAGGTTCGGCTCCTGCTCGACGATGTCGGTTCCCTGGCCGCTGGCAGACGGTTTTTCGCGCCTCTGCACGAGGCTGGCGGCCGGGTGGCCCGGTTCCTGCCCGTGCTGCCCTTTCGCAGGCGACTGACCATCAATAACCGCAATCACCGCAAGATCGTGATCGTGGACGGCAGGAAGGGGTTCACCGGCAGCATGAACGTGGGCGATGTCTATGCCGGCCTGGCCGAGCCGTGGCAGGATCTGCACGTGGAGGTGCAGGGGCCGGTGGTCCAGGACCTGCAGGAGGTCTTCTGCCAGGACTGGTACCATGCCACCAGCGAGGACCTGGTCACGGCCGACTATTTCCCGGCCGTACCGGCAGCAGGTGATCTCTGTACCCAGTTTCTGGCCAGCGGTCCGGCCGACGAGCGGTGGCGTTCCATCCATACCCTGCTCTTTGCCGCCTTCAACATGGCCGTTGAGCGGATCTGGATCGAAACACCCTATTTTGTCCCTGATACGCCGGTGGCCATGGCCCTGCAGACCGCGGCCCTGCGCGGTGTCGATGTCCGGCTGCTCCTGCCGGGCCGCTCCGACCATCCCCTGGTCCTGCGCGCGGGCCGTTCCTTTTTCGATGAGCTGCTGGCCGCGGGCGTCCGTATCTTTGAGCTGCACAACCGCCTGCCCCATGCCAAGACCGCGGTCATTGATTCCATCTTCTGTACCGTGGGCTCGGCCAACATGGACCAGCGCAGTTTCCGGCTCAACTTCGAGGCCAATCTTTTTTTGTTTGACCGGAGAATCGCCTCGCACCTGGAAAAGGATTTCCTGCAATTCTGCCGGGAGGCCACCGAGGTCAGCCGCAGCCGTCGCCAGCGGCTGCCGCTGCGGGAACGGTTTGCCGAGGGCGTGGCCTTTATCCTGGCGCCACTCCTCTGATGGCACGGTATGCAGACCATTGATTTTCACGTCCATCTCCTGAGCCCGGAGATGCATTTTGCACGGCTGCCCATGCGCCTGGCGGCCCGTCTCTTTGCCCGCTGGCAGGGACTTGACCCGGACGGTTTCGTGGCCGATCCCTACCATGCCTATACCACGGGCCTGGTCCGGCTGGTCCGGGAGTCGGCCAGCCTGGAAAAGATCGTCCTCTTCGGGGTGGATGCCCGCCTGGACCGGCAGGGCAGGGTGGTGCACCGGGATGCCCGGGTCTGCGCCACCAACGAGGACCTGCTCGCCCTGTACCGGCAACATCCGGATATCATTATTCCCTTCTTCTCGGTCAATCCCCTGCGGCCGGACGCCCTGGAGCGCATCGACCGTTACGTGGAGCTGGGGTTCAAGGGAGCGAAATTTCTCCAGAACTACTGGGGCGTGGATACCAGGGAGGAACGGTACCTGGCCTATTTCGAAAAACTGCGGGATCTTGGCCTGCCGCTCATCGTCCACCTGGGCAGCGAGGGTTGCGTGAAGTCAGTGCGCGCATGCGAGGGAATCGCCATGCTGGAGCAGCCCCTGGCCGTGGGGGTCACCGTGGTGGCGGCGCACATGGCGCTCAGTTACCGGCCGCTCACCATCTGGCGGGCCCTGAGCAGAAAGGAGAAGAATTTCAGCCCTGATTATTTCCGGCTCCTGGAGCTGCTGGCTGATCACGGCAACCTGTTTGCCGATCTCTCCAGCCTCCTCACCCCGGTCCGGGCAGGGGTCCTGGCCCACCTGGCCGGCCAGGAGCAGGTGCACCACAGGCTGCTGTTCGCCACCGACTACCCTGTGCCGTTCAGCATGGTCTTCTCGCCCTGTGGCCTGGGGCTGGCAACACGGTTCCGCCTGGACCGGATCGCCAATCCCTTTGACCGCGCTGTCAGCAGCCTGCACCATTTTTTCCCGCCGGGAAGCCCGGTGTACACCAACCATCGTCTCCTGCTGGGGACCACCCCTTCATGATCGCCGACTGACGGTGCTCACTCCTCCGCTTCCACCTCCACCTCGATGTAGTCGGCCTCGTTGTTGCGCAGGGTTAGCGTACCGCCCATGACGCGCAGGGCCACGGGATCGTTGAGCGGGGCCCGCTGTTTGATGGTGATTTCAGTGCCGGGAACAAGGCCCATCTCTCGGATACGCCGTCCGAGCTCACCGCCCACCTTGACGGCCGTGATGGTGCCTTTCTGGTTGATGGCCATGGAACGGAGGTTGACACGGGACATGGGAAACCTTGTATTGTCTGGTGATCGGAAAGCAGGCATCCTGCCGCTGTCGCGGACAGGACCGTTTTTTACAGTGTGCTGCATTACCGCATTCAGCACAGCAAATCAATCTTTTTCCCCATACCGTGCACCGGACCGATATTCTTTCTTGACAAACCGCGCTTCCGTCTTAAGATGATTCCTATGCAGGGTGCCGGTTGTCCTGCTCCCTAGCGCCACCACCGGACAGGGTGGCCGAATTTATAGCCAGTACGACAATGCACAGAATGCCCCTTGCCCTCGACCTGCTACTAATCGGACTGCACAGGAAAACTGTGGCAGAAGGGGGAGTTTTGTCCTGACCGGAACAAGGACAGCAGATTCCAGCGAGCCACGGTTTTCCAGGAAACCGTGGCTTTTTTTTTGACCCGGAACGGGAGATGACCATGGACAAGGAAAAATTACGAAAATATCGTCCCTACCCGCGTATCGAACTGCCGGATCGAACCTGGCCGGACAAGGCCATCACCAGGGCGCCTGTCTGGTGCAGCGTTGACCTGCGTGACGGCAACCAGGCCCTGATCCAGCCCATGAACCTGGAGGAGAAGCTGGAGATGTTCCAGCTCCTGCTCGACATCGGCTTCACCGAGATCGAGGTGGGTTTTCCCGCCGCCTCGCAGGTGGAGTATGATTTTCTCCGTCTGCTCATCGAGCGTGACCTGATCCCCGACGGTGTCCTGATCCAGGTCCTGACCCAGGCCCGCGAACCGTTGATCAGGCGGAGCTTCGAGTCCCTGCGCGGCGCGCGCCGGGCGGTGATGCACCTCTACAACTCCACGTCCACCCTGCAGCGGCAGGTGGTCTTCAAGATGAGCCGCAGGGAGATCATCGACCTGGCCGTGCGCGGGGCCCGCATCATCCGGGACGAGGCCACGCGGACCGATACCGATATCCGCTACGAATACTCGCCCGAGTCCTTCACCGGTACTGAGCTCGATTTTGCGGTCGAGATCTGCGAGGCGGTGATGGATGTCTGGGAGCCGACCCCGGAGCGGCCGGTGATCATCAACCTGCCCGCCACGGTGGAGATGGCCACGCCCAACATCTATGCCGACCAGATCGAGTGGTTCAGCACCCACATGAAGAACCGTGACTGCGCCCTGATCAGTCTCCATGCCCACAACGACCGGGGTGCGGCAGTGGCGGCCACCGAGCTGGCCCTGATGGCCGGCGCCGACCGGGTCGAGGGCACGCTGTTCGGCAATGGCGAGCGGACCGGCAACGTGGATATCGTCACCCTGGCCCTGAACATGTTCTCCCAGGGCGTGGACCCGGGCCTGGATTTCTCCAACATCAACCGGGTGATCAACGTCTATGAGCGGTGCACCCGGATGAAGGTGCCACCCCGTCACCCCTACGCCGGTGAGCTGGTCTATACCGCTTTTTCCGGGTCGCACCAGGATGCGATCAACAAGGGCATGGCGGCCTTTGAAGAGTCCGACGACGGTATATGGGCCGTGCCCTACCTGCCCATCGACCCCGAGGACGTGGGCCGTACCTACGAGTCGATCATCCGCATCAACTCCCAGTCGGGCAAGGGCGGGGCTGCCTATATCATGGACCGTGAGTTCGGCTACAAGCTGCCCCGGGAGATGCTGCCTGGATTCGGCCGGGCCATCCAGCGGGTCTCGGACCAGGTGATCGGCGAACTGCCGCCGAAGAAGATCTATCAGATCTTCGAACAGGAGTACCTGCTCAACGACGGCTGTTACAGGCTCAAGAGCTTCAATGTGCTCAAACGTCACATCGACCAGGACGAGGAACTGTCCTCGGCGGAGATCGAGGCTGTGCTGGTGATGGATGATGATGAGCAGATCGTGCGCGCCAGGGGCAACGGTCCCCTGGACGCCTTCTGCAACGGGTTGCGCGAGACCCTGGACCTCCAGTTCACCCTGCACGCCTATCACGAGCACGCCCTGACCCGTGGCTCTGCTTCCCGGGCCGTGAGCTACATCGAGATCCTGGACGAGAACCGGGAGAGCTGGTGGGGTGCCGGCGTGGACACGGACATCATCGTTGCCTCCATCAAGGCCCTGCTCAGCGCCCTGAACCGGCATTGCGTGGCCCACAGGAGCGCGGCATGAAGATCGTGACCCTCTGTCTCCTGGTCCTGTTCCTGGCCGGGGGAGCGGCGCCGGCCGAGGAGATCGGCAAGGTGAGCACCACCTTCAAGATGGTGGGCGCCAATGACAAGATCGTGATCGAGGCCTTTGACGACCCGGACATCCCCGGCGCCACCTGCTATGTCAGCCGTGCCAAGACCGGCGGGATCTCCGGCGCACTGGGGCTGGCCGAGGACAAGTCCGATGCCTCCCTGGCCTGCCGGCAGACCGGCCCCATCACCCTGCCTCCGGAGGTGGCCTCGGGCAGGGAAGACGGCAGGCGGGTGTTCAGGAAGTCGACCTCGCTGCTGTTCAAGAAACTGCAGGTGGTCAGGTTTTATGACCGGAAGCGGCATACGCTGGTCTATCTCACCTACAGCGACAAGCTGGTGGATGGCTCGCCCAAGAACTCGGTCTCCGCCATCCCCATTATGCCATGGCCTGGGCACGGCCGCTGACAGGGAGGATGGGCTTCGGCCATGCCCGCGGGGATACGGGAGGATGCCGGCTCTCCGGCCGGTTCCATCATCACCCTGGAGCGCCGGCGCCGGCAGGGGCAACGGTTTTTGTGATCTTTGCAAAAAAAAAACCGTGCGCAGCCGGATCAATCCGGCGGCGCACGGTGTCCACTGTCCCGGCAGAGCGCCCGGGCGGGCGCGTCGGCGGAGACTATTTCTTGCTGACCACCCCCTCCATGGAAACGCATTCCTTGCAGAAGTTCTGGTTGGTCGAAGGGCTCTGGCATCTGCTGCAGTATTTCCGGCCGCAACTCTTGCACGTGGTGAGAGACGATGCCTTTTTGCCGCAGACTTCACAGGTCTTCTTGGTTTCCGCTGTCATGGAGTCCTCCTTGCTGGATTCACGTTGACTTCCTGGCCGACTTGAAAAATCATACCAGAAAAACAGGGGTATTCAAATCAATATGACTGGAAAAACAGTGCTGACCGACTACCGTGGCGACTGCTGAAAGGGATATAAGGACGTAAGGTTACGTCTGAAACGGATGGTAGAAGGCGACAGGTTCACCTTTATTGTCGACAATGACATCGCCGGCCGCATGGACCGGGTGATCCAGATCAATGACGGCAGGATCCTGGCCAGGGAGCGAAGCGACGAGGGGACGACCTACACCGTCGTCCGCACCTGATGCGGCGCGGCCGGAGGCGGGGTTCCATCTGGGCGCCGATCAGCGCGATTATGGACTGGTTCCTGATCCTGGGCGGGGCGGTGCTGCTCTACTGGGCCGTGCTGGCAGTGGATGTGGAAGTGGCCCGATGGGGCATCGGGGCGGCGGGAGTGGTGCTGGCCGGTGTGGGGCTCCTCTGCCGGTACCGCCATTGGCGGCGGCACCGGTAGAGGAGAGAGAGCATTACCAGGCCTGGTCGTGGATGATGGAGCCCTGGGTGGAGATGACCACCTGCCGGACGGGAAAGGATGCTCCGGCATCGTCGTAGGCCCGCTTGATGATCTGGAGCATGCTGGAGCAGCAGGGGACCTCCATGATCAGGACGGTGAGCGACTTGAGCGTCCGGGCCTTGAAGATGGCCGTGAAGCGGTCCACGTAGAGCTGCTGGTCATCGAACTTGGGACATCCCATCATCACCACCCGGCCCTGGAGGAAATCCTGCTGCAGGCCGGCATAGGCCACGGCCGTACAGTCGGCGGCCACCAGCAGGTCACAGTTTTCCAGGAATGGTGCGGATTCCGGGATCAGGCGGATCTGCACCGGCCAGTGGGACAGGGCCGAACCAGCCTGCGAGGTGGGCACGTTGGCCGCTTGGCAGGGGGTGACGGGCTGCATGGTCTTGATCCGGGCCGAGGGGCAGCCGCCTGCGGCTGGCTGGGAAGACTGTTTTTTCTTGGCGGCAAGAAATTCCTCCACTGCCTTTTCGTCAAATTCCTCGGCCTCACGTTCCACGATCTTGAGAGCGCCGGTGGGACAGGAGCCGAGGCAGGCGCCGAGTCCGTCGCAGAGCTTGTCCGCGACCAGCTTTGCCTTGCCGTCGATGATCTGGAGGGAACCCTCGGCACAGTCGGGCACGCATTCGCCGCACCCCGTGCAGAGTTCCTCGTCTATCTCGATTATCTTTCGTACCACTTTCATATCAGTATCCTTGTTGTCTCTGGGTTGATGGCCGATCACCTGACATACTTTGCCAAGGCCTTTTTTGCCTCCGCCGGGCCGGTGGCGGTCAGGAAGGAGGAGGCCAGGATTTTTTCAAACTGTTCCTTCGAGGGCGGGCTCTCCTGGAACTTCTCGGCCAGGTTGACGATGAGATCCGCATCGTAGAGGATCTTGAAGTTGATGGTCTCCTCGTCCCGCGGCTGGTGATGGTGGCCGATGATGTCGCAGACCTCGTCGATCAGTTCATCCTCGGCCTTCAGGCCGGTCAGGATCTCGCGCGCCACGGGCGGTCCTTCCTGGTGCTGGTACCTTGGTGAGGAGGAGTTGTACTTCCGTTCCGCCTCCCGGATGCCGATATCGTGGAGATAGGCGGTGGCCATGACCACGGCCAGGTCCACGCCTTCCTCCTGGCGGGCGATCTCGCCGGCATACCTCGCCACTTCCTCGGCATGCCTGATCCGCCGCGAATCTGAGCCAAAGTAGCGGCGCATGGCAATGGCGACCCGGTCCTTGAACAGGTCACCGCGGCTGGCCAGCAGCTCGGGCGGCATGGAGCCCAGGCACTGCTCGGCATGGGGACAGTAGGAGGCACAGCCGAAATCGAGTTTCGGGTTGAGCATCCGGTAGCCGCACTTGCGGCATTTTTGCTGGGCGTCATCCTTGAAAAATTCGACACTGTGCCCGCATTTCGGACACTTGGTCTCAAATACATCGTCACCGCTCCAGTAACGGCTGTCCTGACCGGGGCATTGCATGGCGTGGTTCCTCTCGTGTTGCCGAGGCCCTTGTTCCTGATCTTGATCGCGGGGCAGGCGGGTGCATTCCGGCTGTTCAGCCGAGAACGTGCTTCTTCAGCTCCTCGATACCGTACCGTTCCATGAACCGGGCGCTTCGTGTCTTGTATTTTGCCGTTTTCAGGTAGAAATTGAGCGTTTTCCTTATCAGGGCCACGGCCTCGTCGTCGCTGAGCCCTTCGGCAACCAGGTCACCGATCCGGGGACGACCGGCGGCATTGCCGCCAAAGGTGAAACGCCAGCCCTTCTTTTCCGCAGCAAGCCCCACGTCCCGCATCCAGGACTCGCAGCAGCACATGCGGCAGCCGGAGATTCCCACCTTGACCTTGTAGGGCAGGGGACCGTCCAGGACAAGCCCGCCGATGGCCTCGGCCACGGCCAGGGTGTCGCGGATGCCGTATTTGCACCATTGTTGACCCGGGCAGGCCTGGACGTAGTGGACCCGGTTCCTGGTATGGGGCAGGCCGTCGGGCAGGTTGAGTTCCTTCTTCAGCACGGCGAGTTGTTCCGGGGCCAGGCCCTGGAAATAGAACCGCTGGGCCCCGGTCACCTTGACCATGGGGATGTTGTGCCTGCGGACGATGTCGGTGATCCGTTCCAGGTCGGCGAGGGTCAGGGTGCCGGCATTGATTCCAGGCATGGGGCAGAATGTCTTGTGGTTTTTTTCGCTATTCATGATGGATTCCTGGTCCGGCGGTCAGTCGCCATGTCCGGTGTGCTGCCGCCCGGGCAGGGAAACGTCATCCGGATTGCCTCCGGATACGACCGCAGGGTTCGTCCCCGGCCGGAACAACCGGCCGGGGACGGAGTTGCCTTGTCCCCGTCCCGGGAGGGGGACCGGGACACCATGGGTATCAGCCGAGGATGGCCTGCAGGTCTTCCTCGGGGGTGGCGGCAATGGGCTTGAGGTCAAAGTTGTCCACCAGGACCTGCAGGACCGCCGGCGTGATAAAGGCGGGCAGGGAGGGTCCGAGGCGGATGTCCTTGATGCCCAGGTAGAGCAGGGTCAGCAGGATGGCCACCGCCTTCTGCTCGTACCAGGAGATGATCAGCGACAGGGGCAGGTCGTTGACATCGCACTCAAAGGCATTGGCCAGGGCCACGGCGATCTGGATGGCCGAGTAGGCGTCGTTGCACTGGCCCACGTCGAGCAGACGGGGAATGCCGCCGATGTCGCCCAGGTCCTTGTCAAAGAAGCGGAACTTGCCGCAGGCAAGCGTCAGGACGATGCAGTCCTCGGGCACCTGCTCGACGAACCTGGTGAAGTAGTCGCGACCCGGCTTGGCGCCGTCGCAGCCACCGACCAGGAAGAAGTGACGGATCGCCTTGTTCTTGACCGCCTCGATCACCTTGTCGGCCACGCCGAGCACGGCGTTGCGGGCAAAGCCGACCATGACCGAGCCCTTGTCCTCGTCATCGGTCCAGCCGTCCATGGCCAGGGCCTTCTCGATCACCGGCGTGAAGTCCTTGTCGGCTATGTGGGTCACTCCGGGCCAGCCCACCAGGCCGGTGGTGAAGATCCGGTCCTTGTACTCGTCCCGCGGCTTCTGGATGCAGTTGGTGGTGAACAGCACCGGACCGGGGAAGTTGGGGAACTCCTTGTGCTGGTTCTGCCAGGCCGTGCCGAAGTGGCCATAGAAGTGGTCATACTTCTTCAGCTCCGGATAGCCGTGGCAGGGCAGCATCTCGCCGTGGGTGTAGATATCGATGCCCTTGCCCTCGGTCTGCTTGAGCAGCAGCTCCAGGTCGTGCAGGTCATGGCCGGAGATCAGAATACATTTGTTTTTTCTGTGGCCAAGGGGTACGCTGGTCGGCACCGGGTGGCCGTAGGTGCCGGTGTTGGCCGCGTCGAGCAGTTCCATGGTCTTGAGATTGATCTCGCCGGCCTTCATGGCGACCTCGACACACTGGTCCACTGTGAGTCCCTCGGCCAGCAGGGCGGCCAGGGCGTCGTAGACAAAGCCCGCGATCTCGGGATCGGCCTTGCCCAGGATGGCGGCATGGTCGGCATAGGCGGCAATGCCCTTGAGGCCGTAGAGCAGGGTCTGCTTGAGGGAGCGGATGTTCTCGTCCTTGTCCAGGCTGGGGATCAGGTTGATCTCCTTGCCCTGCTCCACCAGCCCTTCCACGGTGCCGGCCGGGGTGTAGGTTGCTGCCGGATGATCGAAGTCGGTCTTGCCGCCGGCGGCAGCGACCCTTGCCTTCAGGTCGTCACGGATCTCGACGGTCTTGTTGATCAGCTGGACAAAACGCTCCGGGTCAAAGTCGACATTGGTCAGGGTGGAGAAGATCGCCTCCATGGTGAACCGGTCGATGTCCGGATCGACGATGCCTTTCTTGCGGCCTTCGGCGGCAAAGAGGGCAAGCCCGGTCAGGGCGTGGATCAGCACATCCTCGAGGTCGGCGACTTCCTCGTTCTTGCCGCAGACGCCCACCTTGGTACAGGCAATGCCCTTTGCTGTCTGTTCGCACTGGTTACAATACATAGTGTATCTCCTTTGTCTGATTTTGGGGTATCGTGATGGGGTGTTTGCTTCATGTTGTGGCTAACAATATAACCACAAAGTAACAGTTGCCATTGACCTAGGTCAAAAAAATCTTTTTTATCTTGTGAACGTTATGGAAAACAGGATCAGGATTATCGCTGACAGCTTCCTGTTCCAGGGCCTCCCGGAGGCGCAGCTTGCCGAACTGGCCAGGATAGCGAAGGAAAAAAAACACGGACGCGGTGAGACGATCTTTTTCGAGGGCGATCCGGCCAGCGGTTTCTACATGGTTGCCGAGGGCAAGGTCAAGATCTTCAAGGTCTCCATGGGCGGCAAGGAACAGATCCTGCACATCTTCGGTCCGGGCGAGCCCTTCGGCGAGGTGGCGGTCTTCCATGGGCAGCCCTTTCCGGCCAACGCCGCGACCCTGGCCAGCTCGTCCCTGCTCTATTTCCCGCGCCGGGAGTTCGTCCGCCTGGTGTCGGCCAATCCCTCCCTGGCCCTGAACATCATTGCCATGCTCTCTCTCCGGCTGCGGCGGTTCGCGACCCAGATAGAGAATCTCTCCCTGAAAGAGGTGCCCGGCCGCCTGGCCTCCTACCTGCGCTACCTGGCCGAAGAGCAGGCGCGGGATGACAGGGTGGTGCTGGACCTGCCCAAGGGCCAGCTCGCCAGCCTGCTCGGCACCAGCCCCGAGACCCTGTCCCGGATCTTCGCCCGCATGAGCGAGGAGGGGCTGATCCGGGTCGAGGGCAAGACCATCCACCTCCTGGACATGGAGCAGCTCAGGCAGCGATGACGATATCGCGCCGACCGGTTGCCGCCGACCGGTTGCCGCCTACTGTTTCTCCCGGCACGGAGACGTGGTATCCATCCGGTTGAGCCGGACCAGGTTCTTGATATGAACGTAGCTGTCCTCGCCCAGCCGGGCAAAGACAAGGCCCATGCCCCGGTCGTCATGGCGGCAGACCTCGGCATCCACGGTAAAGGCCACCTGGCTGGCACTGCCGGTCAGCCTGACGGTCACCCGGCACGGGGTGCGGAGGGGCAGCCGCCGCCCGGCCTCTACGTACATGCCCTTGAGACTGATGTTCCTGGCATCGACCGTGGCCGTCACCTCCTCTTCCCCGGCCTGGAGCAGGACCTGGCTCTCGAACCGGACCCGCCTCGCCTCCCGGCGCTCAATCTCCACCATCATCTCCTCCCTTTTTCCCGGTCCTGACCAGGGCAAGCCGGGTGGCTGCCTCCCGCACCACGTAGGCGCCGTTCTGTACCGTGATCACGGGCACGGTACGGGTCCGTTCAAAGGCCAGGTAGCCCGGTTGCAGGCTCTGCCAGAAGTCGATCCAGGGCGAGCTGCGGTACTTGGCCAGGTTGGCGTCCGTGAGCGGAAAGGGAAAGACATGGACACTGAACTGCTGCTGGCCGGCGGCCAGGGCCGAGTGGGCCAGCAGGTAGATTTCCTCCATGCCCGGGTTGCCCATGGCGAAGCAGCCGCGGGATGAGCATTCGCCGTGCACCATGATGGAGCTGCCGGTCCGGCTCCACTGCTGGTCGAACTCGTTGGGATAGCCGATGTTGAAGGCCAGGTGGTAGCTGGAGTTCGGATTCATGCGGCTGGCAGGGACCGAGTAGAACCCCTCCGGGCTCTGCCAGTCGCCCTCGTGCAGCTTGGGGCCGGGAAAACCGGAGTAGCTGCAGATGGGATATTTTTTGAACAGGGTGAAGGCGGCACCCTTGTGCATCCAGACTTCGAGGGTGGCCGGAATCTTGAAAATGCGGATGAAGATGGGTGCGCCCAGGTGCAGACCGCGGCCGGCCAGCTCCCGTTCCAGCCGGGGCCGGGCTTTCCCCATCAGGGCCGCCGCCTGGCGGGAGATGGGCGGCGCCGCCCGGCCCGGCCCGGCCACCAGGGCCGGGAGCAGGCAGCAGCAGGCAAGGACCGGGATCAGTCGTCTCCAAGGATGGTGCATACGATATTCCTGCTGGTCCGGGGACCGTCGAATTCACAGAAAAAGATGTTCTGCCAGCGGGAGAGGCCCAGGCGGCCGTCCATGAGGGGAATGGTCTCGGACGGTCCGACCAGGCCGGCCTTGAGGTGGGCGTCGCCGTTGCCGTCCTGTTGGTCGTGCAGCCAGACGCCCCTGGGAATGAGCTTGCGCAGGAGGTGGATCACGTCGGTCTGCACCGAGTCGTCCCAGTTCTCCTGGATCATGATCGCGCCGGTCGCCCCCCGGGCATAAAGGGCGACCAGGCCGTCGGCAATACCGCTTGCGGCCACCACCTCTTCCACCTGGCCGGTGATGTCGACCAGGGTCTCTCTCCGGTCCGTGGCAATGGTGATGATCCGGCGCATGATCGATCTCCTGTCAGGCCGCCTCCTTGGCTGCCTGCGCCTTGGCATAGGCCGAGGCTGCGCATTCGTTCTTGCCCAGGTCGAGCACTTCCTGTTCTTCGTCGTCCACCTGTTTCAGGTTGGCGTTGACCATGCGGATGGTGGCGTATTCCTCGGGCTGGGGCCGCATGTTGGCCTGGATGAATTCGACAAAGTCATCCAGGTTGTCGATGGAATAGATGTCCCGGTTGCGCTCGATGGCCTCTCCCAGGGTGCAGGCGAAGATCAGCCGGTCGTCGGCCTCGTCCCAGCTCAGGAAGTGGCCGGGCAGGACCACCAGGTCATGGTCCAGCTCCTGGACCATGCGCATGGAGTCAAAGAGCAGCCCTGCCCACTCCACGGCCTTGCCGCCCAGGTCGGGCCGGCCGATGGATTTGATGAAGACCATGTCGCCGGAGAGCATGAATTTTTCGTCCACGATGAACGAGGTGGAGCCGGGCGTATGGCCGGGCGTGAACAGGACCCGCACCCCGGGCCCGCCGGCGGCAAAGGTATGGATCTCGCCGTCCCTGAGCGGGATGTAGTTGTTTTTGGATCCCTTGAAGTCATTTTCATTGGCCAGGAACAGGGCCCCGGTCTTCTCGGCGATCATGCGGCTGCCGGCGATGTAGTCGGCCTGGAGATGGGTCTCGAAAGTCTTGATGATCCGGGCGCCCTTCTCCCTGGCAAAGTCGAGATAGAAGTCCACGTTGCGCGACGGGTCAAAGAGCATGATCTCGCCGCCCGCAAGCAGGGCGTAGCTGCAGGAGGCCTTGCCGGGGCGGATGAACTGGTAGAGCTCGTACCCCATGCCGGGATTGACCAGCCTGGGTACCAGGAGATTGCCCCAGGTCTTGATGCCGCCGGCAAGATAGCGCACATCCTGGTAGCCGTGTTTTTCCAGGATCTCGGCAACGTACTTGGCCGATCCCTCCTTGGAGCAGACAATGCGGATCTTCCGGTCCCTGGGGATCCGGGCCACGGCTTCCTCCTCGATTTCCATGAAATCATAGTAGGAGACGTTGATCATGTCAAACGGATAGGGCCCCTCAACCTTGAACCGCTCGAAGTCCTTTGCACTGCGGACATCAAGGAGCAGGAAATCCTCCCTGTTCTCCAGCCAGCTGAAAAGATCCTTTGCCTCGTACCCTGTAATAGTCACTTGCTTGCCTCCCTTGTTCCGGTCTTCCCGGGTGTGGTTAAAAAAAATGTAATTCAACCAGGTTGCGTGGCCAGTAGAAGTGGTTTGCTTGATTGTTCGGGAATGACAGTTTTTTTCTATGTAAAAAGTATATCAACAGGAAGGCAATTGTCCATGGATAATCATTATCTTTTTTCATCTGCAGATGGGTGAAACGCTCAATGCAGAAGCAGGGAAGCGCGGTCTCTTCCTGTGGCCCTGCCCCGGTGAAAGAGACAAGTGGTCCTGTCCACCGGGGCGCTGTCAGCTTGGCATTATCCCCAACTTGCACATGGTTACGGCAGGACGGCATCCGGCCCGGTCAGGGTGTGTTGTCCCTTCCCGGCGCGGTCAGACGGTCCCGGATATGGTCGCGGGCGATCAGCATGTAGATGGAGGGCAGGACAAAGAGGGTGAACAGGGTACCGATGGCCATGCCGCCCACCAGGACAAGACCGATGGAGTTCCTGGCCGCGGCGCCGGCCCCTGTGACCAGGGTCAGTGGAAAATGGCCGGCCACGGTGGCAACGCTGGTCATCAGGATGGGGCGCAGGCGGATGCGGGCGGCCCGGCGGATGGCGTCGATCTTGGTCAGGCCCTCCTCCTGGAGCCGGTTGGCGAACTCGACGATCAGGATGCCGTTCTTGGCCACCAGCCCCACCAGGGTCACGAGTCCCACCTGGGAATAGATGTTCAGGGTCGTGGTCCAGCCGTGGGTCCAGAAGGAGACATTGGGATCCGGCATCTTGAGAAAGGTGAAGATGAGCGCCCCGAACATGGCCAGCGGCACGGAGCCGGCCAGGATCACGAAGGGATCGCGAAAGCTGTTAAACTGGGCCGCGAGCACCAGGAAGATGAGCACGATGGCCAGGGCGAACATGGGCAGGAACCTGTTGCCTTCGGTGCGGAGCTGGCGGGACTCGCCGGTATAGTCCAGGACATAGCCCCTGGGCAGGATCGCGGCCGCCTGGTCCTCCAGGAAACCCAGGGCCTGGTCCAGCGGCCGGACCGCCACGCCGCTGATTTTGACCGCGTTGAGCTGCTGGAACCGGTTGAGCGACCGGGCCACTGTCGAATGGCGGAGGGTGGCGATGGTGGAGAGCGCCACCAGGCGTCCGTCCGGGCCCGTGACATGGATATTTCGCAACTGTTCCGCGTTGAGCCGGTCCGCGCGCCGGATCTGGGGAATGACCTTGTAGCTGCGGCCGGCAATGTCAAAGCGGCCCACGAAGTTGCCGCCCACCATGGCGGTCAGGTCGCCCGCCACCTGTTGCAGGTCGAGTCCCAGGTCTGCGACCCGGTCGCGATCAATGACAAACTCGGCCTGGGGACGGTCGATCTTGACGTCGATGAGAGGCGGAAAGGCGAACATGCCGCTCTGCATGGCCGCAAGGCGGATCTTGCGGGCGAACTGCAGGATCTGGTCCTGGGGCGCGGTGGAGGCGATGACGAATTCCACCGGAAACTGGCCACCGCCGGGAAGAGCCGGCGGCGTGACCGGGAACATGCGGATGCCGGGAATGGCGTGCAGGCCGCGTTGCACATCGGGCAGGATCTGGAAGATGGTTCGTTTTCGCTGGCTCCAGGGCCGGGTTACCATGCCGCCGAAACCGGAGGAGGGGAAGGTGATCTGGAAGGTGAAATCGGTCTCCGGAATGCCGAGAAAGACCCGGTTGGCTGCCGCGGCAAAGAAGCTGGTCTGGTCCAGGGTGGCGTTGGCCGGGGCGTCGAGAATGCCGAAGATCACACCCTGGTCCTCGGTCGGGGCCAGCTCCCGGGCCGACATCCTGAACATGGGGATGGTGAGGAGACAGATCACGATCCAGACCAGGTAGACCGCGGGCCGCGAACGCAGGGTGGTGTCCAGGTGGCGGCCGTACAGTTTCCGGAACCGGTCAAAACCGCGGTTGATCCGGCCGCTGAATCCCCTGTCCTCCCGGGCCGGGCTGAGCAGGCGCGAGGCCATCATCGGCGACAGGGTCAGGGCGACGATTCCCGAGATACCCACCGCGCCGGCCAGGGTGAAGGCG
>DRKI01000059.1 GCA_011051875.1 Desulfobulbus sp. | reverse complement strand
GGTGGCTCCCCTGGTCTTACAGGCTGGCCACCGCGGATTCGGCAAGCTGGAGAATGGCGCCGGGCATCAGGCCGAGAAAGAGGAGAAGTACTGCCAGGGCGACCGCCAGTGAGCGGAGGTGAAGCGGTACCGGCAGGGCGGGCCTGTTCGTGTCGCTGACCAGGCTGATCCGTATCACGCGCAGATAGTAGAACATACCGAGCAGGGTATTGAGGACTGCAGCGAGCACGACCCAGAAGTGGCCGGCCTGCCAGAGCGCGGTGAGCAGGAAGAGCTTGCCGGTGAAGCCGGCCGTGGGCGGCAGTCCGGCCAGGGAGACAAAAGTGATGGCCAGCATCACCGCCAGCACGGGGGAACGCCGCCAGAGCCCCGCCAGATTGGCCAGGGGAATGTCATGCCCCTTACCGGCCACCTGGATGGCCACCAGGAAGGCGGCGAGGGTCATGAAGGTGTAGACGGTGCCGTAAAAGAGCGACGCTGAAAGGCCGCCCTGTGCAGGCGCCAGCAGTCCGAGCAGGATGTAGCCGGCATGGGAGACCGCGGAGTAGGCCAGCATCCGTTTGAGCTCGGTCTGGGTCAGGGCCAGGATGTTCCCCATGGTCATGGAGAGGACGGCAAGCAGGGCCAGCACAGGGATGATGCCCTCGATGTCGAGGAACAGGGAGACCACCCGCACCAGGAGGGCCACGGCCGCCAGCTTGGGCAGGGCAGCGATATAGGCCACCACCTCGGCCGCAGCGCCGGCATAGACATCCGGGGCCCAGAAGTGAAAGGGAAAGGCGGAGAGCTTGTAGAGCAGGCCGGCCATGAACAGGATCACCCCCAGCTCGGCCATGGGATCGTTGAGGCGGGTGGCGATGGCGGGGATGATGTCGGCCAGGAACGTGGAGCCGAACGCGCCGTAGACGTAGGTGATACCGTAGAGCATAAAGGCGGTGGACACGGCGCCGAAGACCATGTACTTGGCCACGGACTCGAACTGGTAGCCGAGCCCGCGGCGGAAGGAGACCACGATGAAGAGGGGATAGGACGAGATCTCCAGCCCGATGAACAGGGTAATAAGCTCGGTGGCACCGGTGACCACCAGCAGGCCGAGGGTGGAGATGGCAATAAAGAAATAGAACTCCCCGGTCCGGCTCTGATCGGTCTGGCGCAGGCCCCCTCCGATGAGACAGGCCAGAACAAAGGCCAGGCAGATAAGCAGGGCAAAGAAACGGCTGAAACCGTCCACGACAAAGGCGCCGTGAAAAAAACGGCTCTCCGCGCCCAGGCTGATGAGGGCGGCCACCACCGACGCCAGGCCAAAGCCGGCGGCCTGGCGGTGCAGGTTGCGCATGTCGTAAAACGAGCCGACAAGGAAAAAGATCGCCGCGGCGCTGATAACGATTTCCGGCAGGATTGGATTGAGCATTGTCGCGGTGCCTCCTCTGATCATTCCTCAGTTCAAGATGCTCGGCAGGGCCTGGCCGATGAAGGCGACGAACTCGACAGCCGCCTGGCTGTCCAGTCGGGCAGCGATGGTTTCCAGGACAGGGTTCATGAGCCTGAGCAGGGGCGCGGGGTAGAAGCCGAACAGGATCACCGGCACAGCCAGGGGCAGCAGAACAGCCCACTCCCGGGGCCCGATGTCCCTGGCCAGGGCGGGATCGCCGCCCCGGCCCCAGGTGAGGCCGAGCAGCATGCGGAACATGTAGGCCGCGGCCAGCAACGCCCCCGGTATCACCCAGGCGCCGAGCCGCAGGCTGTCGGTGAAGGCACCGCTCAGACAGAGGAACTCACCGACAAAACTGGCTGTGCCGGGAAAGGCCAGGGAGGAGAGGGAAAACAGGCCAAGGAAAAAGACGAAGCCAGGCATCAGCCGGCCCAGGCCGGCGTTATCGGCAAGTTGCCGGGAGTGTGTCCGCTCATGGAGCATGCCGGCCAGAAGAAAGAGGCCGCCGGTGGTGAGGCCGTGGTTGAGCATCTGCAGCATGGCGCCCTGGAGGCCCTGCATGTTGAGCACCCCGATACCGAGGGTGACGAACCCCATGTGAGCCACCGAGGAGTAGGCGATCAGTTTCTTGATATCCTGCTGGGCCAGGGCAAGAAGCCCGCCGTACAGGATGGCGGCCACTGACAGGACGATCACCAGGGGTGCCAGGCCGATAGTGGCGGCCGGGGTCAGGCTCAGGTTGAAGCGAAGCAGGCCATAGGTGCCCATCTTCAGGAGCACACTGGCCAGGATGACCGATCCGGCCGTGGGCGCCTCCACGTGCGCCGCCGGCAGCCAGGTATGGACCGGCACCATGGGGATCTTGACCGCGAACCCGGCCAGAAAGGCCAGGAAGAGCCAGAACTCCCAGCCCGGCGCAAGCTGGAGGCCGAGCAGGGCCGGATAACTGAAGGTATGGCCCTGGATGAAGAGGCCGACGATGGCCAGCAGCAGAAAGACCGAGCCGCCCAGGGTATAGAGGACAAACTTGATGGCGGCGTACCGCCGCCGTGGCCCGCCCCAGATCGCGATCAGCAGGAACATGGGGATCAACATGGCCTCCCAGAAAAAGTAGAACAGCACCAGGTCGAGCGCGACAAAGACACCGGTGAGGATGCCCTGGGTGAGCAGCAGGCAGGCCATGAACTCCCGTACCCTGCGTGTGATGTAGCGCCAGGAACAGAGCACCGTGGCCGGCCCGAGGAAGGTGGTGAGCAGGACCAGCGGCAGGCTGATGCCGTCCACGCCCAGCAGGTAGCTCAGTCCGAGCCGCTCGATCCAGACATGATTTTCCACGAACTGGAAGCCCGGCAGCCCGGGCCGGAAGGCGGCATACAGCGGCAGAGACAACAGGAAGGTGAGGACGAGCACCACCAGGGCCAGCCAGCGGGCCGTCTCGCCCCTCCTGACCAGGAGAAGCAGGACAGCGCCCAGGATGGGCAGGAAGACGAGCAGGCTCAAGAAGGGACCGTCCAGGGTCGTCGGATGGAGCATGGCGGGATGGTACATGGGCAGGGTCCTCTTTTTGCTAACGGATGCAGAGGGCGAGCAGGATGGTCCCGGCCAGTACGGCCAGGGTCCTGGCCACGTAGCGCGACAGGATGCCCGGCTGC
>DRKI01000058.1 GCA_011051875.1 Desulfobulbus sp. | reverse complement strand
CGGGCCCTCGGCCCGGACAATGTCCTCTGCGTGGCCATGCCCTCACCCTACACCTCCCGGGCCAGTGTCGATGATGCCAGGCAGCTGGCCCGAAACCTGGGCTGCGGCTTCGAGCTGCTGCCCATCGAGCCGGCCATGCGGGCCTATGGTGATATCCTGGCGCCGGTGTTTGCCGGCCGTGACGAGGACGTGACCGAGCAGAACCTGCAGGCGCGGATCCGGGGCAACCTGCTCATGGCCCTGTCCAACAAGTTCGGCAGCCTGCTGCTGTCCACGGGCAACAAGTCGGAGATGGCGGTGGGCTACTGCACCCTGTACGGCGACATGAGCGGCGGCCTGGCCGTGCTTGCCGATGTGCCCAAGGTCATGGTATATGAGATAGCACGCTACCTGAACCGGGAGCGGGAAATCATCATGGAGCGGATCATCACCCGCCCGCCCACCGCGGAGCTCAAACCCGGCCAGCTCGACCAGGATGACCTGCCGCCCTACGAGATCCTGGATCCGATCCTGGCCGCCTACCTGGAGGAACAGCTCGGTATCGACGAGATCGTGGCCCGCGGATTCCCCCGGCAGACCGTGGAGGACGTGGTCCGCAGGATCCGGATCAGCGAGTTCAAGCGCAAGCAGGCGCCACTGGGGATCAAGGTCACCTCCAAGGCCTTCGGGTACGGCCGCCGCTACCCGGTGGCGCAGGGATTTTCCGGCTGACCGGCCGTCTCTGGCGGAGCGTTGCTGTCCGGTCTCCCGTTTTCCCCATCCAGATTGCCGAGAACTTCTATGAGCCGTCCGCCCCGAAAGATTATCGCCGCGCTGGTCGTTATCCCCTTTGTCATCTTCCTGACTGGCTATCTCTATTTCCGGGAACAGAAGACAAAACGGCCCGAGAAGCTGCCGGTGACCACTGCCGGCTACGTGGAGATGTGCCTGTTCTGCCACACCACGGAGAAACTGGACCGGGCCCACGACAGCAGTGTCCTGGGCTGCTCGCCCTGTCATCTCGGTGATGCCATGGCCGTGGACAAGGAGAGGGCCCATGCAGGCATGGTGCTCAATCCGGGCGATCTGCGGGTGGTGGAGAAGACCTGCGGCGTGGAAGGGTGCCATCCTGCGGACGTGAAAAAGGTGAAGAACTCGCTCATGGCCACCAACCGGGGAATCCTGTCCACCCTGCTCTATTACTGGGGCGAGCGGGATACCCAGGATAGCGACCTGACCGTGGAGAAACTCCTGGCCAGCGGCGAGACTTCGCTGGCCCTGGATTATTTCCGCAAGCTTTGCGCCACCTGTCATCTCTGGAAACAGAAGAACGACCTGCCCGACGCTCCTGCCTTTTTCAATGAAAAGGGGGGCGGCTGTTCCGCCTGTCATTCTGTGCCGCCGGACCAGGTCCGGGCCGATGCCGTGGAACTCTTCGGCGAGGCGGAAAAGAGAGGAGGGGAGGAGAGCGGTCCCCTGGCGGCGGCAGCGCGGGAGAAGAAGAAAAAACCCCATCCGCTGATCAGCAGGAAGGTGCCGGAAGAGAACTGCATCCGCTGTCACAACCGTTCCGGCCGTATCGGCCTTTCCTATACCGGGATCTTCGAGTCCGAGGGGTATGGCACGCCCTACGAGAAGGGGCATCTCTCTTCGCGGCGGCTGCCGGGCGACCGCTTTTACCTTGAGATCGCCGAGGATGTTCACCATGCCAAGGGCATGACCTGCATCGACTGCCACACCCGGAATGAGATCATGGGCGACGGCACCAGCTATGCCCACTACGAGGACCAGCTCGAAATTTCCTGTACGGTCTGCCACACCGATGCGCCGGACAAGACCCGCAAAGGGCACAAGATGACCAATATCGGCAAGCGGACGGATGGCTACGTTCTGACCGGGCGCCTGGACGGCAAGATCCACCCGGTGCGGCCGCCGAAAAAGGAGGCCTGTCTCTATCCCGGCCACAAACGGATCAGCTGCGAGGCATGTCATTCGACGTGGGTGCCGCAGTGTTACGGCTGCCATGCCAAGCGCGATGCCTCGGAGACCCATCTCGACAAGCTGACCCTCGAGGAGACCCCGGGCTGGTGGGAGGAGGGACGGTCATACATCCGCTATGAACAGCCCATGCTCGCTGTCTGGGGTGACCGGGTGGTCATCGTTACCCCGGGCTGCCAGGATGTGGTGACCCTGGTGGACAAGGACGGCAACATCGAGGGCGGTTTCAATCGTTTCACCATGGCTGCCATCAACCCCCACACCACCCAGGGCAAGGGACGGAGCTGCCGGGACTGCCACGCCTCGGCAAGGGCCGTCGGCCTGGGCGAGGGAACAGTGGTCAGGGAGGACGGGAAATGGCGGTTTTTCCCGGTGGACCGCGGCGTGGACAGCCTGGAGGGGCGGACGGTTCCCCTGGATGCCTTTGTCACCATCGACGGCAGGCCCCTGCAGCACGGTTCACGCAGGGATCTGCGTCCGTTCAACGGCGAGGAGCTGCGCCGCATCCTGCGGGTCGGACTCTGTCTGCCCTGCCACAGCGACTACAGCGACCCGGTCTACCGGGACTATGATCCGAAGCGGCCCTGCCCGGTGTTCCGGGAGCCGTGAACAGATTGCGGTTGAATAATTGAGTGGATTGCGCTACAGCAGATCGAACCGGAAGGCAACAAGGTTCAGGCTTTTTCCGATTATCTCCGATCATCTGACAACGAGGAAGCTACCATGGCTCACGACAAGATCACCCTTGCGGACCGGGTTCTCCAGGTTCCACCCTCACCCACCCTGGCGGTGAACGCCAAGGCGAAGGCCCTGAAGGCGGCCGGCGCCGATATCCTGAACTTCAGCGTCGGCGAGCCCGATTTCGACACCCCGGCCCATGTCTGCGAGGCGGGCAAGAAGGCCATCGACGAGGGGCATACCCGCTACACCGCGGTACCCGGAATCCCGGAGCTGCGGGAGGCGGTCTGCAACCGGTTCCGCGAGGATCACGGCTGGGAGTACGCACCGGAGCAGATCCAGGTCTGCTGCGGCGGCAAGCACGGACTCTACAACATCTTCCAGGCCATCCTCAATCCCGGTGACGAGGTGCTGGTGCCGGCCCCCTACTGGGTCTCCTATCCGCCCATGGTCCAGCTGGCCGGAGGAGTGCCGGTGGAGGTGCCGCTGGACGAGCAGATGGACTTTGATCTCAATCCCGAGACCCTGGCCGGACATGCCACCGGCCGGACCCGGGCCATCTTTCTCAACAGCCCGTCCAACCCCACCGGTTCGGTCTTTTCCGAGCGCGCCCTGCGGGCGGTGGCCGAGATGGCCCTTGAGCACAACTGGCTGATCGTCTCCGATGATATCTACGAGACCATCACCTACGGCGGGGATCGGCTGCCGCACATCCTCGACGTGGAGCCCGCGGTGAAAGATCAGACCATCGTCCTCAACGGCGTGTCCAAGTCCTTTGCCATGACCGGCTGGCGGATAGGGTACTCGGCCGGGCCCGAGTACATCATCAAGGCCATGAACAAGATCCAGAGCCAGTCGACGTCCAATCCCTGTGCACCATCCCAGTATGCGGCCCTGGCCGCCCTGACCGGGCCCCAGGATTTTCCCGGCATGATGCGGGACGCCTTTGTGGAGCGGCGCGACTTCTTCGTCCGTGACCTGGAGTCCATCGAGGGCGTCACCTGTGTCAATCCCCGGGGTGCCTTCTATGTCTTTCCCAACTTTTCGGCCTACTATGGCCGGTCGTTCGGGGGCAGAAAGATCGAGGGCTCGGTGGCCATGGCCGATTACTTCCTCGACGAGGCCAGGGTGGCCAGCGTGCCCGGCGCCGCCTTTGGCGCCGACGATTTCGTCCGCTTCTCCTTTGCCACCTCCATGGAGGTGATCCGCGAGGGCATGGAACGGATCAAGGCTGCCCTGGCTGCCCTGGAATAGGCCGGATTCCCTGTTCCCGGCCCGGCGGAAACGCCGCGGTGCCGCCCGGCCGGCGGTGCCGTGGCAATCCCCCGCCTTCCCGGCATCCTGACGCGGCAGGTGCCCGGGGTTTTCCCCGGCCCTGTGGGTATCCCGCATATTTCACGATATGTCTGCGGACCTTTTCGCGCTGCTCCTTGCATTCATGGCATTTTCAGGCATTTCGCGACGAGCTTTGTGTATTATGCGGGTTATTCCTGTCCTTTTTCAGCGTTGTACTGGGCCAGCAGGGTCTGCAGCTTCCAGGGCGAGGAGAGGCACTCCCTGCCCAGGCCGCACTCGGTGATAACCTCACAGAAGCTCAGGAACTCGTCCATCAGGCGGGTGGTGATCTTCTCCCGGTGCTTGATTATCCTGAGCTGCCGCTGCATGTTGATCCCCTCGATGGGCAGGCTCTTGAGCCATCCCTGCTCCGTCTCCCGGCACACGGTGAGCATGGAGAGACAGGCCGCGCCCACACCGGACTCCACGGCCTTCTTGATCGCCTCGGTGTGACCCATCTTGGTCACCACCTTGAGCAGCGAGGCATGCCTGCCCAGTTTCTTCCTGAAGATCTCCGCCGTACCCGAGCCTTCCTCCCGCATCACCCAGGCGGTCTCCTTGAGATCGTCGGGGACATGGAACACCGACTGCCTGGCCAGCCGGTGCGTGGGATGGACGATGATCGCCAGTTCATCCTCGAACCAGGGCACGGCCCGCACCGTGTCGACGCTGATGCCGCCCTCCACGAAACCGAGATCGGCGTCACCGCTGGAGACGAGCTGTTCGGCATGCAGGGTGTTGGAGACCAGCATGTTGATGTGGGCCTCGGGATGCAGCCGCATGAAAGCGCCCACCAGGTAGGGCAGCACGTAGTTGCCGATGGTGGAGGATGCCACGATCTCCAGTGATCCGGCAACCACGTCCCTTTGCTCGGTGAGCATGGCCTCCACGTTGTTCACCTGGTAGAGGATCTCCTTGGACAGGGGGAGAAGGTAGCGGCCCCTGTCGTTGAGGAGCAGACTGCGGCCGTGCCGGTCAAAGAGAGGGCCGCCCAGCTGGTTTTCCAGTTCACCCAGGGCCATGCTGACCGCGGACTGGGTGAGAAAGAGTTTCTTGCTGGCCCGGGTCACCTGCTGGGTCTCTGCAACGGCGATGAATATCTCCAGTTGCCTCAGTGTAATAGCCATCGTGTAACAGGTCTCCTTTTTCAGAAAATGGAATAGTGCTCCAGGACCGGTGTGTTGAGACAGGGCAATGGCCTGTACGGGGTAACCGGTGCACCGGGTTCTTTCAGGCAGGCCGGCGAATCCGCAACCCGCTTGGGAGAGCGCTGACCGTGCTCCTGTTTCCCTGGCCCGAAGGTGGATATCTTGCCGCCGGTTACGGGCATATGCACGTTTATCAGAAAAACTTGTGGTACCTATCAGGATTTCGCCATTGTCTGGGCAGAGAGTACCATGTACTCTGCAAGGGTCAATTTATTTCCGGGCAGGGGCCTCATTACACAGGCCGAGAAAAATGAATGAAGGTTCATTTTTTGTTGACAAGTGCCCCCCTGCTTAAGTAGTGTGCACAACAAATCCTGATAGGTTTCATCACTTGGGTTTATGGTGGTCGATGTCGTTTGCAAGCCACTGATCAAGCGCGGCCGGTTCAGTATCCCCGGATCCCGGCCATGACAGACCGTGAAGGTCATCCGGAAGGCGGCAGCCGGTCCGGGTGTTCTTCCGGAACAACGGAGAGACACGATGGATCAGCAGATTCTGACCAACATCATCTATGTTACCATCTTTCTCATCGGTGCCCTCCTGTTCGGCATTGGCCCCATCATCATCGTCAAGCTCCTCAGCCCGTCCTCCCACACGCGTAACGTAACGGACAAGACCCGCCAGTTCATCGAATGCGGCATGGTGCCCATCGGCAGTGCCTGGATTCGGTTCGGCATCATCTATTACCTCTATGCCTTGATTTTTCTGGCCTTTGATGTTGATGTCCTGTTTCTCTTTCCGGTGGCTGTGGCCTACAACAGCCCCCAATTCGTGGTCCGCGACTTTGTCGAGGTGCTGATCTTTGTCGGCATCCTGTCGCTGGCTGTAGTGTACGCCTGGGTGAAAGGAGTCTTCAAGTGGGAACCGAGAAAGTACCTTCATCAATAGTTCATTTTGCCGAGCTCGACAAGCTGCTCAACCTCTGTCGGGCCAATTCACTCTGGCCGATGACCTTCGGCCTCGCCTGCTGCGCCATCGAGATGATGTGTACCGGCGGCTCCCGGTTTGACATCTCCCGTTTCGGGGCCGAGGTCTTCCGGCCCTCGCCGCGGCAGTCCGACGTCATGATCGTGGCCGGCACCATCACCAAGAAGATGGAGCCCGGTGTCAAGACCCTCTATGACCAGATGCCCGAGCCCAAGTGGGTGATCGCCATGGGCAACTGCGCCATCTCCGGCGGACCGTTCAAGTTCAAGGGCAATTACAACGTGGTGGAGGGTGCGGACCAGTTCCTGCCCGTGGATGTGTATATCCCCGGCTGCCCGCCCCGGCCCGAGGCCCTGCTGGAGGGGATCATGACCCTGGAGGAGAAGATCACCGGCAAGCGTCGCTGGCCGCGCCGGCAGCCCGGCCAGGTCGAGGGATAACCAGAGCACCGGCCGCCCCGGCGCCGGCTGCGGGGTGGAAGCCGGAAGATTGTCACAGACGAGCGGGATGAACCGATGAGTATTGTTGAAGAGACCAGAAAAGCGCTGTTGCAGCTTTTTCCCGAACTGGCCGCCGCCGAGGCAGAGGCGGAGGCCGCAGCGGAAGCCGAGGCCGGGGCCGAGGCGGAAGCAGAGGTCGATGCCACGGCTGAGGAATCGGCATCGACGGCTGCAGGTGAGGGCGCCGGGGGTGAGGAGACGGCGGCCGAACCTGCCAAACCTGCGAAGGAGGAAGAGGCGGCCGAGGAGGGGCCGCGGGAAAACGGGGTGCTGGTGACCGACCATGCTGTCAGGGGGACCCATCTTGATGTGCTCTGCGATCCGGAACAGGTCGTGGAGGCCGCCAGGATCATGGACGAGGCAGGTTTTTTCCTGGAGGCGATTACCGGCGTGGACTGGATCAAGGAGGACCGGATGGAGGTGATCTACGATTACAACCAGACGGGGCCGGAGCCATGCCGGGTCGTTGTCAGGACCTCCATACCCCGTGCCAACCCGGAGATTCCGACCATCTCGGATATCCACCCGGGCGCCAACTGGCACGAACGGGAGACCCATGATTTCTTTGGTATCAAGTTCCAGGGGCATCCGTACCTGGAGCCGCTGCTTCTGCCTGAAGATGCGGATTTTCATCCTCTCTTAAAGGACTTTACGCCATGACCGTCCCGATCCGATGCAGACCCGACGAGGTCTTTGTTCTCAATCTCGGTCCCCAGCATCCCGCGACCCACGGCGTCCTGCGGGTCAAGCTGACCATGGACGGCGAGTACATCGTCAAGGCCGAACCCGTGCT
>DRKI01000057.1 GCA_011051875.1 Desulfobulbus sp. | reverse complement strand
AGGTCCAGGCCGATCAGGACCAGGCCGGTACAGACCAGCAGCATCTCCGGCAGCAGCGGTTCAAAGGTTGCCCAGTTGATAGTATTCATGGTTTCCATTCCCGTTGAAAAAACATCATCTCGAGTATCTTCGTCCCCAGGTTTTGTTTATTTCGGCAGCAGGGCCGCAACCTCCCGCACGGCTCCGGCTCCGCCGTGCACCTGGTCGAGCAGGTTGGCCACCGAGACGTGCATGAAACTGAGCAGACTGTTCGGATAGAGGCCGATCCAGAAGATCAGGGCCACCATGGGCAACAGGGTCACCACCTCGCGCAGGTTCAGCTCCGGCAGGCCCCGGACCTTGCTGTTGACCGGGTTGAAGAAGATCCGCTGGTAGAGCCAGAGCATGTACCAGGCGCCGAGGATGAGGCCGGTGGCGGCGAAGAAGGCGGCCCACGGCCTGTTGATGAAGCTGCCGAGCAGGATGAGAAACTCGCCTATGAATCCGTTGGTGGCCGGCAGTCCCACCGCCGCCATGGTAAAGAGCATGAAGAAACCGGCAAAGACCGGCATGGTCGAGGCCAGGCCACCGTAATCGGCAATGGCGCGGGTGTGGGTCCGCTCGTAGACCATGCCGATGCAGAGGAAGAGGGCACCGGTGACCACACCGTGATTGATCATCTGCAGGATGCCGCCCTCGATACCCTGGGTGTTGAGGCCGTAGAGGCCCAGGGTGATGAACCCCATGTGGCTGACCGAGCTGTAGGCGATGAGCCGCTTGAGATCGGTCTGGGCCAGGCAGATCACGGCGCCGTAGACGATGGCGATCAGGGAGAGGACGATCATGGGAATCATCATGGCCCGGGTGGCGTCGGGCAGGATGGGCATGGAGAAGCGCAGGAAACCGTAGGCCCCCATCTTGATCAGCACCGCGGCCAGGATCACCGAGCCGGCGGCCGGCGCCTCGGTGTGGGCATCGGGAAGCCAGGTGTGGACAGGCCACATGGGTACCTTGACGGCAAAGGCGGCGAACATGGCCCAGAAGAGCAGCATCTGCAGTCCGGGCGAGTAGGTGTGCCGGGCCAGTTCACGGATATCGAAGGTATGGCCGCCGTGGTAGTAGAGGGTGATGATGCCCACCAGCATCAGCAGGCTGCCGACCAGGGTGTAGAGAAAGAACTTGACCGTGGCGTAGATACGTTTCGGGCCGCCCCAGATGCCGATGATCAGGAACATGGGGATCAGCATCGCCTCCCAGAAGATGTAGAACAGGAAGAAGTCCAGGGCGCAGAAGACGCCGATGATCATTCCCTCCAGCACCAGGATGGCGATGAAAAACTCCTTGACCTTGTCCTGGATGGCCTCCCAGGAGACCAGGATGGAGAGTACGGTCACCAGTGATGTCAGGAGGATGAACAGGATGCTGATTCCGTCGATGCCCAGCGAATAGTTGATGTTCAGGGCCGGTATCCAGGCATGGAGCTCGGTGAACTGCATCCGTGCTGTGCTCTTGTCGAACAGGAAGAAGAGCGGCAGGCTGACCAGCAACTCCATGAGGGCGATGATCAGGGCCATCATCCGGATGAGACCGGTCTTGTTCCGGTCCACCGGCAGCAGGCTCAGGCCGCCGGCAACGGGAAAAAAGATCAGGGTGCTGAGAAGTGGTATCGACATGATGCTCTCGTTTGTTTCCTCTGGATTAAGAAAGGTTGGGGACCGGGGTCGTTACCGGGTGAACATCCAGACAAAGAGGAAGAGGGCGCTTCCTCCCATCCAGGTCAGGTAGTGGGGCAGCAGCCCGTCCTGGAGTCTTCGTACCCTGGAGGCCAGGGCGCCGATCAGGCGCGGCACCCCGTTGACCACCA
Source organism: Desulfobulbus sp. (assembly GCA_011051875.1). GTDB lineage: Bacteria > Desulfobacterota > Desulfobulbia > Desulfobulbales > Desulfobulbaceae > DRKI01. Next base: position 7,170 of record DRKI01000057.1, on the reverse strand, counting down.
GTTCGATCACATTGGTATCCACGAGCCGGTCCAGGACCCTGCTGCTGAAGGCCTTGACCGGTTCGACCAGGAAGCGGATATAGAACTCGTCCACATAGTACTTGTTGCGCAGGATACGGTAGGCTTTGGGAAAGCGATCCGCAAGCTCGGCCGGCAGTCCGGGCTGGTCGATATACATGTACCAGGCAAGGAGGATGCCCCCGACCCCGGCCAGGACCGAGACGCACATGAGCAGTGATTCGGTGAGGTAGCCGAGGTGCACCTCCGGGTGACCCAGCACCGGGCCGAGAAAATGGGCCCAGTGGTTGTCGCCGCCCAGGATCTCGGGCACGCCGAACCAGCCTGCTCCCACCGATCCCGCGGCCAGCAGCATCAGCGGGACGGTGACCACGGCCGGTGATTCCCTGAGATGCGCCTTCTGCCCGGTGGTTCCCCGGAACTCGCCGTGAAAGATGAGGAAAAAGAGCCTGAACGAGTAGAAGGCCGTCAGGAAGGCGACCAGGGTGCCAATGAACCAGGCGAACTTTCCGGCCGCGACGGGCGAGGCAAAGGCCATGGCCAGGATCTCGTCCTTGGAATAGAAGCCGGCCAGGCCGGGCACGCCGGAGATGGAGAGGGTGGCGATCAGGAAGGTGACATAGGTCACGGGCATGTATTTCCTGAGTCCGCCCATGAACCCGACCTCCTGCTCGTGGTGCATGGCCAGGATGATGGAACCGCATCCCAGGAAGAGCAGGGCCTTGAAAAAGGCATGGGTGAAGAGATGGAATATGCCGGCGGAATAGGCGCCCACGCCGCAGGCCATGAACATGTAGGCGAGCTGGCTCAGGGTGGAGTAGGCGACCACCCGCTTGATATCGGTCTGGACCAGGGCGATGGTGGCGGCGAACAGGCAGGTGACCGCTCCGATCACGGTGACCGTGTTCATCGCGACCGGGGAAAGCCCGAATAAGGGATTGCAGCGGGCGATCAGGAAGACACCGGCCGTGACCATGGTGGCGGCGTGGATCAGGGCGCTGACCGGGGTTGGTCCCTCCATGGCGTCGGGCAGCCAGACATGGAGGGGTATCTGGGCCGACTTGCCGATGGCGCCGCACATGAGCAGCAGGGCCATGGCGGTGGGCAGGTCGAACCGCATGCCGAAGATGGCAAAGCTCTGGCCCACGGCCTGTTCGGCATTGGCGAAGACAGGCCCGTAGTGGAGGGTGCCGAAGGTGACAAAGACCAGGAACAGGCCGAGGATAAAGCCGAAGTCACCGATCCGGTTGACGATGAATGCCTTTTTGCCGGCATCGGCGGCAGAGGTCTTTTCATAGTAGAAGCCGATCAGCAGGTAGGAGGAGAGCCCCACCGCCTCCCAGCCGAAGAAGAGCTGCAGGAAATTGTTGCCCAGCACCAGCATGAGCATGGAAAAGGTGAACAGGCTGAGATAGCTGAAGAAGCGGTAATATCCCTCCTCGCCCTTCATGTAGCCCACCGAGTAGATATGGACCAGGGAGCTGATGGAGGTGACCACGATGAGCATGACCGCGGTGAGCTGGTCCACCAGGAAGCCCACCGAGACCCTGAAGTCGCCGGAGCTGATCCAGGTGTAGATATCATGGTTGATGATGGTGCCGGACAGGACATCGAAAAAGGCCCTGATGGCGCAGACCAGGGAGATCAGGACCGTGATGATCGGCAGCCAGTGGCAACGGGTGCCCATCCTGCGGCCCAACAGCAGGGTGAGGACAGAGGATGCCAGGGGCAGAAACGGTATGAGCAGAAGGTAGCTGGGCATGATGATCATCCTTTCAACTGGTTGACTTCATCCACGTGGACGGTCCGGCGGTTGCGGTAGAGACAGATGGCTATACCGAGCCCTATGGCCGCCTCGGCGGCGGCAACGGTGATGATGAAGAAGGTGAAGACCTGGCCCCGCATCGACTCCAGGTAGTAGCTCATGGCAACCAGGTTCAGGTTCACCCCGTTGAGCATCAGCTCCGTGGACAGGAACATGATGATGATGTTGCGCCTGGTCAGGAAGCCATATATCCCGATGGAGAAGAGTATGGCGGCCAGGGCCATGTACCAGCTTAACGGTATCACAGCAGTCCCTCCGTTTGATTGATTTTGTCCGTCCGCACGGCGCTGCCGGTCATCTTTCTTCCTTGTCTCTCCTGGCCAGGAGCAGTCCCCCGATCACCGCCACCAGCAGGATCAGGCCGGCAATCTCGAAGGGCAGGACACTTGCGGAGTACATCTCCGTGGCCAGTGCCCGGGTGGGGGTGATTTCCCGGACCCGGTCCGCGGGCCAGTTTCCCCTGGCGCCGGTGGTGAAGACCGGCAGGATATAGAGCAGGCAGGCCGCCAGGCCGCCGGCGATGAGGCGGCCCAGCCAGGCGCTGGAAACAAAGCGCGGCAGCCGGACTTCGTCCTTGAGGCTGACCAGGAAGAGGACAAACAGGTACAGGACCAGGATGGCGCCGGCATAGACGATGATCTGGACTGCGGCCAGGAACTCGGCACCCAGGGAGAGGTAGAGCATGGCCATGTGAAAGAAGAGAATCAGGACCATGAGAACCGAATGCACGGGATTGCGCAGGGTCACGGCCAACAGGCCGGTGCCGATGATCACCACGGCGCAGTAGCAGAAAAAAAGCAGCATCAACATTGTCGTATCCTTATCCTCGATGGCGTTGTTGCAGAAACCTGAATTGAGCAGTGTTCATTCTGCCCCCGGGTGCGAGTCTTGCGGTACAGCATGCATCCTGCATGGCACACCGGAAGGCGAAACAGCCCGGGGTGAAACGCCCGGTTCAGGAAGAAGTCGCTCATTGCCCGGAACTGTTCAGTCCGACCCTTCCCGGTACCCGGCGCCCACCACCTGGCCTTCCAGGGTCCAGTCGGCCGGCACCTCGAGCCGTTTGCCCGCGGGTAACCGTTCACGGGGCATGCCTCTCGGCCGCCAGAAGGGGTTGACATAGGTATCGGGATCGATGTTCCGCTCTGTCACGAACCGGTCCCAGTTGGCCAGCAGGTCCTCGCGGCTGAAGTGAAACGGTTCCCTGCCGTAGGCCGCGTATTCAAAGATCTCCGTGAGAACCAGGGCGTTGACCGGGCAGACCTCTTCACAGTAGCCGCAGTAGACACAACGCAGGGCCTCGATGTCATAGGAGTCCACCACCCGTCCTCCCCCGTCCTCGTGGAAGCGGATATGAATGCAGCGTGACGGACAGACCGTGGCGCAGCGCATGCAGGCGATACAGCGTGACCCGCCGGTCTCCGGGTCACGGACCAGGGCGTGCTGACCGCGGAACCCGGCCGCCACCGGGATCTCTTCGTCCGGGTACTGGCGGGTGATGGGTCTTGAGAACAGCCGGCGCAGGGTGAGCGCCATACCCTGGAGGATCTCCGTGTGGAGGATGGTCTGCAGCAGGTTGCGTTTTGGTTTGTACTTGACGAACATGGCGACTCCTCGCGGCTCAGCCGAAGATGGCCCTGGCTATGCCGGTCAGGGCGATATTGGCCAGGGCCAGCGGGATCAGCAGTTTCCAGCCCAGTTCCATCAACTGGTCGTAGCGGTACCGGGGCAGGGTGGCCCTGATCCAGATGAAGACAAAGAGAAAGATATAGATCTTGAGCACGAACCAGAAGAACGGGACGCCCGGCACGGTGAAGGGGCCGTTCCAGCCGCCGAGGAAACAGACCGTGCCGATGGCGGACATGACCATCATGCCGATATACTCGGCCATGAAGAACATGGCATAGCGCATGCCGGAATACTCGGTGGCATAGCCGGAGACCAGCTCGGTCTCGGCCTCCGGCAGGTCAAAGGGAACCCGGTTGGTTTCGGCCAGCATGGCCACGCAGAAGACGAAAAAGGCGATGATCTGCGGAAAGAGGTACATGCCGGTGAAGGAGGGCCCCTGCGCCTCGACGATCCTGGACAGGTTCAGGGTTCCGGAGAGCATCATCACCCCGACCAGGCTGAGGCCCATGGCGATCTCGTAGCTGATGACCTGGGCCATGGAACGCAGGCCGCCCAGAAAGGTGTATTTCGAGTTTGACGCCCAGCCGGCCAGGATGACGCCGTAGCTGGAGAGCGAGCTCATGGCCAGGATGAAGATCAGGCCGATGTTGATGTCGGCCAGCACCCAGCCCGGCGCAAAGGGCAGCACGGCAAGCGAGGTGAGCATGGCCACCAGGCAGATGATGGGTGCGGCCAGGAAGATGGGCCGGTCGGCCTGCTCCGGGATGATATCCTCCTTGAAAAAGGACTTGATACCGTCGGCGATGGGCTGCAGCAGGCCGTGCCAGCCCACGCGCATGGGGCCCATCCGGACCTGCATGTGGCCGATGATCTTGCGCTCGAAATAGGTGGCATAGGCGACGTGGAGCATGACCACGGCAAAGAGAACGAGGATCTGGACAAGCAGCACGAGAACATGCATGGTGTTACCTGTTTTCATTGTGGGTTATGTCCGCCCGGCGGACGTGCCGGTTTCATGGCGCAAGGCGCCTGTTACCGGTCGCATTCTCCCAGGACCACATCCAGGGTGCCGATGATGGCGATCAGGTCGGCGATCATGGCGCCCCTGGACATGTGAGGCAGTGCCCCGATGTGGATGAAGGATGGCGAACGGATGTGCATCCGGTAGGGCCGTCCCGAGCCGTCGCTGACAAAGTAGAAGCCCAGCTCGCCCTTGGGCGCCTCCACCGAGACATAGACCTCGCCCCGGGGAAACATGGACCGGTCCTTGAGCAGCCTGACCAGGCCGGTGCCCCAGCGGCCGGCATCGGCCTCCTTCTTCGGATGGCCGTGCAGCGGCATCACCAGGTCTGGTGCATCGTCGCCGACAATGGGGCCGGGCGGCAGCCGGTCGATGCACTGGAGAATGATCCGTGCCGACTGGCGCATCTCCTCCATCCGGCAGCGGTAGCGGGCGTAGATATCGCCCTCCCTGCCCACCGGCACCTCGAAGTCCACCAGCCCGTAGGCGTCATAGGGCCTGGCCTTGCGCACGTCGTAGCGGATGCCGGAGCCGCGCAGCGACGGCCCGGTGATGCCGAGATCAAGGGCGTCCTCGCCCGAGATGACGCCTACGCCGCGCGTCCGCTTGAGCCAGATCCGGTTGGTGTCGATGAGAGTCTCGTAGTCCTCGATCCAGTCCGGGAAGGTGCGGGCGAATTCCTGCAGCCGCCCGATGAAGGAGTGGGTCACGTCCTGGCGCACTCCGCCGATGCGGGGATAGGAAAAGGTGAGGCGGGCGCCGCACAGCTCCTCGAACAGCTCCAGCAGCACCTCGCGCTCGCGGAAGCAGTAGAGGAACACGGTCATGGCGCCGATATCCAGGGCATGGGTGGCCAGCCAGAGCAGGTGGCTGCAGATGCGTGACATCTCGCTGACCATGGTCCGGATGTACTTTGCCCGCAGCGGTGTGTCGATGCCCAGCAGCCGCTCCACGGCCACGCAGTAGCCCACGTTGTTGGCCATGGCACCCACGTAGTCGAGCCGGTCGGTGAGGATCAGGCCCTGGGCATAGGTGCGGTGCTCGGCCAGCTTGTCAAAGCCTCGGTGCAGGTAGCCGACCCGCGGCGTGCAATCGAGGATGGTCTCGCCGTCCAGTTCCAGGTCCACCCGCAGGACACCGTGGGTGGCCGGGTGCTGCGGTCCCATCCGCAGGCTGTAGCTCTCCTCGTCGCCGGCGGCGATGGGAACGTCGAGTGAAGTGTGCATGGGCCTGGTCATTTACCCTTCCTCCCCATGGCCCGGAGTCTGGTCCGGGTTGAAATCAAAGGAACGCAGCTCCTCCACCTTGTGCAGCAGGTCCGTGAACCCGCTCCACTCCTCCCGCCCCTTGAGCGGGTACTCCTTGCGCAGGGGGTGCCCCTGCCAGTCGTCGGGCAGCAGGATCCGGCGCAGGTCCGGGTGGTTGGCGAACCCGATACCCATCAGGTCATAGCACTCCCGTTCCGGCCAGGCAGCGCCCCTCCAGACCGGCGTGGCCGAGTCGATGACCGGGTCCTCTTCCGGCACCTGGGCCCGGAGCCGGAACTCGTGGCCGTGGGTGATGGAGTAGAGGGAGTAGGCGACCTCGAAACGGTGCAGGGGCGGCTGCAGCCGGTCACGGTTGTCGACGCCGCAGAGGCACATCAGGTGGTTGAGCCGGATCTTGTCGGTCCGTTTCAGCCAGGCCAGCATCTCGACGATGCGCTGCCGCCGGACTATCACGCTGACCTGGCCCGCATGGACACAGGTATCGAGGATCTCGCCGGGAAACTGTTCCCCCAGCCTTTCGGCTATCGCCATCGGCTCCATCGGTACTCCTCCTCCATGATCTTTTCCTGCAGCTTGATGAACCCCTGCAGCAGGGCCTCGGGCCGCGGCGGGCAGCCGGGCACGTAGACATCGACCGGCACCACCTGGTCCACCCCCTGGGTCACCGAGTAGGTGTCGAACACGCCGCCGCTGCAGGCGCAGCTGCCCATGGCCAGCACGTAGCGCGGCTCCGGCATCTGGTCGTAGACCCGGCGCAGGACCGGCGCCATCTTCTTGGTCAGGGTGCCGGCCACCACCATGCAGTCGGCCTGGCGGGGACTGGCCCGGAAGATAACCCCGAACCGGTCCAGGTCGTTGGTGGAGGCGCCGGCATCCATCATCTCGATGGCGCAGCATGCCAGGCCGAAGGTCACCGGCCAGATGGAGCCGGCACGGCCCCAGTTGACCAGCTTGTTGAGCGGACCGAGGAGGGCGTTGGCGCCCGGAATCATCCGGATGCCGTCCGGAAGTTCAACCATCGGGGTTTCGGCTATTTCTCCCATTGGAAGGTCTCCTTTTTCCACGCATAGACGTAGCCCGCGAGCAACAGGAAGATGAAGATGAACATCTCCACCAGGGCAAAGAGCCCTAGCCGGTCATAAGTCACGGCCCATGGATAGAGGTAGATCGCCTCCACGTCAAAGACCACGAACAGGATGGCGATCAGGTAGAATTTGATCGAGAACCGCATCCTTGGCTCGGCCGTGGGCTCGTTGCCCGACTCGTAGGCCACCAGCTTCTCGTGATAGGGCCGGCTCATCCGGAAGAACCGGCCAACGTACAGGGTGACGGCGCCGAACCCGATACCGAACAGGATCAGGATCAGGATGGCCAGGTATTGCGGGGGAAAAGAGGGCGTGACCATGGCT
>DRKI01000056.1 GCA_011051875.1 Desulfobulbus sp. | reverse complement strand
GGACCGGAAAGGCAACCTCCCGGGCCGGGTATCCCTCGTAGCAGTGAAGGCGGCCCTGGAGCACGGCCACGGGACGGCCGGCAAGCCGGCCGCAGACCAGGTTGCCCCGGTGGCTGGCCACGGTGGTGGCAGGAAAGTGCGGGATCTCGCCATAGGCGATGGTGACGGCATCCTCCATCGCCTCCGCCAACCCGCCCAGGCCGGTGCCGAGCTGGATCAGGGTACCGGGACGGTCGGCCAGGCGGCGGCGGAGAAAATCCACCGCCTCCCCGACCCGCAGCCGGTACTCTTCCATCTCAGTCTCGGCCGGTGATGGCGTGTTCGCGCACATAGTTCTTGACCGTATCGGTGTCGGCGTCCAGGATCTCGCAGCGGCTCTCCCGTTCCTCCAGGCCGGCCAGGGCCGGCGGCATGTCCACATCCCGGCCGATGGCCTTTCTGACCGCGTCCCCGAACTTGGCCGGATGGGCCGTGGCCAGGCAGATCACCGGCCGCTCGCCGGCCAGCTCGCGGGCGGCCCGGACCCCGACCGCGGAGTGGGGATCGAGCAGGTAGTCATGCTCCCGGTACACGTCGGCAATGGTGGCAATGGTCTCCTCTTCGGAGACCGAGGTGGAGACGAAGTCGCGGGCCACCCGCTGCCGCAGGGCAGACAGGTCGAGCCGGCCGCTGGCGGCGAACTCCTCCATGTCGGAGCGTACCCGGGCGCTGTCCCGGTCGCGCAGGAAGTAGAGATACCGCTCGAAATTGGAGGCCACCTGGATATCCATGGACGGGCTGGAGGTGGGCCGGACCCCGGCGATGGAGTAGTCGCCCCGGTTGACGAAACGGGTCAGGATGTCGTTCTCATTGGTGGCCAGGATCAGCCGGTTGATGCATCCTTCGGGCAGCAGCCGCTTGGCGACAAAGCCGGCAAAGATATCACCGAAGTTGCCGGTGGGCACGGAGAAGTCCACCGAATCAAAGCCCGCCTTGCGCAGCTTGAAAAAACTGTAGACATAGTAGACCACCTGGGCCAGGACCCGGGCCCAGTTGATGGAGTTGATGGCCCCCAGGTGGTAGGTGTCCCGGAACCCGAGATCGTTGAACAGCTCCTTGACAATGGCCTGGCCGTCGTCAAAGGTGCCGCGGATGGCGATGTTGAAAACATTGGCGTCCAGGACCGTGGTCATCTGGAGGGCCTGGACCGGGCTGGTGCGGCCGTGCGGGTGGAGGATGAAGATGTTGATCCCCTCCTTGCCGCGTACGCCGTAAATGGCGGCGCTGCCGGTGTCGCCCGAGGTGGCGCCGACGATGTTCATGAAGGAGCCGGTCTGCTGCAGCCGGAGGGCGAACAGGTTGCCCAGGAGCTGCAGGGCCACGTCCTTGAAGGCCAGGGTCGGTCCGTGGAACAGCTCCAGGATATAGAGATCGCCCACCTTGCGCACCGGCGTCACCTGGGGATGGGAAAAGGCGCGGTAGGACTCCTCCACCAGGGTCTCGATCTCGTTCCCGGACAGGTCGTCGATGAACAGGCCAAGGATCTCCCTGGCCAGGTACTGGTAGGACAGGTTACGCCAGCTCTCCAGTTTGCCGGAGTCGATGGCCGGCAGGGTCTCGGGCAGGATCAGGCCGCCGTCGCGGGCCAGGCCGGTCATCACCGCGTCCATGAACACCATGGACTCGATACCGCCCCGTGTGCTGATATATCGCATGATTCGTTTCGAATGCAGAAAGAAGGAAGCAGAGACCGGACGTACGCCGCATGGAGCGCGCTCTGCCGGTTCCGAATCCGGATGCCTCGGTTGTCACCTCATGGAACAAAAAAGCCTCTGGAATAGCAGCTAATTCTCGCCCTTCTCCCCTGCCCCGCATTCGAGCAGGTTCTCGCCCTCCATCTCGGCCGGCCTGGGCAGGCCGAGCAGGGCCAGGATGGTGGGCGCGATATCCTTGAGCGCACCGCCGTCCCGCAGGCGGCATTTCTTTTTCGGATACCGGTCCGCCAGCAGGATCAGGGGAACCGGGTTCAGGGTATGGGCGGTGTAGGGCTCACCGGTCTCCAGATCGCGCATCTGCTCCGCATTGCCGTGGTCGGCGGTGATCAGCATGATCCCGCCCCGCTCCTTCATGAAGCCACGTATCCGGCCCAGGCACCGGTCCACGGTCTCGCAGGCCCTGACCGCCGCCTCCATAACCCCGGTATGCCCCACCATGTCGCCGTTGGCAAAGTTGAGGATAATCACGTCATACGGTGTGCCGGCCTTCTCCTTTTCCGCGAGCACGGCCAGCAGCCGGTCGGTGATCTCGTTTGCGCTCATCTCGGGCTTCTGGTCATAGGTGGCCACGTCGCGCGGTGAATCGATCAGGATCCGGTCCTCGCCGGCAAAGGGCTCCTCGCGGCCGCCGTTGAAGAAGTAGGTCACATGGGCATACTTCTCGGTCTCGGCGATGCGGAGCTGGCGCAGGCCATGCAGACTCAATTCCTCGCCCAGGATATGGGTCAGCGCCACCGGCGGGAAGGCGACCGGCAGGTCGAAATCGCGCTCATACTCGGTCATGGTGACCAGTTCCATGATCCGGGGCCGGTTGGAGACGTCAAAGCCGGTGAACTCCCGGTCCGTGAAGGCATGGCAGAGTTCCCGCGCCCGGTCGGCCCGGAAGTTGAAAAAGATGATGGCATCGCCATCCTCCACAGTGGCCACCGGCGTACCATCTGTACGGAGCAGGACCGTGGGCCTGATGAACTCGTCGGTCTCGCCGCGGCCATAGGCGTCCTCCACCGCGGCCACCGGGTCGGTGGCCGTCACCCCGCGGCCGGCGACGAGGGCGTCCCAGGCCTTCTCCACACGGTCCCAGCGCCGGTCCCGGTCCATGGCCCAGTAGCGGCCGCACACCGTGGCCACCCGGCCGCAGCCGATGCGGGCCATGGCATCGAGCAGGCTGCGCATGTAGCCGGCACCGCTGGAGGGCGGCGTGTCCCGACCGTCCATGAAACAGTGGACAAAGACGCCCTCGATCTCCTTCCTGGCCGCCATCTCGAGCAGGGCCTCCAGGTGGTCGATGTGGGAGTGGACCCCGCCGTCGGAAAGGAGGCCGAAAAAGTGGAGCCGCCGGCCCGCGGCCCTGACCCGTTCCATGACCGAGTTGAGGACCGGGTTGTCGAAGAACTCGCCGGTCCTGATGGCCCGGTTGATCCGGGTGAAGTCCTGGTAGACGATGCGGCCGGCGCCGATGTTGAGATGCCCCACCTCGGAGTTGCCCATCTGGCCCTCGGGCAGGCCGACCTGGCCGTTGTGGGCCACCAGGGTGGTGGCCGGGCATTCCCGGCCCCAGCGGTCCATGTTGGGGGTATCGGCGACATAGACGGCATTGGTCCGGTTCTCTTCACCAACGCCCCAGCCATCGAGGATCGCCAGAAGCAGCGGTCTGTTTTCGTTCATGAATCGTCCCCTTGCGGCCGGCTATCCGGCCAGCTCGGCCAGCAGTTCTTCCGCGTTCAGACGCGGCGCATCGTGCCACAGTCCTTCCAGGTCATAGAAGGTGCGGGTCTCGTGATAGAAGATGTGCACCACCACGTCGCCGAAGTCGAGCAGGACCCAGAGCCCCTCCCGCAACCCCTCGCTGTGCTTGCTGCTCACCCGCTTGGAGCGCAGCTCGCTCTCGATGGCCTCGGCCAGGCCTTGCACGTGCCGGGCCGAGCGGCCGCTCATGATCACGAAATAATCGGTGAACGAGGCAAGGCCGCGTACGTCGAGCACCTGCAGGTCCAGGGCCTTGGTGTCCAGGGCCACCCTGGTGCAGATGGCGGCCAGTTCGCGGCCGCTCTTCTCTTCATATCCTTTTTTCAGTTTTCTCATATCGCTCTCAAGGACCGTACAGGCTGGCCCGCATGTTTCACAGGCGATCTGCTGCAAGGCCCGAAAATACTTCAGACCGTTCGCAACGACTTTTGTGAAACGACCTTTGTGAAATATGCGGGCTAGCTGTTCGCGGCCCTGGCCTTGCCCCCTTTCTTCCTGCGGGGCGGAAATTCGAAAGTCAGCTTGCCCTTGTCATCCAGGAGCAGGTAGGCGTCAAAGGGCCGCTTCTTCCTGGAGATGAAGCCGTTGATCAGCTCGGTCCTGCCCCTTGTCAGCAGCTGTTCCACGTGCTCGCGGTCGATGCGGCGCCCCAGGATCACCTTGCCGATACGCAACCCCTTTTCCCGGTCTCCCTCCAGGGCGGACTCGGACATGTAGGCCACCGGTGTCTCGTAGACCCTGGTCTTGTCGATGGGCGAGAGGCCGAGCGGCTCCTGTTTGCGGATCTCGTCCAGGTCCAGTTCCGCAGTGGAGTC
>DRKI01000055.1 GCA_011051875.1 Desulfobulbus sp. | reverse complement strand
GACTCGCCCAGGCCGCGAATGCAGTGGATGACCAGCCGCTCCTGGCCGGCCACCGGCTCGCTGGTATAGATAATGCCGCTTGCCGCCGCGTCCACCATGGCCAGCACGAGCACGGCGATGGGGGCCTCCTCGTCGGCAAGTCCCAGGGTGATCCGGTAGAGCAGGGCCTCGGGCGTGTACTTGGAGGCCGCCACCTCGAGGTAACTGTCCAGGATATTTTTTTTATCCGCGCCCAGGACCGTATGGTACTGGCCGGCGAAGGAGTGCTCGGAATCCTCGCTGATGGCCGACGAGCGGACCGCGGCCCGGACCGGGCCGCCGCACTGCGCTTCCATCCGGGTATAGGCGGCCAGGATCTGTTCGCGGATCCGTTCGGGAATGGCCGCGCCCCGGACCAGGCCGACAAGCTGTTCAGAGATCCGGGCCAGGGAACGGGGCTGCTCGATGTCGATGGCTGCCAGCAGCTTGTCGATGGGCCCGCGCAGACCGTTCTCCTCGATCAGCGCGAAAAAGGCGGTGGTGGTGATAGAGAAACCGGCCGGCACGGGCGCGTCCAGTTCGTGACGCAGCCGGGCCAGGTTGTGGGCCTTGTTGCCGGCCAGGCCGGCATCCGGAAACTCGGCGAGATCCACGACAAAGGGCGGAATCAGGAACTGCTCCGGCGGTGCGAGGAGAAAGCGGACATAGAAGTCGAACTTGTTGAAATACTCGCGCAGCGGCCCGGCCTCGGTGGGACTGAGTTTCTCCAGGGAATCGATCATCCCGGAGACAGCCCGGGCGAACCGGTCGTAGCGCTTGCGGATGGCCGCGAAATCCTCCCTCCTGCCGTCATGGTAGAGGACCTCGAACTCGGCCATCAGGTCATGACACCGGGCGTCGAAGACCAGGAGCCGCTTGAAGGCCTCGTAGGTCTGCCGCAACATGGTGCCCGGCGAGAACAACCGGTAGGACCAGTGTCTGAACAGCGTGTTGAGCAACATCTTCCTAGTCCTTGCCCCTGGCGCTGAAATGCTCGTACCCCCGGAAGGAGATGTCCTGTTCCTCTTTTTGTCCGCCCGGACCGGGGCTCACCAGGACAACGCCTTCCTCCTCGACGATCCTCCCCACGGCATACACCCGGTGGCCCGATGCGCCGGCCAGTTCCTCCACCGCTGCCGCGTCGTCGGCAGCAGTGGTGAAGAGAAGCTCGAAATCCTCGCCGCCGGAGACCATCCAGTGCACAGGACCCCTTCCCAGGAGCTCGGCGGCCCGTGCCAGGCCCGGATGCAGCGGCAGCCGATCGGCCCGGACCCTGGCCCCCACCGCGGCCTGGCTGCAGATGTGGGCCAGGTCGGTGGCCAGGCCGTCGGAGAGATCCATCATGGCATGCACCAGGCCGCTTGCCGCCAGTCTGCGGCCGAGCCCGACCCTGGCGCGTGGATCGAGATGGGCGTCCAGCAGCGGCCGCAGGATCTCCTCTTTACCGGCCAGCCCGGCCCGGAACAGGTCCAGTCCGGCTGCGGCCAGCCCCAGCGGCCCGCTGACCCAAACCGTATCCCCGGGCCGGGCGCCGCTGCGGTAGAGGACCCGGTCGGCCGCGGTCTCGCCGATGGCGGTGACACTGAGCGTGATCCCGGCCGGGCTCGCCACCGTATCACCGCCAACCAGCAGGCAGCCATACTCGCGGCAGGCCCCGGTAAAACCGGCCACGAACCCGGAAACCCAGTCTCCGCCGGCCTCCGGCGGCAGGGCCAGGGAGAGCAGGAGAAAACGCGGTTCGCCGCCCATGGCCGCCACGTCACTGACATTGACCGAGACCGTTTTGCGTCCCAGCAGCTCCGGCGGGTGCCAGTCAGGGTTGAAATGAACCGCCTCGACCAGGGTATCCATGGTCAGCAGCCAGACCCGGCCATCGCCTTTCTCGACCACCGCACAGTCATCGCCGATGGTCCGCAGGATACCGCTGCCGTGGCCGGCAGCGGCAGCGATCATCTCAATCAGCTCCCGCTCCTTCACAGGCTGCCGAACTCCTCGGGATAGTGGCGGGGCAGATAGCCGGTGAGCAGGTTCCTGACCTCGCCGCCATCACGGCAGCCGAGAACGTCCCGGGCCAGCGCGGCCAGCTGCCTGGAGGTGGAGCGCCGCAGCAGCCGCTTGGCATAGGGAATGGCCGAAGGACGCATGGAGAGCTCGTCCACTCCCAGGCCGAGCAGGACCGGGGTGGAGATCATGTCACCGGCCATCTCGCCGCAGATGGAGACCTCGATCCCCCGGGCATGGCCGGCCTCCACGGTCTGGCGGATCATGCGCAGCACGGCCGGGTGAAAGGGCTCGTACATATGGGCCACGTACTGGTTGCTGCGGTCGATGGCCAGGGAATACTGGATCAGGTCATTGGTGCCGATACTGAAAAAATCCACCTCCCCGGCCAGGACATCGGCCATGATCACGGCGCTGGGCACCTCGATCATGATACCGACCTCCACGTTCCTGTCAAAAGCGATCCTGCGCTGTTCCAGCTCATCCATCACCCGCGAGAGCATGGAACGGATCCGCTGCAACTCGGAGAGCGAGGTGATGAGCGGCAGCAGGATCCGCAACCGGCCATGGGCCGAGGCCCGGAGCATGGCCCGGAACTGGGTCTTGAGCAGGGAAGGCTCGCGCAGGGAAAAACGGATGGAGCGCAGGCCCAGGGCCGGGTTGCGCTCCTGGCCGGGACAGACCATGGCCGAGGGAAGTTTGTCCACGAACTTGTCGCCCCCCACGTCCAGGGTCCGGATGGTCACCGGCATGGGGGCAAGGACGCTGACCAGCTCGCGGTAGGTGGCATAGAGCATCTCCTCGTCCGGGGTCTGCTCACGGTGGAAATAATCGAATTCACTTCTGAACAGGCCGATTCCCTCTGCCCCGTACCGCAGCACCGACTGCAGTTCGTCCGGCATCTCGATATTGGCTGCCAGCCGCACCGTCATCCCGTCCAGGGTTTCGGAGGAGAGATGGATATAGAAGGCCATCTCGTCGGAAAAGGCCCGGTGCTGCCGGGCATACTCCCGGTACTGCTTGACCTGGTCCGGGGTCGGGTTGAGATAGACGCGGCCGGAAAAGCCGTCCAGGATCAGGGTGTCACCGGTGGCGCAGAGCTGGGTCACCTGCTCGAGTCCGACCACGGCGGGTATGGAAAGCGAACGGGCCACGATGGCGGTGTGCGAGGTGAGGCCGCCCTTCTCGGTGAGAAAGCCGAGCACCTTTTCCGAACTCATGCGGAGGGTGTCCTCGGGAGAAAAGTCGTGGGCCACCACGATGACACCCTCGTCCACGTCGGCCAGGGGATCGGTTTCCCTGCCGGCCAGCAGGCCGAAGACCCGGTCGGCCACATACTTGACATCCTCGTAGCGATCCTTGATATAGGGATCGTCGATGCGGCCGAACTGTTTCTTTATCCGCTGCAGGGCCCTGGCCAGGGCCCACTCCGCATTGACCTGCTCCCGGCGGATGATCTCCACGCTGCGGTCCAGGATCATCCGGTCCTTGACCATCAGGATATGGGAGTCGATGATGGAAAGGGAATCCGGGATGTCACGGACCAGGGCCCTGCGGAGCTCCACCAGTTCCCGTTCTGCCTGTGCCGCGGCCCGGCGGAACCGTTCCACCTCCTGCTCCACCAGCTCCGGTGGCAGGTGGTAACGGCCGGCCCTGCGCGTACGGCGCTTGAGCACCAGAATCCGCCCCACCACGATACCGGGCGAGGCGGCGATGCCGTACAGGGTCCTCGGCTCGGACCCGTTCTTCATTCTGTCGCCAAAGCCGCCCATCTTACGGATCATCCTGCCGGGTCAACAATTCCTCGACAGCGTCCAGCGCAGCCTGCGCCCCGCTGCCCCGGGCCCTGACCGTCACCTCGCTGCCGCAGACAAGAGCCATGCTCAGCACCTCCAGGATCGAGGCGCAATCAACGGGCCCGGAACCGCAGACGATCTGCAGCGAGATATCGCGTTCCCGGGCCAGTTCCGCCAGCCTGGCGGCGACACGGCCATGGACGCCACAACGGTTGTGGACCGTAATCGTCCGCTGCTGCCACTTCATTTCACGATCCGCAACCTCCCCTTGCCGGCAGGGGGTCTTGTTCTTCCCGGTTCATCACCCGGGGGCGCGAACCTGCCGGGACCGACGGGAAATCGCACCGCCTTGACAAACCGCTGTTCCCCCCCCATGGTGAAGATCTCCTGGCCGGTGAACTGGGCCATGCGCAGGGTCCAGGTCACCGGCTGGACCGGCACGGTGAGCAGCTGCATCCCCACGTGCCACCACTCGTCCCGGCGGGTGGTGTCACGCTCTATGCTGGTGACCAGGGCATAAACCAGGATCTGCGGCTCCTTGGCCACGATGAGGACGATATCCCCCACATCGGTGGTCTCCTTGAAGTCGACGATCTCCTTCAACTCGGCAATCAGTTTCTCCATAGGTTCCTCGAGGTTTTCCCGCATCCGGGGGTCGGCCCCCTGCCGACCGGTTCACGGTGTTCCGGCCATCATCGCGGGAGTACGGCAGACCGGTTCGCTCACCATGCGCCATCACTGCTCCACCAGCACTGCAGACCGCAGGACCAGCTCGCCCGGAGCCGTGTAACTGCGGACACCCACGGCCCTGAACATCCGCATGCTCTCCAGCAGGGGCAGGACGACCTCATCGATGAGCACCTTGCTGCCGGCGGCCGATCCCTCGTCCCTGATGGCGACAATGGTACCCAGCCAGGAGGACAGCTCCTCCATGCCGTCGATCAGTTCGGCGGTCCGGGCAAAGGCGACCATGTTGTTGACCTGCAGCAGCCCCATATCCACCTTCCTGAAATCGGGATCATCGAGCAGCATGGCGCCCGACGGCTGCAGGATGGCCTCGATCTGGTCCCTGCCGTCGGAGATGACCAGGTAGCGGTCGAGCAGGGCGTAGGAGGGCTGCATGAGCCCACCGGCCATCATGACCGACACCACCGGCACACCACGGATCATCTCCTGCCGGACAGGCACGTCCCTGAGCAGTTTCTCGATGACCGACCTGATGGCCGCTGGCTCGGCCATCTCCACGCAGAGGCAGATCCTGGGTACCGGGAAGAAGCCCGAGGTGATGATCTCCACCACGTTGAATCCGAACTCCTGGCCGAACATGGCCAGGGCGCTGTCCATGTCCCTGCCGGTGATCCGTTCCACCCAGGCGGCAAACCGGCGCGCTGTTTCCCGCTCCCGTCCCCGGCTCCGCCGCAGTGTCGAATGCCACCAGCCGGGCAGGTCGAGCCAGTTGGTCCAGAAGTAGACCAGCAGGTTGGCGGGCATGTTGACGATCCTGCGGTTCTCCATCGGCGGCCGGCTGTAGATCGTCGCCTGGAAGGGCGTCAGGTGCCCGGACACGAATTCTACTATGGAGGTGAACTGGTGTACATCATTAAATGGCTGATGGAAGAAAACTGCCGTCCGCACGCCCTTGGCAGCGGGGGGCAGGGCGGCGGTGTCACGGGGTTTTTCCGCCGGCAGTGCGGTGCCGCGGGCCGCAAGTGCCGACTTGACCGCGGCCACATCCAGGTAGAGAAAAAAATCGTCCAGTCCGCGGGCCCGTCTTTTCAGGCGCCTGTAGATCCTGTTGGTTCCCATGCCCGTGCCCGGACGGACCAGCCGGGCCAGGACCAGGTCCAGGCAGCGGCGCACCGGGGCAATGGCCGGAGCGATCAGCAGGAGATTGTTACGCACTGCCAGGTAGAGCGGGACAGGGGAGAGGTCTGCGCGCAGCCGGTAGAGTTCAGTGCCCTGGTAGGCCCCTGCCCGGACCGCCATTCCCCTGGCCCGCAGGGTTCTGACCAGGACGGCGGCGACCCCTCTCTGTCCGGGCCTGGCCAGCAGAACCACCTCTTCCCGGCCCCCGGACGGCCCACTGTCGCTGTCTCCATCGGGCCTGCGGGCCAGGAGGGCGGCGACGACGCTGCCCCCGAATAGTCCGGAAAAAAGCGGACTGCTGACAACCCCGTTCAAGACAGCGAGCCGCTGCCGGACTCCGTTGATACGTTCCCCGGGCATGCCAAGCCCGCGCATGACACCGACCCAGTCGATCTCCTCCAGGCAGCGGCCCACCCTGGTGGCGCGGAAACGGGACAGGGCGCCGGCCGGATCACGCCATTCGAGCACGGCCAGGCTGTCGGCGGGTACGTATTCGGTCAGGGCAACCTCGGGCTCCAGGTGCCGGGTCAGCAGGTAACCGCTGCCGCCGACCAGAAAGAGAACGGCCAGGAACAGGAACAGTCGCTTCATTTCGTCTCTCGTCCTCCCTGTCCATGGACATACCTTGCCAGCAGGGCGAGCAGGGTCCGGCTGTCAATGGGCTTGGAGATGTAGTCGTCCATCCCGGCCTGCAGACATTTCTTCTCGTCATCGGGCATGGCATGCGCGGTCATGGCGATGATCGGCACCCGCTCGGAACGGTCCTTTTCCATCTCCCTGATCCTGGCCACTGCCTCGTAGCCGTCCATCTCCGGCATCTGGATATCCATGAGGATACAATCGAAATGATGCTCCTGCCACGCCTCGACCGCCTGCCGGCCGCTGGTGACGGCAGTGACCCGGTAGCCGGCCCGGGTGAGGAGCGCCTCGGCCAGGGTCGTATTGATGAACTCGTCCTCGGCCAGCAGGATCTCTTTGCCTGTGGCGGCAGCCACCGGCTCCGGGGGATGGACGGATTCCTCCTGTTCCCCGCGACGGGAATCTCCGCTGCCGGCCAGGGCAAAGGGAACAGAAAAGTAAAAGCGGGTGCCCTGGCAGGGATCGCTGTCAAAAAAGAGGTCTCCGCCCATGAGACGGACCAGCTGCCGGGAGATGGAAAGGCCAAGCCCGGTGCCTCCGTACTCCCGGGAATGGGAAGAGTCGGCCTGGGCAAAGGCCTCGAAGATGGTCTCCTGCATCTCGCTTTCTATGCCGATTCCGGTATCGAGAACCTCGAACAGGAGCAGAACCCGTTCCCTCCCCTGCCTGTTCTGGACGCCGGCGCGCAGCAGAACCGTGCCCTCGCGGGTGAACTTGACCCCGTTGCCCACAAGGTTGATCATGACCTGGAGCAGACGGCTCTGGTCACCGACCAGGTGATCCGGAACATCGTCATCAATTTCGCATGCCAGGACAAGACCCTTTTCCCTGGCCTGCACACCGAGGGTCGAGATGGCCTCCTGCATGGTCTCGCGAAGGGAGAAGGGCTGGGAGACCAGGTCCAGCCGGCCTGCCTCGATCTTGGAAAAATCGAGAATATCGTTGATGATCGCCATCAGGCGGCGGCCCGATTTCCTGACCAGCTCCAGGTGGTGGCGCTGGGCCGGCGAGAGTTCACCTTCAAGGACCAGGTTGGTCAGACCGATGATGCCGTTCATGGGCGTGCGGATCTCGTGGCTCATGTTGGCCAGGAACTCGCTCTTGGTGCGGCTGGCCGCCTCGGCCTGGCGGCGGGCCTCTTCCAGTTCCATCTCCACGGCCTTGCGGCGGGTGATGTCCTCCACCACCCAGACCACGCCCCTGGAGAGATCAGAGGGCGTGATGGCCTGGCCGCTGAGCAGACAGGTCAGCAGGGTGGAATCCTTTTTCCTGAGCGTGTACTCGATCTGCTCCAGGTTGCGCCGGGCCAGCTCGCGGGCATAGCGCTGGACAAAACGGCGAAAAGAGGCCCGGCTGGGAAAGAATATCCGGATATCGCCGTCAATGATCTCCTCCCTGCTGTACCCCAGCATCCTGCACATGCAGTCGTTGACGTTGACGATCCGACCGTGCCGGACCAGGAGAATACCGACCAGGCTGGCGCTGAAGATGGCCTCCAGCTCGCGTGCCATGTCGATCCGGGCCGCCTCGGCCAGGGTGCTGCGTTTCCGGCCCGCCCGGATCTCCGCGGCCAGCTTCTGCTCCTTGAAGGAGTAGAGCGTCATGTTGATCAGCACCAGGGCGGTGAAGAGAATTCCGCTGCCCACCACCAGGACCAGGCTCCAGGGGTAGGGAACCGGTTGCAGGGTGGCCACCCGCCAACCCTCGAGATTGACCGGCTGCAGGTTCACCAGCCACCGGGTCCCCTGGTACTGCACGGTGTTGCCGGTCAGGACAAAGGGCAGCGGATCCAACCGCTGGCTGCTGAACTGACGGCTCTCCTTCAGTCGCACCATGACCTGCGGTTCCACCGGCAGGGCGCAGTGAAAGAGCCATTGTTTCCTGGTGGCGGCAAAAACGATCCCCTCGGGCGAGAGCAGCATGGCATCGAGCTTGTCGCCAAGGGCGGAAAAAAAAGAATCCACGATCTCCATGCCGATCTTGATGACCAGCACACCTGCCGGCGAATCACCGGAAACGGCAAAGACCGGGGCACTGAAATAGAGTCCCCTCCTGCCCGTGGTCACTCCCACGGCGGCGTACTGAAACGGCTCACCGGCCATGGCATGGGTGAAATATGGACGGAAACCATAGTTTCTGCCGGTGAGGGTCTCACCGTTGCCATAAGGCGAACAGCCGATCACGGTGCCTGAACGGTCGAGAACATAGACGATCGAGGCGCCCAGCACCTTTCTGGCCGTGTTCAGCACCTGCAGCAGGCGCGGATTGTCCGCTCCTGACCTGCCGGCACAGACATCCCTGACCTGCCGGGAGGCGGACAGCTCCTGCGCGGCCCGGGAAAAATGGTGAACAATGAAATCATTGACCTCGAAGACCAGGTGGCTGGTAGTGGTCTTCTGCCGGCTGCCGTGAACGACCCGTACCACCCGGTCTCCTCCGGCGGCCAGGGCCATCAGCAGAAAAAGCGTGGATGCGCAGATGAGCAGTATGATGCGGCGGGGACTTGTGCCCTGGCCTCGCGGCGGTCTGTTTCCCTGCAGGGACTCGGTCATTGTTCGCTGAAGTCCGGTGCCATATGAACGTAAGTTGTCCCAGGCACCCCGTCACTGCACGGCCGCGCCGGCCCGCATAGAGGGCCCATGGCGGACCGGCACACCTGCACAGATACGG
The DNA here is from genome assembly GCA_011051875.1 of Desulfobulbus sp. GTDB lineage: Bacteria > Desulfobacterota > Desulfobulbia > Desulfobulbales > Desulfobulbaceae > DRKI01. The sequence goes on along the minus strand of DRKI01000055.1, from coordinate 11,190 downwards.
GGCACCTGTGCCAACTTACAGCATTGAGGACGGGAAAACAACGAGTTGTTCATCCTGTGATGACCGTGTGCCGGTACGTCCGCGAAGGGACGTTTCCGCCACGGAGTACATGATCCCGGATTGAGCGTATCACACTCCGCATATGAAAAAAGATGCATGGTTACAAATGGTTTTTCTATAAGTGCCGCAGATGGGCGCAACGATCAGTCCAGGATGCTCTCCCTTCAAAATATCACCATTGCGGCGGAAACGGCACAAAAAAAGGGCCGCGCCTGTCCGGCGCAGCCCTGGATCCAGTCGGTTTCCGCTGTTCCGGGTTCCCGGCTACACGCTGGTCTCGGTCAGCCAGAAATCATGTTTGTTGCAGAAACTGGTGGCATAGAGCCTGCCGCTGTATCCCGCCGGCAGGGTATAGGTGGACTCGGGACTGTCGGCAGGGGAAAAGGTCGTGCCCCCGATAACCGTGCCGTCTGCGAGGACCAGGGTATGGCGGACGATATAATGGGCCGCCGACATCGGGTGCCGGGTGACAATGGTGACCTTGTCCTTGTCAACGGTGACCTGCGGCGCGTGGCTGCCCACCTTCTTCGCCCACTGGCCGGGGTTGTCACTGGTGTAGACAATACCACTGAATGCCGGCCGGTCACCGGCCCGGGACGTGGTTGCCGCTCCCAGGGTCAGGAGCGCCGCCGCTGCAGCCGAGGTCTTGAGAAAATCACGTCTGTCCGTCATCTTGTTCACCTCCATCGATCTGACATGGTAATAATTATTAATTTATAAACACTCACCGGACCGCGTGCAACCATTTTCTGCAGTTCAAGCCATTTTCCGGCCGGCATCCACCAGACTGCCAACGGCAGAGCCATCTTCATGCAAGGCAGGAGCTACAGCACAACCCATTTTCCCAGGTTGAGCGTTGCCCCTGCCTGCAAATGCAAAACAGGACATGATTATAATTAATTTTCTTTTTACAATGTCGCAGGGGAGGGAAGGCCTCCTGAATCTCCATTTTGTCCCGGTCTGCCCGGCCTTGTGGTGATCCATGCAGACATACTCCAATGAAACACCACAGGACTCGCATGCTGGCCAAAATGAAAATCGCTCAATTTAGAATTTTGTTTTATCTTTCCCTTCCAGTATGATTATGTAGCCAGGAAATATTGTCCCTTCGGTCTGCGCCCTTGCCGGGAACCGGAACAGCCAGATGAGTAACAAGCATCTATCCAAATGAAATCCTTTGCCATTTTCTTTGTTTCCGCAGGGATCACCGGCTTGCTCATCGCACTGTTCCCGACCCACCGCATCTGCCGGAAGGCGGAACGGCACTATACAGCCTGGCGGATCCTGGGCGCTTTCATCATCTTCTTCGTCATCGGCTACTTCAGCTACCTCTATCTCCTCCTGAACCACTCCACGATCCCGTTCATCGAACTGATGGTTTCCCTGGTCCTGTTCGGGGGGGCCATCTTTGTTGCCACCGTGGTCCGCCTGAGCCTGTTGTCCATCGAGGAGCTGCAGAAGGCCGCCGAGATAGAACGCCACCGTGCCCTGCACGACGAGCTCACCGACCTGCCCAACCGGGCGCTGTTGCATGAACGGATCGACCAGGCCATCCTGGACGCGAAGCGCAACAACAGCCCGATCGCCGTTCTGCTCATGGACCTGGACCGGTTCAAGGAGATCAACGATACCCTGGGACACTATTACGGCGATTATGTACTGCAGCTCATCGCGCCGCGCCTGCGGAGCTGCATCCGGGAATCGGACACCATCTCGCGCCTCGGGGGCGACGAATTCGCCGTTGTTCTGCCCGGGGTCAACCTGGAACAGGCGGCCGCCATCTCGGAGAAGATCGTCCAGGCCATGGAAGAAAGTTTCCAGATCGAGGGCAATGACCTGCACCTGGACATCAGTATCGGTATCGCCATGTACCCGGATCATGGCCTGGAGAGCGATACCCTGCTCCAGCACGCCGACATCGCCATGTACGAGGCCAAGCGGTGCGAGGGCAACTACGCGGTTTATGACGCCGAGCAGGACCAGCACTCCATGGACCGGCTGATGCTGACCGTGGATCTTCGCAAGGCAGTGGAAAAGGAACAGCTCGTTCTCTACTATCAACCGAAATACTCCCTGGTCGAAAACCGGGTCTGCGGAGTGGAGGCCCTGGTACGCTGGCATCAGCCTGAACGGGACAGCCTGCTGCTGCCCGACGATTTCATACCGGTCGCCGAGCAGACCGGCCTGATCAGGCCGCTCACCTACTGGGTGCTGGACAACGCCTTTGCCCAGCTCCACCACTGGCAGAAGGAGGGACAGCACATCCCCATTGCCATCAACCTGTCGGCAAAGAACCTGCATGACTCCGAGACCTATTCCCAGGTCAGGGACCTGCTGGACAAGTGGCAGATCAATGCCACCGACATCACCCTGGAGATCACGGAAAGCAGCATGATGGCCGATCCGGCCCGGGCCTTCCGGATCATCGAAGACCTGCACAGCCTCGGCATCCAGTTCGCGGTGGATGATTTCGGCACCGGGTATTCGTCACTCTCCAACCTCAAGCAGCTGCCGGCAACCGAGCTCAAGATCGACAAGACCTTTGTCATGGACATGCTCCATGACGAAAATGACATGGTCATTGTCAAGGCCACCATCGACCTTGCCAACAACCTGGGGCTCAGGCCCATTGCCGAGGGTGTGGAGCAGAAGGAGGTGCTGGAAGAACTGTCCCGGCTCGGATGCGAGACCGTGCAGGGCTTCCACATCTGCCCGCCGCTCCCGGCCGAAGACATCCTGGTCCATATCCACCGAATCAACAATTCCCGCCCCTGACGACCCGGCCGCCCCCGGTCGCCTCCCTCCTTCCCCATGCGCATCCACTGTCGGCTGCCGCCGGGAGACCGCAAAGTGAGATTTTTGTCAGATTCTTGCCCCGACGGCACAAAACCTCTTGTAATAAATCTGTATTTATCGTACTTATCAGATATTCTTAGATTTTTTGACACACACCGGCCAGGATGACAGGACCTGCCCCTGCCAAGAGCCTGGATTAACGGTCCAATGTCTCATCCAGTCGGAAGCCGGGTATGGCATATGCCTGGCCGCTCAGCCGGAACAGACAGGGACGACTCACACGATGAAAGGCATCATCTTCAACCTGCTGGAGGACTATATCACCAGCCGCTCCGGGGAAGAGGCATACGAGCGGCTCCTGTCCCGGTGTACCCTCAGGAGCAAAGACCCCCTGCTCATGGTCGCCCCCGGCACCTATCCGGACGAGGACTTCCGGGAAATCGTCAGAAAGGCCGCAGCGGACGCCGGCCTCGCCGAGGATGCATTCCACCGGGCCTTCGGCCGCTTTGCCATCCCGAGAATGGCCGAACGCTACCCGGATTTTTTTGCACCCTTTCACCATCCCAAGGATTTTCTCAAGTTCACCGGCATGGTCCACCTGGTGGAGGTCAAGAAACTGTACACCGACGCCCGTGTGCCAGATTTCACCTGCCGCGATACCGGTCCCGGCGAACTGGTCCTGGAGTACACGTCCGAGAGGAGACTCTGTCACCTGGTGGAGGGGCTCATCGAAGGCGTTGCCACATATTACGGTGTCCGCACCGAGTATCGGCAGACACTGTGCCAACACCGCGGGGACCGGACCTGCGAATTCCATATTCGTTTTGCAGAGGATTCCGGCAGAGACTCGACGGATGGGCGGCGATCGGCGTAAAATCGACAGACTCAGGCGCAAGGTCCGGCTCCTGGAGGAGATGTTCGAGCAATCCAGCCGGCGCTCCTTCATCGACTCCCAGCGCCGGCAGCTCATCACCACCCTGCTCGAGCTGTCCCTGCACGCCCGGAGTGTGGATCATCTCCTGGAGGAGACCCTCGGTGCCCTGCTCTCCTGCAACTTTCTCCAGATCGAAAACTGGGGTGCCATCTTTCTCGCCGACGGGGATGGCTCCGGTCTCACCCTGAAGGCCCATCACAACTTCAGTCCCGGTCAACTCAGAAACTGCCGCCGCATCCGAGCCGGACAATGTCTCTGCGGCCACGCCTTTGCCCATGGCGACATCATCTTCACCACCTCCGACGACCCCCGTCACACCACCCGTTTTCCCGGCATGTCGCCCCATGGCCACTACTGCATCCCGATCCGGGCCGGCAGCCGCATGCTCGGCCTGGTCTGCCTCCATGTGCCCGACAGCCTGCGGCGGGAGGAGGAGGACGAAAACATGCTCTCCAATGCCGCCGGTATCCTGGCCGGGGCCCTCCAGCGCCTGGCGTACGAGAAAAAGCTTGCCCGCTACCAGAGCCACCTGGAACAGATGGTGGAAAACAAGATCGAGGAACTGCGGCAGGCGGAGAGCAGGTACAGGGCCATCTTCGAAAACTCCCTCAACGGTATTTTCCAGACAACGACGGACGGGCGGTTCCTGGCCTGCAACCCGGCCCTGGCCCGCATGCACGGCTATGCGAGCCCGGCGGAGATGATCGCCTCGGTCACCGACATCGGACGTCAGCTCTATGCGGATCCCGGCGATCGCGAACTGCTGCTGCAACGGTTACGCCGGGGACCGGTGACCGATTTCGAGACCAGGATGCACAGGAAGGACGGCTCGACATTCTGGGTCAGGATGTCTGCGCGGATGGTACCGGCCGCGGAAGGGGGCGAGTACCTGGAAGGTACCCTGCTCGACATCACCAAACGCAGGGAAGCGGAAGAGAAACTGGCCGAGCAGAAGGAGCGGCTCGACGTCACCTTGCGCTCCATAGGTGACGGGGTCATAACCACTGACACCGGGGGGAGGGTGGTTCTTCTCAATCCGGTGGCCGAAACCCTGACCGGCTGGTCCCAGGACGCCGCCCGGGGCAGGCCCCTGACCGAGGTGTTCCGCACGGTCCACGAAAACACGGAACAGCCCTGTCCCGACCCGGCGCGGCAGGTCATGAATCGCGGCCAACGCGTCTGCCGGGAACAGCACGTCCTGCTCATCGCCCGCGACGGCAGCCGGCGTAATATCGCGCACAGCGGGGCGCCGATCCTGGACACCCAGGGCCGGAAAGTGGGTGTTGTCCTGGTCTTCCGCGACATCACCAGGCAGGTTCTGCTCGAAGCCGAGGTGATCAAGAGCAAGAAACTTGAATCCCTGGGCGTGCTTGCTGGAGGCATCGCCCATGATTTCAACAACATCCTCACCGCCATTCTCGGCAACCTGAGCCTGATCGAGGTCTCCCTGGCGAGCAACCCGGACACGGTGCGCGATATGGCGCACCAGGCGCGCAAGGCCGCGCTCAGGGCACGCGACCTGGTCCGGCAGCTGCAGACCTTTGCCAAGGGCGGGGAACCGGTGCGCAGCACAGCGGCCATCGACGAAATTATCCGGGAATCGGCCGGGTTTGTCCTCAGGGGCAGCAAGGTGGCCTGCAGTTACCATTTTCCGCCGGATCTCTGGTTTGCCGACATCGATGCCAGCCAGATCAGCCAGGTGATCCAGAACCTGGTGATCAACGCCAAGCAGGCCATGCCCGGAGGCGGCCGGATGGTGATCACCTGCGCCAACGTCACCAAGGGCGAGCACGATCCCCTGCCCCTTGCCAATGGCCTCTACATCCGGGTCAGTGTCCGCGACCAGGGTGTGGGCATGCCGGCCGATACCCTGGGCAGGATCTTTGACCCCTACTTCACCACCAAGGAAACCGGGCACGGCCTGGGGCTGGCCATCTGCCACTCCATTGTCCGCAGGCACGGGGGCTACATCACCGTGAGCTCGGAACCGGGAGCGGGAACGGAATGTACCTTCTACGTCCGGGCCAGCAAAGAAGGCCCGGCAGGCTCACCGGCAGCCGGGCCCGGAGACAGGCCGGGCAGCGGTCATGTCCTGGTCATGGACGACGATCCCCTGGTGGGCGAGTCGACCCGCAGGATGCTGGAGCACCTCGGCTACCGGGTCACCCTGGTCCGCGACGGCCGGGAGGCGGTGGAACGCTACAGGAAGGCCGGCGAAGAGGGCAGGCCCTTTTCCCTGGTCATTGTCGACCTGACCGTGCCCGGCGGCATGGGGGGCGAGGAGACGGCCAGGGAACTGCGCCGCCACGACCCGGGAGCAAAGATCCTTGTCGCCTCCGGCTACTCCGACAACCCGATACTGGCCGATTTCCGGGACCATGGTTTTGCCGGAATCCTGGTCAAGCCGTTCCAGGTGGCGGAACTGGCCGCCACCCTGGGACGGATCCTGGAGCAATCTGCCTGATCACAGCATTACCAACTTGGCACAGGTGCCCCGTCTCTGTGCAGGGACGCGGGAACTCCGGGCGTGCCGGTTCGCTGCAGGGTTGTTCCGTGCCCCTCTACAAATCCTGTATTGATCCGGGGTAACGGGAGATTCCGTGATCGGTTACGGCCGGGATACCAAAAAAAAGGGACCCGAGCATTGTGCTCCAGGTCCCTTTTCCACATTTCTGGTCGGAACGAGAGGATTTGAACCTCCGACCCCCTGAACCCCATTCAGGTGCGCTACCAGGCTGCGCTACGTTCCGAATTGTGTGACATGTTGTAGCATCCAGGGCCACATGCTGTCAACAGCTTCTTGGCCCTACCCTCTCTTCTTTGACCGCAGCAATTGTAAAATACCTTCCAGCTCGCGCCGGACCAGGGCAAGCCGGCCCGCGGCCGGCGAGGTGGTGCCCTGCGTGGGAATCTTTTCCCGCCTGTTCCGGTTTCCCAGGAGCCGTCGCGCCCCGGAGATGGTATATCCCTCGTCGTGGAGCAGGGTCTTGATCCGGAGCAGGTTCTCCACGTCCTGCCTCCGGTAGAGCCGCTGGTTGGACCGGGCCCGGCGCGGCCGAATGAGCTTGAACTCCGTCTCCCAGTACCGCAGCACGTGCGGATCGACTCCGACCAGGCCGCTGACCTCTCCTATCCGGAAATACTTCTTGTCCGGTATCCTGGCTGCCTCGGGAGTGGGCTCTTTCACGTGTACCGTATTGTTCGACCAGGGTTCAGCCCATGGAACAAGGTGCTCTGTCATCAGTCCAAGGCGGACCACAGTATTGACCCTGAATCGAGCGTATCATCCACCGGCAAATCCCGCGTCCCGGGCACGATGAAAAAAACCGCTCACGATTCAGGCTGACGAAAGACGGTGTTCAGTCACGGTTCAGCCGTTCCCGCAACCGCTTGCTGGGACGGAAGGAAACCATCTTTCTCTTGGTGATGGTCATGGACTCCCCGGTGCGGGGATTCCGCCCCCGGCGCGGCGCCTTGTCCCGGACGGTCAGGGTGCCGAACTGAACAAGCTTGATGGACTCGCCGCTGATCAGCGTCTTCTTCATGGTGGCGAAAACAGTATCAACGATCTCGGCGGCATTGCGCTGGGAAACGCCAAGCTTGTTGTTCACCGAGATGGCCAGTTCCTTGCGGGTAACGTTTTTCTTCTTCATCTATTCCATTCCTTCACGATAGCGGGCCCCGAAGGTCGCCATCAGAGAATTTACAATTTTCTGGTGAATCCTGTCAACTGTCTCGTCGTCAAGGGTCTGCTCCGGCGAACGGTAGGTCACGGTCAGGGCCACGCTCTTCATGCCGTCCGCAATGGGCTTGCCCCGGTAGACATCAAAGATGTCGACGGACTCGACAAAACGCTCCTTCTGATCCAGGGTGGCCTGCAGCAGGTCACCGGCCGGCACCTGGTCGGGAACGACCAGGGCGATGTCTCGCCGCACGCTGGGATAGCGCGGCAGGGGCTTGAATTCCCTGGCCTGCCTCGGCAGTGCGATGAGATCCTCAAGGTCGAGCTCGAAAAAATAGACCTCCTGCTTGAGGGAAAAGCCCTTGGCCGCCCTGGTGTTCAACCGGCCGACCCTGCCGATCTCCTGGCCCCGGGCCACGATCTGCAGGGCCAGTTCCGGGTCACTATACGGTTGCGCACGTTCTCTATCAACAACAAAATCAACACCGCCTTCACCCCTGCGGATCCGCAGGGCCTCGAGCAGACATTCCGCAGCACCCTTGATATCGAAAAAATCCGTCTCCCGGCCTGCGAAATAGAGGGGCCGGGCGCCGGGATAGCGGCCGCCGCTCATCACGGCACAGACCTGGAACCGTTCCTCGGGCTGCTCACCCTCCTTCTTCTGGAGAAAGATCTTGCCGATCTCGAAGAGACGGATGTCGGGACGCTGAAAGTTGATGTTGCGCCGGATGTTTTCCAGCAGCCCCGGCAGCAGCATGGTCCGCATCACCGCCTGGTCCTCGGTGAGGGGATTGAGCAGGCGGGTCACACTGCGGCGGGGATCATCGGCTGCCAGCCCCATCAGGTCGTGATGTCTTTCCGCGGTAAAGCTGTAGTTGATGGCCTCGTAGAAGCCCTGGGCGGTGAGGATCTCGGCCGCCTGTCGGCGCAGGGTCCTCAGTTCGTCGTGCCGGGGATACTCCATGCTGATGCGCGGGCTGGTGACCGGGATCTCGTTGTAGCCCACCAGGCGGGCGATCTCCTCCACCAGGTCCACCTCGCGCTCGATATCGATGCGGAAGCTGGGCACGGTGACACTCAGCACGTCCTGGCTGTCGTCGGCGACCTCGAACCCGATGGAACGGAGGTAGGAGGCCACCCGGCCGCTGTCCAGCTCCACCCCGAGCAGCGCGTTCACCCGCCCGACCCGCAGATCGAGCCGCAGGGGCTCCTTCCGGCCGGGATACTCGTCGATCCCGGAAGGCCTGATCTCGGCCCCGGCCACATCGGCCATGAGCTGCACGGCGCGCTCCATGGCCCTGGTGGCCAGCTCGGGATCCACGCCCCGCTCAAAGCGGTACGAAGCCTCGGAGGGCAGGTTGAGCCGCCGGGCGGTACGCCTGATGGATACCGGGTCGAAGCAGGCCGATTCGAGCAGGATCTCGGTGGTGGTATCGGTGACCTCGGAGTCCAGTCCGCCCATGACCCCGGCCACGGCCACCGGCCGCCGCGCGTCACAGATCATCAGCATGTCCGGTTCGATCTCCCGCTCAACCCCGTCCAGGGTGGTGAACCGTTTTTCGTCCGGTTGCGGCAGCCGGACCACGATCTCGCCCCCTTCGAGCCTGGTGAAATCGAAGGCATGCAGGGGCTGGCCATATTCGAGCATGACAAAGTTGGTCACGTCGACGATGTTGTTGATGGGCCGCATGCCCACGGCAAGAAGCTGCCGCTGCAGCCACCAGGGCGATGGCCCGACCCGGACATTGCTCAGCCGGCGGGCGGCATACCGGGGACAGAGCCCAGGCTCGGCAATGGTCACCTTGAAATCCACATCCTCCCCGGTCAGGACCGGAACCTCGGTTACAGGCTGCCGCAGGGGGGAGCCGGTAAAGCCTGCCACCTCGCGGGCGATGCCGATAACGCTGGCGCAATCGGGCCGGTTGGGCGTCAGGTCGATCTCGATCATCGTGTCGTCAAGACCAAGCGCCTCGGTCAGCGGGCGCCCCGGCGCCAGGTCGGGATCCAGCTCGATGATACCGCTGTGGTCATCGCCAAGCCCGAGTTCCCTGGCGGAACAGAGCATACCCAGGGACTGCTCCCCCCGCACCCTGGCCTTCCTGATCTTCATTCCCCCGGGCAGGGAGACACCGGGCAGGGCAATGGCCGTCACCAGGCCGGCTCGGACATTGGGCGCCCCGCAGACCACCTGCACGGTCTCCTGGCCGGTATCAACGTCGCACAGGGTCAGCCTGTCGGCATCGGGATGGGGGCGGACCGACACGACCCGGGCGGTCAGGATGGCGTCCAGCCCCTGGTAAAGCTTCTCCACCGCCTCGACCTCCAGTCCGAGCATGGTGAGACGATCGGCGAGCTGGTCAGGGTCCAGGCCGTCGATGGAGACAAATGTACTGAGCCAGCTTAGGGTGAATTTCATGGGATACGGTATCCTGTCGGCAACGAACCGGAGGACGGGATAGGATTCCGGGCAGGGGAAAAGTCGGATTTCCGCTCAGGCGACTTCCGGGCACCCTGTCCCGTCTGCAGATAATTCGCTGTATGGTTACTCGTTGATCAGGGCCCCTGCCCGGCATCGGCATCCGGGCCGGACAGGAGGGTAAAGCGTCTGCGGTGTGTACGATCCGGGATCAGAACTGGGAGAGAAAACGAAGATCGTTTTCATAGTAGAGCCGGATGTCGTCGATGCCGTACTTGAGCATGGCGATCCGCTCCACGCCCAGCCCGAAGGCAAACCCGGAATAGCGGTCAGGGTCGTAGCCGACCATGGTGAGTACGGCCGGGTCGATGAGTCCGGCGCCCAGGATCTCCAGCCAGCCGGTCCGTTTGCAGACGCGGCAGCCGGCACCGCCACAGATGACGCAGGCGATGTCCACCTCGGCGCTGGGCTCGGTAAAGGGGAAAAAACTCGGCCGGAACCGGACCGCTAGGTCGTCGCTGAACATCCGGTGAATGAAACTGGTCAGCACTCCCTTCAGATCGGCGAACGAGACGATGCGATCGACCAGGAACCCCTCCACCTGGTGAAACATGGGCGTGTGGGTGATGTCGGAGTCACACCGGTACACCTTGCCCGGCGCGATATAGCGCAGCGGCGGCTCCTGGGTCTCCATGATCCTGGCCTGCATGGGCGAGGTGTGGGTCCGCAGCAGAATCGAGTCCGTGACATAGAAGGTGTCGTGCATGTCACGGGCAGGATGGTGCCTGGGGATATTGAGGGCCTCGAAGTTGTAGTGGTCGGTCTCCACATCCGGCCCCTCGGCGACGGCAAAGCCCATGCCCTCGAAGATAGCGCAGATCTCCTCCATGACCTGGGTCACGGGATGGAGGCGGCCAAAGGGCAGGTAGCGGCCAGGAAGGCTGCGGTCGACCCCGGCCTCGGCAGCGGCGGGTGCGGCAAGCAGCGCCTCCTTCTTTTCCTCGAAGCGCTCCTGGACCTCCTTCTTGATGGTATTGGCCAACTGACCGAGACGGGGCCGGTCCTCCCTGGGCACCTGGCCAAGCTGCCGCATGAGACCGGCAATCAGCCCGCCCTTGCGGCCGAGATACTTTACCCGGAACGGCTCCAGTTCAGCACTGGAGCCGATCTTCTCCAGGGCTGCCAGGGCTTCGTCCCTGAGTTGTCGTAGTTCGGTTTCCATTGCCCGATCAGGCGGAATGGACCCCGGCCGTCTTCACTACTTCAGCAAAGGCATGGGGATCAACAATGGCGAGATTGGAT